>CALLZN010000310.1 GCA_937858895.1 uncultured bacterium | reverse complement strand
AGAATGTCGCTGGCCCGCACTTCGCCCAAGTTCATATCGACGGCGCCGACGAGTGTTCGGGCGGAACGAGCTCGCTCTTCGCCTTCGATACCCGCTCCCGCGTCGTCTGGCTCAATCGCATCCAAGGAGGCAGCGGCGAGCTGAGCGAAGTCGTGGTCCACGACCTCGATGACGCGAATGAGCGACGCTTCGCGCTCGATGCCGAGGCGGACCGCGTGCGCTTCGTCGATGCAGGCAACGGTCGACAAGCCTGGCTCGCCCACTGCCAGACGTTCGACCCAACGACGCGGCACATCGAGCAAGTCGACTACGAGCGCGCGGGAGCATCGCTTGACGACGCGGAGCGACGTCGCTCCGCGGCTGCACACGATGAGCGGCGGGCGGGAACTCGTGGTCGCGTCCTACCGCGACTCCGTCTGGCAGCTCGACCTCTTGCTGCCGCTCCGTGCGCAACCGTACTTCTTGGGCAAGTCGTCAGCGGCGCGAGACGCGACAGCGGTCGTCGGCGTCGATCCCGCGGGTCGAGCACTCGTGTGGACCGAGGAAGCAAGCGCGGCGACCAACTCCTCCGCCTTCGTCGTGACCGTGATCGGCCCGCTAGGCCCGAGCGCCACCCGCCGCGTGAACGCGGGCCAGAGCATCGTCGACTTCCAAGTCTCGCGTGACGGGGAACGCTTCGGCTGGATCACGACGAGCGCCGAAGGTGCCCGCGCTTCGCTCGGTGTCGCGAGCCTCGAAGCGGCCAGGGCGCTGTACTTCATCCCGAGCCCAGCCGAGGGCCACGAAGTGCGCGCCTTCCGCTGGTCACCGCGCGACGATGAGATCGTGGCCATCGGCGACCTGCGCACGAACGAACACCACGAACTCATACTGGTGCGCAGCGACGGCCGTTTGCACTTTTCGACGAGCGCGGCGCCACCGAACCCGACCGAAATCGACCTCCTCGCCTGGTCACCCGACGGGGCGCGCTTCGCATGGATCGAGCGGACCGCCGCGGGCACGCGCCTGCTCGTGACCGAGAGCTTGGGGCTCGGGACGCGCGTGCTCAGCGGTAGCGAGAACGAAGCGCTCGACTTTGCCTGGTCGGGCGACGGGCGCGAGATCGCGTGGCGCGAGCGCAGCGACTCGTCGACCCGGTTGAAGCGCGCGCTCGCTGACGGAAGCGTGGTCGAGACGCTCACGATCGGAGGGCTCGCACCCCATGTCGAGCACTACGACTTCGACCCCCTGTCGACGCGGCTCGTCTTCGTCGCGGACGGCGTGGTCTACCTGGCCCGACTCGGCGAAGAGGCGCAGCGCCTCTCGTCGACAACGGGCATCGCCGTGCGCGTTGCTTGGTCGCGCTTCTTTGGGACGAACGTGAGTCGTTGACCCGGGTCGAACCGGCTCAGGCCTTTCGCTCGAAGCTGATCTCCATGACCATCGTGTTCTCGAGGCCGATCGGCAAGTCGTGGACTTCGAGGACCATCTCGTCGTCGCTCACGAAGCGGTAGACGTAGCGCACCATCTTGTCGTGTTCGCCGGTCAGGTACTCATCGAGGGTGCCGTAGAGCACGAGGGCCTTGCCGTCGGGCGTGAGGTCACCCTCGCTGCGGTTCATCGCGGTGTCGCCGGAGCTCACCGAAGTCGACACGTAGCTCATCTTGAACTTGTCGTAGCCGAGCCAAGTCCAACCACGAGCCGGCTGCCCCATCATGCTGCCGGACCAGCGCATCTGGAGCCAACGCCCCTCATCGAGCCATGAGATCTGGCTCTCGCCCGTTTCGGGCTTGGACTTTTGACCGGCCATCACGAAGCGCGTGCTCATCGTCCACGTGCCGACCATGCGCGCGAGCTTCTTGTGCTCCGCGCCTGGCTGCGTGAACTTGGCGGCCTTGGCCATCATCTCCTTCATCTGCTCTTGCATCTTCGCAGGGTCCTGCGAGGAATCCTGAGTCGTCGTGGTCTCCGTCG
Organism: uncultured bacterium; assembly: GCA_937858895.1. GTDB lineage: Bacteria > Planctomycetota > UBA1135 > UBA1135 > JACKHW01. Next base: position 29,327 of record CALLZN010000310.1, on the reverse strand, counting down.
CTGCATCCGGTCGCGTGAGGACGAAGACAGCGGGCAAGGCAGCGAGAACGAAGGTGGCGATGTTGCGAAAGGTCATCTTTGCTCCTGTGGGGAATCGAAATGGGACGCCATGGCTTGGAAGACCAGGTAGCGCTTCTGCAGGCAGCCTCGAGCGTCTTCTAGGCGGAAGTCGCCGAGCGAGTCGCGTTGCGCATCGACAGCCCCGGCTCTTTCGCCGATGGCTCCTGCCGCCATGCTCATGAGGAAGGCGACGACGACAGCCGCGCTGCGTGCCGAGCGCTGCGGCCCATCGACGAGGGCTTGGACCCGCCGCGCAATCGTCGACGCACGGCCAAAGGCCAAGCCGGGCGCCTGTCGCATCGCAGCGAAGCGGAGCAAAGTCCGGCCATAGTCGACCGCGTCGTGGCGGCTCCATGCAGCGGCCAGGCGGTCCGCCGAGACTTCCCGCGCGAGCGCGAGGCGCGACGCCGCGACCCAGACCACGGGGTGAAAGCAGAAGAGACATTGCACGATGACAGTTGCTGTTGCCCGCAGTGGATCCCGGCGGCGTAGGTGCGCGAGCTCATGCAACAAGACGTGCTCGAGGTCACGATCCGCTGCGCCGCCCGAAGCTTCGCCCGGCACGAAGCCATCGAGCGGCAAGAACAGCGTCGGCCGCCAGATCCCGACGACGCAGGGCGTGATCGGAGCAGCGACCAGGCGCACGCTTGGGACACGAACCTGCCCGCAACGCTGGAGCGCGGCCGTCCACGCAGCGAACCAGCACGACGCCTCGTCGAGCGGACGACTGCCGTTCCGAAGCCGAGCCACGCGCCGGCGATGCAAGGTCCAGCCGAGCAAGATGCACGCCGTCGCAAGGCACACCTGGACGACGAAAAAGGCGGCGTCGCTCGGTGCTACTTTTGTCGCGATGACGCTCGCAAGGGCGAGCGGCGAGCCAGCCTCGGCCTCGAACCATTGAACCGGAAGCAGCGCGCGCAGCAGCACGAGCGACCAGAGCAGTTCACGGATGCGGCTCGCGCGGCGCAAGCAGGAGAAGTCGAGAAGCAGCGCCACGCAACCGAGCAGCAGGAGCTGCAGCGAGACCGCGACGACATGGTCGGACCAGAGAGCGATGCTCATGACTTCTTCTTGCGCGCTGCCCTCGTGCGCGCGGACGACGTACGGCCGCGCTTCGCGGCGGGTTTGTGAGCGGCGGGCTTCTCCGCGTGCTCGTCGAGCAGACCACTGAGCTCTGCGACCTCGTCCGCGCTCAGCGCCTCGTCGCGCGCGAGGTGCACGAACAAGCGTCCGAACGATCCCTCGAAGGCCGACTCGAGCAGCGACCGCAGCGCCGAGCGCCGAGCTTCAGCAGCCTGCCACAGCGGCGTGTAATGCCCGGTGTTGCCACGCAGTTCGACCGCAACCGCACCCTTGTCGACCAGACGCTGCAGCAGCGTCTTGACCGTCGTGTAGGCCCAGTCGGCCGCGACCCGCTCGCGAAGCTCGCGGGCCGTGGCCGGGGCGCCCGCCCAGAGGGCATGCATCAAGGCCCATTCGGCATCGGTCAGTCGACGTTCATCTACCACAGTTGTCGCAGTTTCTACTACAACCGTGGTAGGCCGTCAACGACCCACGATAATCGCGCCTCAGTACGTGAAGCGCGTCACGAGGCCATAGCCCATCGAGGACGTGTCGAAGACCGCCGACATGGGCTCGGTCACGCCACCAGAATTGTTGAAGAGGCGCGTCACCTCGACCTTCTTGCTCGTGTCCGACTGCGGGATCGTCAGCGCGAGGCCGTTGGACGCCGCGAAGGGCAGGCCGGGCTGCGTTGCGTCGAAGGACAGGATCTGGCTGTAGATCGTCCCTGCGCCTGGGTTCGGGACAGCAATCACGCCACCGGCAGCTCCAAAGTAGTAGGTCGTCCCGATGCGGTGCAGGTCCCCATTCGCGTCCGAAGTCCCGAAGGGGAAGACGAGCAGGAGGTCCGTCGCGAGGTTCGCGCAGAGGCCAGGAATCGGCACGTTGAGGTTCTGCGTACCGATGATCAGCAGCGACGGCGCATTGGCCGGGCAGTAGCGCGCGCTGAAGAGCATGAGAAGCGTGCCGGAGCGATCCGAGATTTCGACCGTGTGCGCCATCGGCGTCGACTGTCCGCCAGCCGTGCAGGCGGTCGTCGTCGGCGAATCCGAACCTGGCGCAAACGAGCAAATGTCGACGTCGATCGACCCGTTGGTGCCGGTCGCCACGTTGGAGTGCATGTGCAGCTCCCAGCCGAGGGAACCGGCCGCCCCGATGTAGACGTAGGGCGCGTCGAGCTTGATCTCGAGCGAAGGATCAAAGGGGCTCGGGCCGGGGCTCGCTGCGGCGCCGGCACCGAAGGTGATTGTCTTGCGCGTCACGACCTGCATCTTCGAGTTCTGAAGCCAGTTTTGGTCGTAGATGAAGCTGCACTCATTCCAAGCGCGCGTCCGTCCCATGAAGAGTTCGATGTCGAGCTGGCGGCTGCCCGTGTAGGTGGACGCAGAAGCGGTGTTGCGGAAGCCGATCGCCTTGATCTGCATCGCCTGCAGGGGCATGTCGCTGTGGATCTGCATGTAGCGACGCTGCACGCTCGACGAGAACGGGAAGGCATTGCTGCCCGAGCCTTCGTTGGTCGCCGCGACGACCGGTGAGACGTGGTAGTTTTGCGCCGCGGCGCTCGCGACGACAACGCTGCAAGCAGCAAGGGTGAGAAGAGTCGAGATCTGACGCATGTGATACTCCGCGACGCTCATCCGTGAACGCCGCTACAAGAACGAATGGAGATGGCCAAACCAGGCGGCCATTGAAGGAAGGAAAGAGGGTACGTACGTGCCCGCGGACATGGACCGCAGACTCGTTTCACCCGCTACTACAGTATCCCACATACCGCCACCCCTTAGAAGCCGATCCACGCCACCGCTCAAGAACCTCTGCGCAGCCCGCTGTAGATCGCCTCGGCGAGGCGCAGCGAGATACCTTTGACTCGCGTCAGTTCCTCGAGGCCGGCCGCCCGCACCGCGGCGAGGCTCCCAAAATGGCGCAGTAGGTCGCGTCGCCGCCGCGGTCCCAAGCCCTCGATGGCGTCGAGCTCGCTGGTGATCGCCTCGCGCAGCTTCCGGTGGTAGCCGATGGCAAAGCGGTGCGCCTCGTCGCGCGCCCGCGTCAAGACCGCGAAAGCCGGCGTCCCGGGCAAGAGCGCAACGGGTAGCGTGCGACCCGGCCGGAAGACGCGCTCACCCTTGCCCTGCTTGTCCTTGGCGAGGGCGACGATCGCGACCTCTTCACCGATGCCGGCGTCCGCCGCAGCGGCAACGGCAGCTGAGAGCTGACCCTTGCCGCCGTCGATCAAGAGCAGGTCGGGCAGCTCTTCGCCATCGCGCTCGAGGCAGAGCCGCAAGGAACGGCGCACGGCCTGCTCCATCGCCGAGAAGTCATCGCCGATGGCCTCACCGCGGATCTTGAAGCGCCGGTATTCCGCCGGGAAGGGCTGGCCATCGACCAAGGCCACCCGCGACGCGACCGTGTCCCGCCCCTGCATCGTCGAGATGTCGAGGCAGTGGATGCGCGACGGGCGCTGCGGCAAGGCGAGCAAGCGCTGGACCTCGTCGAGGTCTTCTTGGGCTCGCACACCGCCCTTGGCCCAGGTCGCGGCCGCGAACTCGGCGTTTTTGTTCGCGAGCTCGACCGCACGACGCTTGTCGCCGCGCTGCGGCACGAGCACTTCGCAAGGCGCGCCGCGTCGCTCGACGAGCCAAGCGATGAGCGCGTCGAAGTCGACCGGCTCCGCTGGCAGCAGGATCTGCCGCGGTACGTAGCGATCGCCGTAGTAGAGCTGGCTCACGAAGGAAGCGAGCAGCTCGGCCATCGGCACTTGCGTCTTGAAGTGCTGCACGCGCGTCGCTTCGAGCCCCATGTCGCGATACGAGAGCAGCGCGAAATGCACCGAGTCCTTCTCGACGTGGATGCCGATGACGTCGCGATCACTGACGCCCTTGGCGGTCGTCACGCCCTCGCGCTCGGTGATGCGCTGCAGCGCAGTGAGGTTGTCCTTGATGGCCTGCGCGAGCTCGAACTCGAGGCGCTCGGCCGCCGCGAGCATCTTCTGCGTGAGCTCTTCCTCGAGCTCGCGCGTCGCGCCGCCGAGGATGGCGACGGCGCGCTCGATCAAGACTTCGTAGGCAGCGCGCTCGATGAGACCCGTGCATGGCGCCGGGCAACGACCGATCTGGTACTTGAGACAGGGCCGGGACCGGTTGTCGAAGACCGCGTCGCTGCAGTCTCGCAGCGGCGCGACTTTGTGCAGGAGCTTCAGCGTCTTGCGGATCGAGCGCGCCGATGCGAAGGGTCCAAAGTACTGGGCACCATCGTTCTTGCGCCGACGCACGAAGCGAAACCACGGCCAAGCCTCGCGTCGGTCGAGGCGCAGCATCAAGAAGGCCTTGTCGTCCTTGAGCCGGATGTTGTAACGCGGCTTGAACTTCTTGATCAGCGTGTTCTCGAGGAGCAGCGCTTCTTGCTCGGTCCCGGTCGCCACGAAGTCGACATCGGCGGCCTCGGCCTCGAGGAAGGGCATCTGCATGCGCCCATCGCCGCCTTGCTTGAGGTAGGCCGCCACGCGCTTGCGCAGGTCGCCGGCCTTGCCGACGTAGAGCACCGTGCCTCGACCGTCCTTGAAGATGTAGCAGCCGGGCGCATGCGGCAGCTTGCGGACGGCGTCGATGACTTTGGCGTTCATGGCGTTGCTTTCGTGTGCTCGCGTTCTCGCTTCAGCTGCCCGCGTCAGCGCAGGGTCAGGTCCATGCGCTCGAGGCGGAAGACCTCGTCACGGAGCTTGGCGGCGCGCTCGAAGTCGAGGTCGCGGGCCGCGGCTGCCATCTTCTCCTTGAGCTTGGCGATCTCCTTCTGCAAGTCCTGCTTCGACTGCGGCAACAAAACCTCGTGGGCATCCTTGTCGATGGGTACCGTCACGTAGTCGCGCTCGGACACCGAGTCGAGAAGGTCCTTGATCTTGCTCTTAATCGTCGTCGGCGTGATGCCATGCACTTCGTTGTAGGCCAGCTGCTTCGTGCGCCGCCGATCCATCTCGGCGATCGCGTCCTGCATCGATCCCGTGACCTTGTCTGCATAGAGAACGACACGGCCCTCGACGTTGCGCGCCGCGCGCCCGCAGGTCTGGATCAAGGACGTCCGCGAACGCAAGAAGCCCTCCTTGTCGGCATCGAGGACCGCGACGAGCGCGACCTCGGGCAGGTCGAGTCCTTCGCGCAACAGGTTGATCCCGACGAGGACATCGAAGACGCCCATGCGCAGGTCGCGCAGAATGGCGACGCGCTCGAGCGAATCGATGTCCGAGTGCAGGTAGCGCACCTTGACGCCGACCTCGCGATAGTAGTCGGTGAGCTCCTCGGCCATGCGCTTGGTCAAGGTCGTCACGAGGACGCGGAAGCCGCGCTGCACCGTCGAACGAAGCTCGCCGAGCAAGTGGTCGACCTGGCCCTTCGCGGGGACGATCTCGATCGTCGGATCGACGAGGCCGGTCGGGCGGATGACTTGCTCGGCAGTGACGCCGCCCGACTTCTCGACCTCGTATTCGCCGGGCGTCGCCGAGACGTAGATGCACTGCCCGACGAGGCGCTCGAACTCTTCGAAGCGCAGCGGGCGGTTGTCGATGGCCGACGGTAGGCGAAAGCCGTGTTCGACGAGCGTGGTCTTGCGCGCGCGGTCACCGAGAAACATGCCGCCGATCTGCGGCACCGCGACGTGGCTCTCGTCGATGAAGAAAACGAAGTCGTTCGGAAAGTAATTGAGCAGCGTCGCCGGCGGCTCCCCCGCCGCCCTTCCATCGAGGTGGCGCGAGTAGTTTTCGATGCCTTGGCAGAAGCCGATCTCGCGCAAGAGCTCGAGGTCGTAACGCGTGCGCTGCTCGAGGCGCTGCGCTTCGAGCAGGCGACCGCGCTTCTGAAAGTACTCGAGGCGCTCCTCGAGCTCTTCCTTGATGGTCTCGCAAGCGCGCAGCAAGCGATCTTCGGGCGTCACGTAGTGCGAGACCGGATAGATCGTGATCGCCTCGAGGCGCTCGAGCACTTCGCCGCGCAGCGGATCGACCAAGTAGATCGACTCGACTTCGTCGCCGAAGAACTCGACGCGAAACACGCGCTCGTCGTCGTAGCTCGGGAAGATCTCGACGACGTCACCGCGCACGCGGAAGCTGCCGCGCACGAAGTCGAGCAAGTTGCGCTTGTATTGGATGCGCGTGAGGCTGCGCAGCATGTCGTCCCGGTCGACCTCGAGGCCGACTTCGATGCGCACCGACATGTCGGCGTAGTGCTGCGGTGAACCGAGGCCGTAGATGCACGAGACCGAGGCCACGATGATGCAGTCGCGACGATCGAGGAGGTTGGCGGTGGCCGCGTTGCGCATCTTCTCGATCTGCTCGTTGATCGTGGACTCCTTCTCGATGTAGGTGTCCGACCCGGGGATGTAGGCCTCGGGCTGGTAGTAGTCGTAGTACGAGATGAAATAGCCGACCGAGTTGTGCGGGAAGTAGCCATTGAACTCAGAGTAGAGCTGCGCCGCCAAGGTCTTGTTCGGCGCGAGCACACAGGCTGGACGCCCGACGCGCGCGATGGTCTGCGCCATCGTGTAGGTCTTGCCCGACCCCGTGACGCCCAGCAGGGTTTGGTAGGGATCGCCGTTCTGGAGTCCCCGCACGAGGCGGTCGATGGCATCGGGCTGGTCGCCGGCTGGCTCGTGGGCAGATACGAGACGGAAGGGCGCTTCGTTTTGGGCCATGCTGTGCTTCTCTCGACGCGAGGTCTTCCCAAGGCGGGGAGACCGAACTACTCTGATCCACCAGCGTTTGCACGCAAGGCTTCCCCCGCGCCAGCAAAAATCCGCCGCGTCCCGCACTACCCGATCCAACATGGCTGCACGCCGTCGTACTTCCGCCACTACTTCTCGCTCCGGTCGGAGCGCTTCGACTGCTACCACGCGCAAGGGCTCTGCGGGTTCACGCAGCGATGCCGGACCGCGCGTCGGCGCCGATGGCCGCGCCGCCATTGCCTGCCCCCGCTGCAATACCAAGTACCAGGTCCCCGAGCAGCATCTCGACACGGTCGTCACTTGCAAGAACTGCAAGACGGCCTTCACGCCGCGGCGCGCAGCATCAGGCGCCAAGGCGAACCGACGCGCTGGGAGCGGTGGCGCGGGGCCCATGCTGCTGCGCGGGGCGCTGATCCTCTCGCCCATCCTGATCGGCGCCTTGATCTACGGCTTGACCAAGAAGGAGAAGCCGCCCGAGAAGGTCGAGGTCGCCGCAAAGATCACCAAGCTCGGCAGCGAGCACGCGCCCTACCAGCGCGCGGCGGCCTTCTGTAAGGGCATCGCCGACAAGAAGAGCGTCTTCGACATCGAGCGCCTCGTCTCCTGGCCGCAGATCTGGGCTCGGAGCACGAGCAAGCAGCCGTCGGGCTGGTCGCTCCTCTCGCAGGAGGACCAGGCGGCCTTCCAAGCCGAGACCTTCAAAGCGATCCTCGCCTCCGATCTCGGCACGGTCTTCGACACGCACGACGTCACGACGATCGAGCTCGTGCCGGTCGAGTTCCCGGACGACGCCAAGCAGATCAAAGTCACGCTCAAGTTCCCCTTCAAGGAGGGCCGCAACATCGGCATGGCGGTCGTCGAGCACGACATCGTCAACGACGGACCGGCGCTCGGCTGGCTCATCCACGATTGGAAGCTCGTCGACTTCTACAAGGTCCGCCAGCCCAAGGTGCCGACGCGCGAGAAGCACAAGACGCTCAAGACGCCGAAGTTCGGCGAGACCGTCGAACTCAAGGGCAAGAAGGTCAAGGCGGACATGGCCGAGGCAGTGCCGATGGACCACCTCGAGGACACGCCGCCCGATGTGCGTAAGCGGATCGACGACCTCGTCGCCCAGGTCTTCACCGAGAGCGACAGCCCAAAGGCCGCGATCACGGCCGCCAAGGACCTGCAGGAGATTGGCAAACCCGCGATCCCGCGCATCCTCAACGCCCTCTTCGAACGCCCGATCAAGACGCAGTTCGAGCGCGAGGGCGCGGGCATGCTCGTCAAGACCTACAACCTCATGGTCGGCTCCGGTGTGCCGTGGTTCTTCGACAACGACCCCGAGTCGGTCTTCGGCGGCAGCGACGAGGACCGCCAGAAGCTGATCCAGATGCTCTTCGCCAACTGGTGGCGGTTCTACCACAAGCCGGACGGCGACTTCCAAGGCGAGACCGACGAGGACCTCGATGCGGCCATCAAGGCTGGCGCCGAGGCGATCGACACCGGCCGCGGCAAGATCCAAAAGGACGCCCCACGCAAGCCGGCGGAGCCCGCGAAGGAACCCTCGAAGGCTGGCGGAAAGTAGCTCCTGGGGCGACGCGCCCGAGGAGCGCCGCCTGCCACGAACCGCGCTCGGGCGCGCGGCGTGTCGGCCTGGGCCCGGTAAGGACGCGTCGTGCACGAGGCCCCGCTGGGCGTTAGGATTCTTCACCTCGCTCGAGCTGTATCGAGGATCGACGAAGCGTCGTCGGTCCATGGTCGATGCCTCGTCGAGCGAGCAAGCTTCCCCTTCCCCCCGCGGCGCCTGCGCCGCGTCCTCACCGACCGTCGAAAGTTCCTATGACCGTTCGCACCGTCGCCTGCGCCAACTGCGGCGCGCGTTATCGCATTCCCGAGTCCTTCCAAGGCGCGAAAGCGCGCTGCAAGGCCTGCGGCGCCGCGATCGAGATCGCGAACTCGATCGTCCCCGATGCGCCACCGGCCGCCGCCAAGCCCGCGACCGAGCGCCCGGCCCCGAAGGCGAGCGAGCAAAAAGCGGTCGTGAAACCGGCCGCCAAGCCGGTAGCTCGCGCTGCGGCCAAGCCCACGCGTTCGGCGAGTGCCGCAAAGTCGCGCACGGCGACCACTCGCAGCAAGGCTGCGACGGCGGCCGACGAAGGCGACGCTCCGCGCCGCGCTGGCGCGCGCAGCACCGCTGGGCGTGCGGGCGCGCGGGCGTCGGCTGGCTCTTCGCGGGCTCGCCGTGGTGAGGATAGCGAAGCGCCGAAGAGCAAGGCTCCGCTCTTCGCCGGCATCGGCATCGGCGTGGCTGTCCTCGGCGTCGCCGCCTACTTCTTGATGAGCGGCAAGGGCGAAGAGCAAGGCACCAAGAAGGACAACCAAGCCGTCGTCGAGGCGCCGAAGAACGAAGAAGGAAGCCCAGCGACCAGCACAAAGGACGCAGCGAAGGCAGAAGAAGCCGTCGCGAAGAAGGACGCCGCAAGCGCGAAGGACGCCAAAGAAGCCTCGGCCAAGCCGGATGCCGAGACCAAGACCGACGCCGGCGCCGGCGCAAAGGAAGGCGCCGCTGCTGAAGCGTCCAAGAAGGACGCGCCCAAGGCTGTCGCCGAGAAGGGCGAATCCAAGAAGCCCGAGGCCATCGTCACGCCCTTTGACGCGCGCACGGAGCTCTCGGACCTCGACTTCCCGGCCGACGTCGATGAGGCGACCGCGAAGGAGTTCGCCGAGCTCGCCAAGACCGCCGTCGAAGACGACAGCCTCCACGGGCAGCGAGCCTTGCGCAGCCTCAAGGAGAAGCCACGCCTCGCCTTCGTCGCCCTCGCCAATGCCTTGCGCGTCGTCGACTACACCAGCACCGAACAGGCCGAGATCGCCTTCTCGGTCCACAAGGCCATCGAGGAGATGCTCGAGGGGCAGAACTTCCCGTTCAAGGTGACCGCCGCCGGCGAGGACGTAAAGCCAGCGGACGCCTACTGGAACGCCAAGTGCGTCCGCCTCATGCAGGACTTCTACAACAAGAGCCTCGCAGGCGGCACGCAGGAGGGCTGGGACAACTGGATCAAGAATCGGCGCCGCAAGCTCGCCGAGGCCGAGAAGAAGAAGGCCGAAGCCGGCGGCGACGACAAGTGAGACGTCGAGTGACGGCGCGCTGGCGCTAGCGCGCGGCGCTGCACTGCGTCAGTAAGCCCGCGCGCTACCCCCGCTCCGCGGGTCGGCGACAGCCTCGACCCGCCCCTCACCCACCCAGTGGATGGCCTGGCAACGGCCAATGCTCGTCGCCTCCGCGCGGAAGCTCTGCCCGCGCAGCTCGAGCTTCTCGCGCACATCGCGCGGCAAGGCGAGCTCTTCCCAGTAGACCTGGCGCGGCAACCACTGCTGGTGGATGCGCGGCGCAGCCACTGCGCTGTGCAGCGCGAGCCTGTGGTCGATGACGTTGCAGACCACTTGGAAGACCGTGTTGATGATGCGTCCGCCACCGGGGCTACCAAGGACGAGCCACGGGCGTTTGCCTTCGGCATCGAGCACGATCGTCGGCGTCATCGAACTCAACATGCGCTTGCCAGGCTGGATCGCGTTGGCCTCGGCGCCGACGAGTCCGAACTGATTCGGCACACCGGGCTTGGCCGAGAAGTCGTCCATCTCGTTGTTGAGCAAGAAGCCTGCGCCCTCGACGACCTGGCCGTTGCCGAAGGTCGAGTTGAGCGTCGTCGTGCAGGCGACGGCGGCCCCATCGGCGTCGAGGATCGAGAAATGCGTGGTCTCCTTCGACTCACCGAGCACCGCTCCCTTGGGTGACCCGGCCTGCACGATGGTCGTCGCGCGGTCGAGGTCGATGTCCTTGGCGAGCCCCTCGGCGTAGTCCTTGGCGACGAGCCCCTCGATCGGAACCGGATAGAAGTCGGGGTCGCCGAGCCACTTCGCGCGGTCCGCGTAGGCGCGCTTCATGGCCTCGATCTGGAGGTGGAGGGCGGCCGAGCTACCGCGCCCGAGCGCTCCGAGGTCGTAGCGCTCGACGACGTTGAGCATCTGCAAGAGGGCCACGCCGCCCGAGGACGGTGGCGGCATTGCCAGGATGCGATGACCGCGATAGCTGCCGCGCAAAGGCTCTCGCTCGATGGCCTTGTAGGCAGCCAAGTCTTCGCCGTCGATGAGGCCGCCGTGCCTCTTCATCGCCGCTTCGATGAGTTCGGCCGTCTGTCCGCGGTAGAAGCCGTCGGGACCTTCGGCAGCGATGCGCTCGAGGGTTGCCGCGAGGTCCTTCTGAACGAGGAGAACGCCCGTCTCGAGTGGACGTCCGTCGGGCAAGAAGATCGCAGCCGTCGAGGGCCACTGGGCGAGAACCTCTTTGTGCGAAGCGAGGGCCGCGGACAAGAAATGCGAGACGGCGAAGCCGTCGCGTGCGAGGGCTACTGCCGGCGCGACGAGCTCGGCCCAGGGCTTGGAACCGTAGAGCGCATGCACGCGCGCGAGGCCGGCCACCGAACCCGGCGTGCCGACCGCGAGCGCGGTGTAGGTACTCGAGCGCGGAATGACCTTGCCGTCGGCATCGAGGTACATATCGCGGTGCGCCTTGCGCGGGGCGGTCTCGCGGAAATCGAGCGCGAGCTCCTTGCCGTCGCGCGTGCGCAGCACGAGGAAGCCCCCACCGCCGAGGTTGCCAGCCTGCGGATGCGTGACCGCGAGCGCGAAGGCCACCGCGACCGCTGCGTCGACGGCGTTGCCGCCGTCGCGCATGACTGCGAGGCCGACATCCGTCGCATGCGGCTCCGCGCTGACGACCGCGGCCTTGACGCCGACCGCGCGCTGGTCGTTCGCGTGCGCAGCATGGGCAAGGCCACCGGCGTGGCCAGCCAAAGCGGTAAAGAAGCACGCGCGTGCGAGCTGCACGCGGAAACGCAGAGGCAGCGTCGTCGTCGGCATGATGCCCTCCCTCTCAACCCGGAGTGTTCGTGTCCGTCCGCCCTTGCACGTCGACCCCGCGGCTACGCAAGTACTCGACTACACGTTCGATCTCGCCAGGCTCGCCCTCGAGCTCGAGGTCCATCCATCCACGATCATCCCCGATCTCAGCCCCTCGGATGTTCGGCACGACATGAAAGTCACGACCGAGGTTGTAGAGCAGCGGCTCTTGGAGGATCTGCGCCGGGAAAGTGCAGCGGATCATGAGATTGCTCAATGCATGTTCTCCTCAGGGATGACCCTGACTCTCCGCGCCAGACCGTCTCTACGGCAGAAACCTGTCGACGGCCTTGGTCGGGAGAAAGTGGAGGCGGCGCCCGGATTCGAACCGGGGATGACGGATTTGCAATCCGTTGCCTTAGCCACTTGGCTACGCCGCCTCATCGGGCTGAAGCACTTGGACAAGGGCATGCCTTGCGGCGAACCGCTCAGCTCGCTTGCAGCACTTGGACTGACACGCGTGCGACGCTAGCGCCCGACGGCGCTGAGCGACGACGATCTCAGCGACGGCGATCTCAGCGACGGCGCGCGTAGGGATCCGTGCGCGAGTAGTTGAGGAAGCTGCGATCGAAGGTCTCGACGATGTTGCCGAGGCCGTTCCAGAAGGCGTTGCCGCGGCCGGCCATGTATTCGCGCTGCGTGGCCCAGAAGCGCTGGGTCTCGTAGTCGTTGCGCAAGGACTCGACGTCTTGAACGCCGCGCGCCGCCGCCTCGGCCTCGACGTCGCCGCCTCGCCCCGTCCACGTGAAATTCTCACAAGAAGCGCCGAGGAACAGCAGGCCGAGCAGGGCTGTCTTCGCCAAGCGATTGAGCATCTTCATCACGAGTCTCTGGGTCTTTCGATGTCGGTTGAGAACCCGCCGCGGGGCGGCGACGGCTGGCGGACCAGACGTCCGCGCGGAGCAAAGACGCTAGCGCCTCGGCCGCGGGCGGACAAAGGCTTTTCGGCCACGCGTTTGGAGTTGTCCCGGACGCTTCGTGCGCCTTGCCTTCGCGCACGGACGCTCCTAGCCTGCCCCTCGCACGGTTCGTTGGCCAGCGGCGATCGCTGTCTGGCGCACCGCCTTCGAGGACCAATGCAGCTCAAATACAGCGCGCCCCGTGGCACCGAGGACTTCCTTCCGGCCCGCGTCCAGCTTCTCAACTGGATCCATGCGGCGTGCCGCCAGGAGCTCGAGCGCCACGGCTACCTCGAGATCCGCCCGCCACTCTTCGAGGACACCTCGCTGTTCCGGCGGGCGATCGGCGATGTGACCGATGTCGTCGAGAAGGAGATGTTCACCTGCGAACGCGGCGACACTTCGGTGACCTTCCGGCCCGAAGCGACGGCCGGCGTCGCGCGGGCCTACATCGAGAACAAGCTCGACAAGGTCCGGCCCTTCCAAAAGTTCTATTACATCGGGCCGATGTTTCGCTTCGAGCGGCCGCAGGCGGCACGGCAACGGCAGTTCGAGCAGGTCGGGGTCGAGGCCATCGGCTCGCACGACCCGCGCCTCGACGCCGAGGTCCTGCACTTGGCGGCTCGCCTGCTCGATTGCTTGGGCATCGTCGGCTACCGCATCCTGATCAACACCCTCGGGGACAAGGACGACCGAGCGCAGTACCGCACAGCCCTCGGTGCCTTCGTCCGGCCGCGGCTCGCGTCCTTTTGTGCTGAGTGTCAAGCTCGCTTCGAGCGCAACATCTTCCGTCTGCTCGACTGCAAGAATCGCGATTGCCAACGACAGCTCGAGGGCGCGCCGAGCCTGGTCGACTCTGCCTCTGCTGCGACGCGGCAGCACTTTACCGAAGTGCAAAACGCGCTCGGTGCACTCGGACGCTCTTTCGAAGTCGACCCGCGCATTGTGCGCGGCCTCGACTACTACACGCACACGGTCTTCGAGCTGCGCCTGCCCGGTCTCGGCGCGCGCGACACCCTCGTCGGAGGTGGTCGCTACGACGACTTGCTCGAGGAACTCGGTGGCCCGCAGGTGCCCGCGATCGGCTTCTCGCTCGGAGTCACGGGTACGCTCCTCGCGCTCGAGAAGGCCGGCATCGCAGAGAAGCACAGCCGCGAGCCTGCGTGCACGGTCTTCATCGTTGCGATCGACGACCAAGAGCGACTCGCCGCCCTCGTCCTCGCCAACGAGTTGCGGCAGAACGGCCTCGTCGTCGACCTCGACTTCGAGAACAAGTCGCCGAAGGCCCAGCTGCGCAGCGCCGGCAAGCGCGACGCGCGCATCGTGCTCGTGCTCGGCGAGAGCGAACGTTCGCGCGGCGTGATCCAAGTCAAGAACATGGACGACGGCTCGCAGCACGAGCTGCCGATGGATGGCGACCTAGCCTTCGAGCTCCAGCGCATGCTCGAGGGTGGTAACGCGGGGCAGCGCAGCGGAGAGAACGGCTGACGATGGCGCGCCCAGCTCTCGTCCGCATCGTCTTCGGCGGGACCTTCGACCCGCCGACGCTCGCCCACCGCATGGTCGTCGAATGTGCGCTCGCCTCGATCCAGAACGCTGAGCTCATCGTCGTGCCCGCGGCCGTATCACCCCACAAGGAGGGCAGCACGAAGACGGCGGCGTCCCACCGTCTCGCGATGGCGCGCCTTGCCTTCGACGGACTACCGCGCGTGCGCGTCTCGGAAAAAGGCCTCGTCCGTGAAGGACCCACCTCCCCGCTCCACCCCCTCCAGCCCCCCCGCCACGCCCCCGGCCCCGATGCCCGCCTCTACTTCTTGGTCGGGGCAGACGCCCTCCTCTCCTTCGGTCGCTGGCGCGAACCCGAGCGCATCCTTTCGCTGGCGAAGATCCTGAGCGTGGCTCGCCCCGGCTTCGACCTCGGTCAACTCGATCACGCTGATGGGCTCAGCGATGTCATGCGCGCGCGCCTGCGAGCCGGCTTCCTCACTTGTGATGCGCTCGACATTTCGTCGACGCAGCTGCGCCAACTCATCGCCGATGGAGAGCGCCCTTCGACGAACCACGTCGACGCGAGCGTCGCGCGCTACATCGAAGAGCACGGCCTCTATCGCGACAGCGACGCGACGTGATCGCGACCGCCGCGGGCACGACGCTCGCTTCGTTCGTCGTGGCCTTCGCCGCGGCCTGCGTGGTGACGCGCCTCGCGCTGCGCATCGCTCCGCGCGACGCGGCGACGCAAGAAGCGCACAAGCGCGACCAAAGAGCCGTCCCCCTCGTCGGCGCCATCGTCGCCTTCGCGCTCATCGCGCTCGCGATCCTGCTCGTCGCGACTGTCGCGAATCTCTCGACTGTCGCGAATGTCTCGACTGCGGGCGCGCTCGCTCGCGCGTGGCCCTTGCCGGTCGTCGCCGGCCTCCTCGTCGCGACCTCGCTCGGCTTCATGGACGACGTCCGTAAGCGCCGCGGCCTCGCCTGGCCGATCAAGCTTGCCATCCAGGCCGCAGCAGCCGCGACGCTCGCCTTCGTCGATCCGGCATCGCTCGCTTTCGGCGCCGGTCCCCACGCTCGGCTCTTCGCCTGCGCCTTCACCTTGCTGGCGATGAACGCTTGGAACCTCTTCGACAACTTCGACGGCGCCGCGACGCTCACGGCCTTGGCGATGCTCGGGCTCATGCTCATGAGAACGCCTGCGCACGGTGAGCTAGCGCTGGATGTCGTCTATGTCGCCGGGGCGCTCCTTGGCTTCCTGCCCTGGCACTGGCCGCGCACACGTTGCTACCTCGGTGATGGTGGGAGCCACGCGCTTGGCTTCGCGCTCGCGTGGCTCGCGCTGCGCGACACTGAGGGTCCTCGCGCGGCCCTGGCCTTCCACACGCTGCCTATGCTGGACATGGCCCACGTCGTCGTCGTGCGCCTCGGCCTCGGCATTGCGCCATGGCGCGGCGACAAACGGCACCTGGCTCACCGCCTCGCGGCCATGACTGGCTCAAAGGACCGCCTCGTCGCACCGATCCTGGCTTTGCTCGCAGCGCTCGCGGCGGCTTGCCTCCTGTAACGACCGTGGTCGATGCCCCATAGTGCTGTCCATGAAGAACGTCATGCTGAGCTCGGCCGCCTTGCTCCTGACCGCTTTGCTTCCGGCGCAAGACAGCGCCGCGGCCCAGAACGGGCAGCAGGAAACGAAGGGCCAGAACGAAGCGAGCGCCAAAACGGACTTCGACGCCTTCCTCGCGCGCGTCGCCGCGAAGATCCGCAGCAAGGACGCCCCGGAGGCGCTTCGATCCTTCAGGGCGCGCGTCGCCGCCGACATCCGCACCCCGGACGCGACGGCCAAGATCGAGGTCGGTATCGACTACCTGGCTCCGGTCTACCTGCGCACCGAGGTCGTCGAAAACGGCACGGCGATCGCGCGCGGCCGCGACCGCGGCCTCGTGCCCTGGCAAAAGAAGGGCGACACCGCGGCCTACTGGCTCGAAGGCAAGGAGCGCGCGGTCGACCGCGAAGCCGTCGCACGCGACCTCGCGATGGCCGCAGGGATGACGCGCTTCTTGTATCCCGACCGTGTGCTCGCCCAACTCTCTGAGTGCAGCGGCCCCTCGCACGAAGACCACGCTTGGCGCCGCGGCGAAACGCTCGCGACTTGGCGCGTGACCGGCATCGCCAAGGACGGAAGCGACTTCCCGCTCGCGGCCACGACGGACTTCGAGGGTCCCTTGCGCGTGACCGCTTGGTTCGACACGGAGACGCTGGCGCTCAAGACGATCTTGCTCGAGCCGTTGCGTGACCTCGACAAGCGCGAACGCGCCGGTCGCTGCGAAGAGCTGCGCTTCTTGGAGCACATCGAAAAGGACGGCATCCTGTTGCCGAAGAAGGTGCTGCTACGCGTCGAGGACAAGGAAGCCAAGCGCATGCAGACCGTGCAGAGCATCGAGCTACTGCAGTTCCGTGCGAACCCGCTGATCTTGACCAAGGACTTCTTCAAGAAGCCTGACTGATCGAACGCGCCGCCTCGAGCGCGACCGCCCCCTACTGTCCGACCTTGATCCGCAAGCCGTTCGAGACGATCCAACCGACCGCGTTGCTCGGCTCCTGGATCCAAGCTTGCAAGTAGACGACGAGATTCAAGAGGCGCGGGTCCGAGGGTAGCTGCAGCGACGCTTCGAAGCGCCGCGTGGCGTCGATGGCGAACGGCGCGAGTATGTCGCCGGAGACGAGGACGGAGCAGGGCACCGAATAGACGAGGGGGAGCTGCAGTGCGCCCCAGCTCTGGTTCGATGCGCCAAAGACGAGGACAGCAGCGCGCGCCGCCTCGGGTGCGGTGACGTGGAGCTTCATCGCCTTGCCGATCAACGGCTCGCCTGTCGCTCGAAGAGTTGGGACTTCCTTGCCGAGCACGCCCCGCAACCTGTAGGCCCACTTGGTGCTGAAGATCGCGTTGCCCCAAGCCGTGCCATTCCAGTCGTGAGGCAGGCGCTCTTCTCCCGTCGCCGAGACGGGCAAGAGCAGCTGGTCGCAGCGGTCGATGACGACGAAGAAGAGGTCGCTGACCGAAAACTCGACCTGGACCGGGAAGTCGAACGAGTAGGTCCCGAGGCCAGCGACGCGCACGGTCTGGCTCGCGACAGATCGCAGCGGGGTCGCATTCGCGATGTCGAGCGAATAGAGGTGCACGGGCACGTCGACAGCTGCCCCGCGGGCGCCCATGTAGAGATCGATGCCGCAGATTAGTGTATTCGTGGTCGTCCAATCGAGAATGGCGACGCGTGTCGTCGTCGTCGTGGCTTGGGTCGAAGTCTGCGTCCAGTTCCGGTCGATCTTGTCCGAACAACCGCTACCAGTCGGGCAACCCGCGCCGAAGAGCGTGATCGCGCCGACAGGCACCGCACCCTTGGCCTTACTGACGAGCGTGCCGCCGACGACGACGAGTCCGAAGTCGGCATCGACCTCTTGCGTCTCGACGTGTCCATCCTCAGCGACGAGGTAGGCACCGACTTCGACTTCCCAAGTCCCCGCCTCGGGGTTGACAAGGAAGACATTCTCGACCGGGTCGACGAGGTCGCGCGTGCCACCCGTCGTGCTGGTGTTGCCAGCAAGCAGGCCGGCGTTGCCCCAGTACTCGAGACCCTTCGGAGACTTGATGCGCAGACTCAAGTCGTTGACGCGCGACCGCGTCGCGCTCGGGTTCGCGGCCACATCCGTGTAGACGAGACTGACGCGCAGCTCGGTTTGCCCGGAGGCGACGTCGATGCGATAGACCATGCTGTCGCCTTGGAGGAGCAGGTCGGTCTCATCGACGACGAAGTGCTTGGCGCGGCGCTCATACATGGCATCGAGACTCGGAAAGCCCCAACCGCAGTGCTCGCGTCGATTGTCCTGACTCGTCGCCGTAAAGGCGTAGGGTGCCGCGTTCGCAATCTGCAAAGCCTTGAGCGTCGAAGCGTGCGGTCGATTCGCGAAGCGCGAACCATTGGGCACGCGCTTCGGGCCGAAGAGACCGTCGGTGAACATCTCGATCGCGAGCGCGTTGTGACCGGCAACAATAGCCGTCGCGCCCGACGTGCCACCGAAGTTCGCATACGTACTCTTGCTGGTATCGAAGCCGGCTGCCCCAGTCAAATCGGAGCAGAAGATCGCGTCGTCGTAGGCAACGAGGTCGGGCTTGATGCGACCGTCGCTCGCCGGCCCCATCGCGCCGACGCCCGCAAACCACGAATCGTCGTTGGCGCTGCTGTTGTCGCCGTGCGTGACACTGCCGACGGTGAGCACGTTCTTGGCCCAGGCTTCGGCCCGGCCGCTGCGCGCACTCGTGTTACCAAAGGCCTGAGTCCACGGGATGTCGTAGTCGAAGACGATCTCGTCGAGCTCGGCCGCCTGAGAGTCGTAGGTCGAAGTGAGGCCGTGCCCCCACGACGCCGAAGTGAACATGACCTCGTGCGCCCGCACGAGGCTGTCGACGATGCCGGTGCGCGAATCCAGCCGCGGCTCATAGTTCGTGAAGAAGGCGGTCGCAGCTGGCGCGAGACCACGCGCCTTTGGATCACTCTTGCCGTTGCCAAAGATAATGCCTGCAACGCACTGGCCGTGAGCCGAAATCCCCGGCGTCGTGCCAACATGAAGCGGAGGCGTATCGAAGTCGGCGTGAACGACCTCGAGACCTTCGAAGCTGTGGCCACGCACTCCCTTACCGGTGAAACCAGCCTTCACTTCGATTGCTTGTGCGCCACCTTGGACACGTGCGTTGTCCATGTCGAAGCCGATCTCTCGCTGGCGATCGACCCAGAGAACTTCGTCGAAGTGGAGCAGACGAGCCAGCTGGGCAGGCGTGAGCTCGGCGACGAGAGCGCGCGACTTGACGCGTGGCTCGACGACGAGCGCGCCAAGACCTTGGATGCGCGCGATCAGCGCCTCTTTGTCCCGCGCCCGGTCGACGACGAGGACGTTGTAGCGCGCGCTGTGCGTGCTTTGAGCCAAGGGGCCGAACTGCGCGTCAGCTTGCGCCAGCAACGCGAGCAAGGCGACCTCGACTCGGTAGGCGGGGTGATAGGGCGTCACAGAACGGACACCCGGCAGGGCCGCGACCTCGCCCCGCAACGCTGCATCCATGCGCACGAGATGGGCATGGTCCGGCAAGTAGCCGTAGACCCGAGCGCCGAGTCGTGCGATGGCCCTGCGGCCATCCTCGGTCGGCACCGCGTCGAACTGCACGATCCAAGAGCGCGACTCGGCCGACGCCGAAAGGCCCGCAGGCAATGCCAGTGCTTCGCTGAGCGGATCAAAACTCGCGAAGCGTAGATGAACCTTGTCGCTCGCACTCGCCGCGCAGAGGCCTGTGCCGCTCGCGAGGACAGAGGCCACGAGGGCGAACAACACGTACTTGGATGACATTGCCATTGGGCTGGTCTCGCCTCAGAGGATCGGTAGGTTCGCGAACTGTGCACCCAGGACTGTCTGGCTCGAGACGTTGAGCCAACGGTCGAGAATCGTCGCGTAGATGCTGCGGAAGTCCGTCGAGTCCTTGTCGAAGTCCGGATACCACTCCGCGTAAGGCTGCGTGGCCTTGCTGAGGTCCGGATACTTGCCGAAGTAGCCGCCGACAACAGGCTCGCCTGCGAGGTAGGCGACCCCGCCGTGGCCGTGATCCACTCCCTGGGCTCCATTCTGGCCAAGGCGGCGCGAGAACTCGGAGAAGATCAACACGACGATCTCGGTCCCACGATTCTGGGCCTTCATGTCGTCGAGGAAGGCCTTCACGTTGCCCGAGAGCGCCTGCAGCCCGGTCGCAAAGATGCCCGTCGTCCCACCCTTGTTAGCCACCTGTGAATGGTGGTCGAAGGTCCCCGTCCGCAGGTAGTAAACGTGAGCCGGGAAATCCTTGGTCACGAGCGCTGCAATACGCTGCAGGTAAGGCGTGATCGTCGCATCGTAGGGATACGTCACCCTGGGCTGATAGAAGTTGACAGCGTTCTGCAACAACTGAACGAGACCGAAGGTACGCCCCATCGCGTTCGCGGTGTAGGCAGCGGGGCCAAGCGGGGCGCGTCCCACCGAAGCAGCGATCTCCATCGCGGCGAGGCTGACGAGGTTGTCACGCGACGAAGCGGTGTCCATCTCGAAGGCGAAGCGTCCCGTTTGCGTGCTGCCGATGAGCGGTACACGTGCACCATCGAATGCGCCGGTAGCCGTCGCCGATGTGTCAATTGCTGGCAAGGTCGACGGACCTTTGTAGGCGCGCGACAGGTACTTGCCGAGCCAGCCGTCGGCGCTGTCGTCTGGGTTGGCCTCGCCGGCGTACCACTTGGCTTGTGACTCGAAGTGCGACTGGTTCGGCTCGGGCGAACCCACGTTGTTGATCACCGCCAAGTCACCGCGATCGTACAGATCCCGCCAAGCACTGGCGAACGACGCCCACTTCTCGGGCACCGATGCGCTGATCGGCAGCGTCGAAGACGGCGAGTCCGTGACAGCCACGTCGGGCCGGGCGGCGTAGTAAATCGGACTGTGAACAGGAACGATCTGGTTGAAGTAATCCCAGCCACCGTCGACCTGGAGCACCACGAGCTTGCGCCCCGCGCTCATCATCGGTGCGGCCCGCCCCCAGAGCGAAGACTGCATCCAAGGCAGAGTCGCCCCGGCGGCCATCGATCCGACCAAAAAATCACGTCGTGAATGTGCCATCGTCATTCTCCTCACAGTACTTGTCAGTGGATCGAGGCTTCGGGTAGGGAAAGAAGCAAGTGCACGAGGCCGCGCACCTTCTCTTGAACCTTGCTCGCCGTGAAGGTGAAAGGCTCGGGACCTGTGTCGACCAGGTCCATGAAGAGATAGGCGATGTTGCGAACGGGTGGCGGCACGTGATCGAGACCGAGGATGCGTATGTAGTGGTCGACGACCGCCTTCGCCGAGTTGAGATTGTCAAGGTTGATCTCACGGTTTGGGTCGAAGAGCGCCATCCCGTTCACGCGCGTCATGTCGTTCGCGAAGTTGGCGCGCGCGACGAGGGCCATCTCGTCGATCCATGCCACACCGTCTTCGTAACCCGACGGGTCCTTGTACTCGAGGAGGCGATAGCCCATCTGCACGAGGCGCGTATCGAGCAAGCGATAGGAGCGCCAGGGCGCGTTCGTCGCTCGCAGCGCCTGAATCACGAACTCGACCGGGTTCTTGACCGAGCGCTGGACCGCACGCTCACTGTAAAAGTAATTCGACTTGAAGATCGTGCTCATCAAGCTGCGAATGTCGTAGCCGGACTGCCGCCACATGTGGGCCAGCAGATTGATGAGTTGCGGATAGGGGTCTTCGGAGACGAAGTACTTCCAGATCTTCGTCACGATGAAACGAGCCGTCGCGGGATGCCCGAGGATCGTGTCCAGGAGGTCGAGGACCTCCCGCTGGCCGTTGCTGTAGATCCGGCGACCGAGCACGAACTTGTCACCGATCACGTGCCACGTCGGCTTGTAGACGAAGGCGTCGACCGCCGCCGTGCTCCAGCCGCTCAAGCACTTCGCTGCTTCACGCACATCTTGCTGCGTGTAGCCACCGTCCACGCCCATCGTGAAGAGCTCGAGCAGTTCGCGCCCGTAGTTCTCGTTGATCTTTGGCGCCCCGTTCTCGGGCTGGCCATTGACGTTGTTGTCCAGCCACCAAAGCATGGCGGGATCTTTGGTCACCTCGAGCAACAAGTCGCGGAAGCGACCGAAGCCGTATTGCCGCAGCACGTTGGTGTATCGCACGAGCAAGCGCTCGTGAACCGCCATCTTGGTGCCGACCGAGAAGTGGTCGCTCCAGAACAGCGTCATCTTTTCGACCGCCGGTTCGACGCTCGTCAACATCGCGTCGACCCACTGGGCGCGCGATCCGTAGCGTGACTGGACTGGGTACTGCTCGCCATTGGACAGCCGCACATAGCCGCTCTCGACGAGGCCGGCGCCGCTCGTGTTGAGCAGCTTGTCGACGCTCGCGCTCATCCCGGCAACGACCATGGCGGGTAGATCTTCGGGGCGAGGCCCGAAGGCCGCGCGCCGCATCAAGTGAGCGGCCTTCGCTTCGTCCCACGGGTTCTGCGCGCTCGGGACAAAGGGAGCCAGATCGCGGTAGGGATCCGGCGCGACCGCCGCCGTCTTGGCGACGCTAGCTTGGTACTGCTGCTGCATGACGTCTACTCCATTCGAACGAAGGAACTCAACGACCGACCATGACTTCGAAGCCATCACTGAACGCGATGTTCGGATAGCTGCCGTTCACGTCGACGATCGCATACTGAAAGAAGAGGCTTAACCCTATGAGCTCAGTGCGCGAGGGCAGCGGCACCGTGAGCGAAGCGCGCCCTCGAGCGTCCGTCAGCGTCACCGACGGGATCGTCGTCGCAGGATCGACGAGGAGGGCACACGATGGGTTGAGCGGGATCAGAGCTCGCTGCAGGCTCGGCAGGAGTACTGCGGGGGTGTTCACGACGCTATGGCGAGCCTCGATTGCGAAGCTCGTACCCAAGAGCGCCCTGCCGCTGATGTCGATGCGCGGTGTGCTCGCGAGTGTGCCCGAACAGCCCCGGCCGTAGCGGCGCGCAATCGTCGCTTCGGCCAGCCGGAGCGGGATGGCGTAGAGTTCGCGCCCCGTGAGCGAATCCTGCGCGCTGAAGAAGACATGCGTCGAGGTTTGGAAGATGTGCATCGGGCGTGACTCGCGTGAACCCCGTCCGATATCGGCGAGCAACGATGTCGACGCGGCGCTGGCGCCGCGCGAAACGAAGAGCTCGCTGCCATGAAAACCATCGTCGGCAGCGAAGACCACAGCATCACCGTCGCCGAGGGGTCCGAGCACCGGGCTCGCATGCGTCATCGCCGAATCGAGCCCGGGCAGGATGTCCTTGACCAGACCGGTGCCCGCTGTCGTTCCGTCACTCGACCAGAGTTCGGTCCCATGCACAGTGTCGCTCGCGACGAAGAAGCAGCGCTTCCATGCTGCTGTCAACTGAGTGACGACGCTGCTCTTGGTCCCAGGCTCGAGGTCGAGGAGGAGCGTCGTGCCAGTCGTGGTCCCATCCGTCACCCAGAGTTCTTGGCCAGTGTTCGGCACGTAGGCGCGGAAGAAGAGCTTCGATTCGACGGCGACCAAGTCGATCGGGGTCGAACCGCCTGGACCAACATAGATATCGCGCAGGAGCCGCGTCCCCGCCGTCGTCCCGTCGCTGATCCAGAGTTCGCTACCCGTGACACCATCGTCGGCGACGAAGTACAAGACGCCATCGCCAACCGTCATGCACTTGCCGTACGAATCCCCTGGACCTTGCCAAATGTCCTTGACGAGGACGGTGCCGACAGCGCTCCCATCGGTCTTCCAGAGCTCCAACCCATGGACGCCGTCATCAGCAAAGAAGTAGACAGCCCCGCCCATGCTGCGCAGCTCGCGCGGCGCGCTGCCACGCGTGCCCGGCTGGATGTCTTTGAGTAGCCGCGGCGCGCTCGCGTCAGCGACCCAGAGTTCGTCGCCTTCCGTGCCCGATCCGTTCGCCGCGAAGAGCAGCTTGTCGCCGAGCACAGCCAAGTCGTGTGGCGACGAGTTGAGGACGCCCGGCGCCAAGTCGAAGGTCGTCAACAAGTGGGTCGTGACATCCACCGCAAAGAGCTCACGACCGATCTGCGTCGAAGTCGCCGTGAAGAAGACGCGGTTGCCGCTGTGCGTAAAATCAGCTGGGTCGGACGATGTGTATGCGGGACTGATGTCGGCGACCAACTTCGCGCCTGTGCCCGTGCTCGCATAGACTTCGCGACCGACTTGCGTTCCACCAGTCGCCACGAAGAAGAGCTGGTCGTCGACCGCGAGCATCGGCACGGGATCGGAACTGGATGGTACCTGGCGCAGGTCGACGAAGATGCCGGTACCTGTGCCCTGACGGCTGACCCATAGCTCCGTGCCGCTGCGACCATCGTTGGCAGTCCAGTAAAAGTCCTGCCCTAGCGTGAAGGCCGGCCGAGCTCCTGATGACTGCTGCCCGAGGTAGATGTCTCCGAGCAGGGTCGTGCCGCTAGCACTGCCGTCCGAGCGGACGGGCTCGACACCACGGAAATTGATCGACGCGGTGAAATAGAGCCAGCCGTTGAAGGCCCGTAAGTCACTCGGGGAAGAGGAAGTACCACCGACCTCGATATCGGCCGCCATCTTCGTCCCGGTGGCACTTCCATCCGAGACCCAGAGCTCACGCCCATTGGCGAGGCTCGTAGCTGCGAAGTAGAGCTTGCCACGAAGTTCGCAGAACGAAGACGGTGCTGAGTCACTGGGGCCCGAATCGATGTCCAAAACCAAACGAGTGCCGCTCGTGGTGCCGTCGCTGACCCACAGTTCGCGACCATGGACTGCATCGGCGGCGGAAAACGCCACGAGGCCGAAGTCGCCGAAGGCATAGAAACCCGCGGGATCACTCGACGGAGCACCAGTGTGACAATCGAGCAAGAGCTTGGTCCCGCCCGTCGTGCCATCCGTGATGAAGACCTCGCGTCCGCTCGCCGCCGTCGTCGCCGAAAAGTAGACGCTGCGCGCACCGTAGAAGGCGGCCGGATCCGAACTCGCCGCGCCGGGTTCGAGATCGGCGAGCAGACGTGTGCCCGCGGCACTGCCATCGCTGACCCAAGGCTCACGCCCATGCGTCGTCGTTGCTGCCGAGAAGTAGAGTCGACCTTTGTAGACATGCAGGTCCCGCGGCTCGCTCGACCCGCTGCCGGCCTCGATGTCGACCAGGACCTGGGTGCCTGCAGCCGTGCCGTCGCTGCGCCAAAGTTCGGCGCCGTGCACGCCATTGTCGGCGACGAAGTAGAACGCACCCTTGAAGGCGATGAGCTCGCGCGGCATCGAGCCCACGCTTCCCACCTGCAGGTCCGCGAGGAGCTTGGTGCCGGCCTCGGTCCCGTCAGTCACGAAGAGCTCGCGGCCCGTCGAAAGCGTGGTCGCTGAAAAAAGCGCGATCGAGCCGAGGGCTACGAAAGGACCAGGCGACGACGAACCCGAACCGCGCTGCAAGTCAGCGACGAACCAGGCCTTGCTGCCGTCGGTCGCCCAGACTTCACGTCCGACATCATCTTCGGCCGCGAAGAGGACGAGGTCCGGACCGAGCTTGCAGAAAGAATCGGGGGACGACCCCTCGCTCACGAGCGCAACATCACGATTGATGTCAGCTACGAGCGATTGCGCAGTGCCCGCCGACCAGCAAGTCGACACGACGATTACACAGCTAGACAGGTGCTTGATCAGGTTCTGCATGTCCGCTCATATCGAGGAAGACGGACCGCGGGGCAACGGCGACTATAGGCACGCCTTCGAAGGCCAGCTACGCGGAGTCCGCATGGGAAAAAAAATGCTTGGCCCCATGGCAGGAAGAATGCCTGACTGAGCCAGCGGGCATTCTATCCCTTCTGCAGTTCGGGTTCAGACCCGCCGCTTGAAGTAGCGCTCGAGTTGAGCGCTGCTGTACGACAGCACCGTCGGCCTGCCGTGCGGGCAGTTGTGCGGATGCTCGAGCTTGGACGCCGCCTCGAGCAGGGCGAGGATCTCGACCTCGGTCAAGCGATCGCCAGCCATGATGGCCGAGCGGCAAGCCCGACTGTGGAGGCGCTCGAGGACCTCGTGCGGCTCACGCGGGACCTCACCGAGGCGCAGCTCGGCGACGAGGCCATCGACGAGTGCCTTCGGATCGGGACGACGAAGGGCCGCTGGCATGCCTTCGACTTTGATGGAAGCACCACCGAAGTCACGGACCAGGACGCCGGCTGTCTCGAGGGCTGCCGCATGTTCGAGCAAGGCCTCCTTGTCGGCTGGCGCGAGGTCGAGGACCTCGGGCACGAGGAGGCGCTGCACCGCGACCGTGCCGCTTCGCGATTGCGCGAGGAGCTTCTCGTAGATCACGCGCTCGTGCAGGGCATGCTGGTCGACGACCGAAAAGCCATCTTCGGTCTCGAGCAGGATGTAGAGGTCGTGGATCACGAGGAAGTGACGCACGGCCCGGAAGGGATTGGGCTCGCGGCGCAGCTCAGTCACTGGCTGCGACGCTGCCGTCGGCTGCAGCCTGGCGCTCACTTCGGGCGCTGGCGCTCCTGAACCCGGTGCTGGAACGACGTGGCCGCCGCGTGCTTCGGCGACGCGCGATGCTGCACCGTCGTCACCAAAGAGCCCGCGCGGCAGGTCGGGGAAACCTGTGACAGGCTCCGGCACGGCCGCCGCCGCGCTCCTAGCACCATCGAACTGCGCTGCACCGCGAGCCCCGACACGTTGCGTCCTCGTCTGGAGCGCCGCGAGCACCGCTCGCCGCACGACCGAGAACACGAGTCGGGCCTCGACGAAGCGCAGCTCCGACTTGGTCGGGTGCACGTTCACATCGACACGCGCCGGGTCGATGCCGAGGAAGAGAAAGACGACCGGGAACTTGCCCGGCATCAAGTACTCGCGATAGGCCTCGCGCAGCGCATGCGTGATCGATGCGTCTTGGAAGGGCCGGCCGTTGACGAAGAGATACTGCTGGCTTCGATCACGCCGCGCGCCGTCCGGGTCGATGGCGAGCCCCCCCACGCGCATCCCGGCTTGTTCGTAATCGATCGGCAAGGCCTTCTGGGCGAGTTCCTTGCCGAAGAGCTTGGCGACGCGCTCTTCGAGGGCTTCGCCCGCATGCAGGTCCATGCCGCGAGCTCCCTCGAGACAAAATGCGGTGCCACAGTGCGCGAGCGCCGCTCGGGTCAAGACGTCGAGGCAGCGCGCGCGCTCGGCCGACGCTGTCCGCAGAAAGCGCCGCCGCGCCGGCACGTTGTAGAAGAGATCACGCACTTCGACGAGGGTGCCGACGGGACCGGCAGCCGGCTTGACAGCCGAGATCACACCGGCGTCGGCGCGCACTTCGAAGGCCGACGCCGACTCGGCTTCGCGCGTCACGATGCGAGCGCGCGCAACGCTACCGATCGAAGCGAGGGCTTCGCCCCGGAAGCCGAGGCTCACGATGGCGTCGAGGTCGTCGACATCGACGAGCTTGCTCGTTGCATGCTGGACGAAGGCGAGGGCGAGGTCGTCCGGCCCCATGCCCTTTCCATCGTCGCGCACACGCAGCAGTGACTTGCCGCCCTCCTCGAGTTCGACCGCGATCCGCGTCGAACCGGCATCGAGCGAGTTCTCGACGAGCTCTTTGAGGACCGAGAAGGGACGCTCGACGACCTCGCCTGCTGCGATCTTGCTGACCACGGCTGGCGCCAAGACGCGAATTACCACGCGACCCCCTGCTGCCCGGCAACGTCGTCGCCGAGGAGTTGCTTGCGGATCGGCAGCAGGCACTCGCAGAGCAGGCGTTCGAGCAAGAGCTCCGGCTCCTCTGCGCTGCGACGCAGGCGGCGCTCGGCGCGACGCACCGCGAGCAGGACTTCACGCAGCCGAGCTGTCGTCGCGCGCGCGAGTTGCCGTTCGAAGCGCTCTTTGAAGTAGCCGGCGTGTTGGGCGACGACGACGCTGCGCGCGACGCCGGACTCGAGTTCGAGACGCGCCTGCATGAGCTTGCCGAGCTGCTGACCGAGCCAAGCGGTCACGAGCGGGAAGACGGCCCCCCTGTCGATGGCCTTGCCATCCTTGTCGCGCATGCCTTCGCGGAAGAGCGCCCGGTGCGAGCGAAACGCCGCCTTCGCATCCCCGTCGAGGATCGCATCGACGAGCTCGAACTGGCTCGAAGAGAAGTGCACCGACAGCACACCACGCAGGGCCTCGGCGCTTGCCGGCTTCTTGCCGAGCAACGGAGCGATGCGCACGAGCTCGCCGTCGAGGACCGCCGGATCGGCGCCAACGACTTCAACAATGAAGAGCGCCGTCGCAGCATCGAAGCGCAGGCCGTGCAGGGCCGCGCGTTGCTGCACCCATTGGACGAGCTCCGCCGACTCGGGGCGACCGCGATCCCCGAAGGGCTTGTCGTACATGACGCGAAACTCGAAGATCGCACCCAGTGCCTTGATGCGCTTGTAGAGCGCGCTGCGCCCGTCGAGCTTGGGCACGGCGATGACGAGCAGATTGCCCGAAGCGATGCGTTCGACCGTCTCAGCCAGGGCCTTCTGGTGAACGCGCAGCCAACGCTCGGCGTGCCGCAGGAGGACGACCTTGGTCCCCCCGAAGAGACTGCGCGTCCGCAAGTCGACGAGGAAGTTGCCGGCTTCGGCGACAGCGAGGCTCTTGTCCTGACCGTCGAAGTCCGTGAAGTCGGCACTTCCCTCGAAGGCGCGCCGCACAGCGTCGAGCGCCCGCTGCACGAACCAAGCGCCAGGTCCCTGGAGCACGATCACGCGTGGCAGGGCCGACGATGCGAGGAGCGCCTCGAGGCGCGTCAGTTCTTTTTCGGGATGCGGGGCAGCCACAGCCCCAAGGCTAACGAAGCGGCAGCGAAGTGGAAGGAAGCGCTGCCGGCACCTGCGCTTGGTAGAGCGACGCGATGCCGAGCGTCAGCAACTCGTAGCGCGCGTCACCGAGGCCAGCCTCGACCATCAGAGCGACGAAGTCCTCACGCTCCGGGAAGCGCAGCACGCTCTCGGGCAAGTAGTCGTAGGCTTCGTGGCGTCGTGCGCTCGGCGCGAGCAAGCGGCCGATCCGCGGCAAGACACGACGGAAGTACCAGAGATAGGCAGGCCCAAAGACGGGCGCACGTGGCTTGCTGAACTCGAGGACGAAGACGCTCCCCCCGGGTCGAACGACCCGCGCCATCTCTTCGAGACCACGGCGTGGATCGTGGACGTTTCGAATGCCGAAGGCGACCGTCGCGACATCGAAGCTCGCATCCTCGAACGGCAGGTGCTCGGCATCGGCGGCAATGAAGGGTAGATCCGGCGAGCGACGGCGTCGCTTGTCGACCGCGCGCTCGAGCATCTCGGGGCAGAAGTCGGCGCCAACGACCTCGCAGCCTGCCCGCGCGAGCGCGAGCGCGAGGTCGCCAGTACCGCTGCAGAGGTCGAGGACGCGCGGCGCGCGATCGAAGCAGGCGAGGACGCGCTTGACCGTTCGACGGCGCCAGAGGACATCGACACCCGCGCTCAATGTTCGGTTGAGGCGGCCCTCAGGCCGCGGACAACGGGGGCCAATCGCTGCCGCCGCCGTTCCATCCGGGCCGCCCTCCTCCCACCCCGGCCTCGGCGCCGCGCTTGCAGCCGGCGCGGG
>CALLZN010000309.1 GCA_937858895.1 uncultured bacterium | reverse complement strand
CAATGCCCGCCAACACAACATAGTTGCGCAAGACCCGGCTGGACGGAGCGTTCATCGCTGCTTCCTCCCGAAAATCTGGAGCAGTCGCTCATCGAAGCTGCGCGGCGCAACGCGCGATGGGTCAGGCAAGGCAGTCGCAGCGCGGGCCTCACGTTGCGGACCTTGCAGAGACTGAGTCGTGCCTTGCTCCAGCGTACCGTTGACTGCCAAGAACGACTGCAGATTGCTGTACCCGAAGTTGCCGGATTGCTTGATCTCGCAGTTGTAGCGCACGCCAAGCCAGTTCGACTCTGGAATCGTAGTTGAGAAGCCCATGCCAGAAGCACCGGTGACGTAAGTTCCGAGGCCAAACATCAAGACGTTGGGAAATGCCCCGATGTAGCCGCCAGTCGGCGACACGCCACCCCAGACGTAGGTTGCTGGCGGGTTGAGCGTGCCGTCGATCACTGCCGTCGGAAGCGACGCATGCGTTGGCTTGTAGTAGAGGAAGTGGTTGTCGCGGGAGCCATATAAGGGGCTCATGTGGTGCTGCCACGGATTGGCGACGAACTCCGAAAAGTCGCTACCAGAAGAGAAGTGAGCGGCCCAGAGTTTCGGATCTGGCAACAACGCCGGCGCGAGGTCGCACTCGAGGTTGCGCATGAAGGGCTCCCATACAGACCCTGTTGGATAGGTGAGACTCCACCCATTGCGCAGCGTTGATGTCTCATCCTGCGTGTAGTTGTAGATCGTCATCGAGTTCGTATACAACTCCGCAGGCGACCCCGTGACGTAAGCCGGATCGATCTGCGCCCATCGATACCAACGGTAGTCGAAGTTCGCCCCTGTGGTCGGCAGCTTCCCGCCAGCATAGCCGGAGTGCCATGGCGTCGCATAGGTGCCGGGCAAATCGAAGAAGTAGACGCCCGTGTGGTCCGGGATCGTCGTCAAGATGGCGCCTCCCGCGTCGTGATTCGGGACGAGCCGCGTGAAGGTCGTCGTCTTGTCGACATAGCCCGCGATGATCAGCTCGCCGAGTTCATCGGCGCCGATGTCGATGTTCGTCGAGTTCGTCGGCGGCGCGGCAAAGCCGCTTCGCGGCGCGATGCGTGCGTTGCCAAAGCCCTCGCAGTCCCAGTCCCATGCGTGCATCGAGGCATACTCGAGGTCGTTACCCTGGCTCTGGGGCCCGGGGCCCTTCAAGCCCGGTGGATCGACGATGTCGGGCGCCAATCCTGCCGCGTAGTTGGCGAAGCGCAGCGTACCAGCGCTCGTGTCGATGCCCTTGTTGACGAGCGGATTCAATGGGCCCAGGACCCCACCGACGGCAACGATTGGTGCGAGCCGGAAGTCGTGCGGCGAACGACCGTTCTCGAAGATCGCCGGGCTCATCAACGCGCCTTGGAGCTTCCAAAAGACCTCGTTGACATAAAGGCACTCGAAGGAATCGATCGCTACGCGAGGCGCGTAGGTGCCTGGCGTGCTCCGCGGTGTCGTCGCGATCCACGCGCCAAAGGCCGTTCCAAAACTGTGCCTCGTCGTGTCATAGGCATTGAAATCAATCGTGACCGCCTGGGCGCCAATTTGCGCAACCGTCAAATCGTCGTTGTGGAGACCTTCGAAGGCCGAAGTCGACGACCATTGACCGAAAAGGTCACGAGCATCCAAGACGGTGTTCAGGATGCGCGGGCGCGAGTAGCCCATCGTCGACGATCCAAGGGCCTGAAAGTTGCCGCTCCAAATTCCAACACGATTGGCCGCAATCGTGCAGTTGACGATGACGGGGCTTGCCACCCCGTTGCTTCTGCCGTCGATCGCGACACCAACGTCGTTGTCCGTCAGAATGCAGTTGCTGAGTACGCTTTGGTTCTCGCCGCTGCCGGCCCAGAAGGACACAGCAGCACCTGTCGTGTTGAAGATAGAGGCAGATCGTGCCCCTCGCACACCGATGCCGTCGATGAAGCGCTTTCGTCCTCGTTCACCGGTACTGCCGGCGGGCACCAGGAATGCAGTGGAGCCAACTTGTCGTTCGCAGTCGAAGATCGTGTTCAGGGCTCCTGATCCTTGAATCGAAATTCCTTCCGGTGACAAGGTGATCGGCAACTGCTCTCCGTTGAAGCGCAACCCCGTACGCGGGTCGAGTCGGTTGACAACACCTGGCCCGATACCGCGTCCGTAGAGGCCAGGCAGGCAATGGATGACGGCGCGGGTAACTCGGCGGTTGGAGTTGGGAAGCGTCCAGGGATAGGAGACATTCAAAGCCGCGACCGCTGCGGTCACGGTCTTGAAACTGAAGGGCGCGTGCTGGATCGTCGTCCAGGTCGGTTCGACTGGGTGATTTGACAGCGCGTTCTTCGGGCTCACTCCGCCGGCGAAGAGTGGGTTGAACCACGGAGGATTGCCACCCATGTGCTGGTTACTCGCCAAGGTGTCATCGCCGTGGATCGGATCGACGTAGACGTGAAAGACGAAGTCGGTTCGATCGGTCGGCTCCGGCCCCTGAGCGCTGGCGGGTCGCGTGCCGGTTGCGAATGCGAAGAGGAACAAAGCTGGGAGGAGCCAGTGGGCTGGCCGCGGGCTAGGCCTTAGGCTGTAGGCTGTGGGCTGTGGGCTGTGGGCTGTTTTGCATGTTGCCTTCCTTGCGGCGCGATGACATGGAGCGCCTGCGCCGCTAACCCTAGGTGATCGAATCCGATGCCGCAAGCCCCCCCGGGCGCCACGCCGCTGCCCTTCGCCCGATGCCGTCGCAGTTCTTCATCACGGCATAGGCTCGTCACCTGAGCTTTGATCGCCGCGCAGGCACGCGCTTCGAGAGCCGCGGCCGGCCCGGCCGGACTGCGGCGGCGCGCGGCGCATCAATACGGCGAGTCGAGCATCTGCCAGATGATCTCTTCGACGTCGGCTTCGACGTGCCCGCGCAGGCGTTCGACGGGTTCGCCTTCGCCCTCTAGGTGCTTGGCGACGTCGTCGAGGTCCTCGTTCGTGACGCGGCTGTAGAAGATGCGGTCGGGCCACACCGTGATGTTGATGCCGCAGTCGCACCCGCCGAAGCAGGGATACTTGCGCAGCTTCACACGCTCGAGGTTCGGGTCCTTCGCTTCGAGCTTCTCCTTGAGGAGCTCGTAGAGTTCGACGCTGCCCTTTTCGCTGCAGTCTCCGCCTTCACAGACGTAGACGAGGCGCTGCTCTGCTTCTTCAGCCATGCGATGTTGCTTTCCTGTCGCTTGCGTTGTCTCAGTGAAACTTGACGTACTGGAAGTCGAGCGGCGTGTCGTTGACGCCTTGCGTGTGCGGCGCGATCCAGTTGGCGTACTTGCCCGGCTCGTAGACCGGGTGCATGCACGAGGCGACGTAGGCGCGGTCTTCGCTCGACGGCAGCCATGCGCCGCAGCTCTTCTGCCATGTTGCTTCGTCGATCATCTCGCCCTGCGGCGTGAAGCGGAACTGCGCGTAGACGCCCTGGTTGCGGTTGAAGCGCTTGTTCGGGAGCTCGAAGCGGAACTCGCAGCCGAGCTTCTCGAGGTCGCGGTTCCAACGCTGGACGATGCGCGTGCAGTCGGCGATGTAGGCGTCGAGGAGCAGAGCGTTCATCGCGCGGCGCAGCGGCACGTGCTTCTCGACGAGCTTGCCACCTTCTGGGACTTCGATCGTGTAGTCCTGGCCGAGCGCCTTCGGGTCCTTGTAGATGCCGTCACCTTCGCGGTAGCGGCCCTTGAGGCCGGAGGCGAAGCTCTCGGCGGCGTTCGTCGAGTCCTCGCCACCGAAGAGGTCCATGGAGGCCGAGAACCAGAAGTTCATGTACTTCTGCAACAAGTCGAGCGGGATGGCGCCGACCGAGCGTGGGTCGGTGCCTTCACGCATGAGTTCGGCCGAGCGGTGGGCGATGCGGCCGATGCCGTTCTCGCCCGTCTGCATGTGGTAGGCCTCCTCCGTCAGCATGAACTGCGTCGAGCGCGCGAGCGGGTCGAAGCTCGATTCGGCCAGCGCCGCGAGTTGGTATTTGCCATCGCGGTCCGTGAAGGTCGTAAAGCAGAAGAAGTCGACCCAGGTCTCGATCGGCTGGTTGAAGGCCTCGAGGATGCGCGGCTTGTCGGCGTTACCGCTGCGGCGCATGAGCAGCTCTTCGGCCTCGTCGCGGCCGTCCGCGCCAAAGAACGTGTGGAGCAGGTAGACCATCGCCCAGAGGTGGCGGCCTTCTTCGACGTTGACTTGGAAGAGGCTGCGCATATCAGCGAGCGACGGCGCCGTGCGTCCGAGGAGGCGCTGTTGCTCGACCGAAGCGGGCTCGGTGTCGGCCTGCGTGACGATGAGGCGACGCAAGCGATTGCGCATCTCACCCGGCACTTCGTCCCAGATCGGCCCGCCGATGTTGTCGCCGAAGTGAATCGTGCGCTCGACGGGCTCCGCCAAGAAAATGCCCCAACGGTAGTCCGGCATCTTGACGTAGTCGAAGTGTGCCCAGCCACCCTTGCCGACGCCTACCGCGGTGCGCAGGTAGACTTCATTTTCATTGAACTTGTCGGCCGGGCCCATGTCCTTCCACCACTCGAGGAAGTGGGGCTGCCACTGCTCGAGCGCGCGTTGGAGCCGCTTGTCACCCTTGAGGTTGACGTTGTTCGGAATCTTTGCGTCGAGGTCTACGTTCGTGTGCTGCATCACGTTCTTCTCCAGTCGAAGGTCGCGGCTTCCGGCTGGCCGTAGCGGACCAGCGCACCTTCTTCACCCGTGGCGTTGGGGCGGGTGAAGATCCAGTTCTGCCAGGCGCTGAGGCGCCCGAAGATCTTGCTGTCGCAGTTCTCGCTGCCGCCGAAGCGCAGCGAAGCTTCCATGCCCGTCAAGGCGTCGGGTGAGAGCGAGACGCGCTCTTCGACCGCCAAGCGGACTTCGTCGTCCCAGTCGATGTCGTCGGCGAGGACGGTGACGAGGCCCGCGGCGAAGGCCTCGGGGCCTGCGAGCCGCGGCATCTCGCGCGCGAGGCGCTCCGCGCGCTCGGGCTCACGCAAGAAGCGATTCTCGAGGCGGGTCAGTCCGTGAGACATCGGCACCAAGCCGCTCGACAGAGGTCCGACAGCGACTTCGACGTTGGTGTTGTCGTCGAGTGTCGAGTCATACATATAAATGCGGTCGGAGCCGAGCGCGAGCTCGAGGAAGACGCCAGCAAAGGCGCTCTCTTGGTCGACGAGGGCGAAGAGGCTGCGCGCGCTGAGGTCCCAGCGCCGCAGGGTCCGCGCGATGAAGTAGGTGATCTCGCGCACGAGCCAGTGGTCTTGGTTGCGGGCGAGCGACTTCTCGACCTCGAGGATGGCGTCCATGTCGCCGCGCGTGCGCAAGAGCCAGAGGCCGATCTTCTCGTGGTCGAAGCGCAGGCTGCAGATGGCGTCGTCGAGTTCACGGAAGGCGCGCAGCGCCCAGGCCTCGTCGCCGCGCTCGAGATAGTCGGCGCCGCTTTGCGGTTCGGGGCCGTCCGGACCACGCACGGTCACCGTCGCGATGCGCTTTTCGGGTTGGAGGTCGACGCTCACGTAGCGATACGAGATCGCGTTGTCGCTGAGCTCGGGCTCGATGGGGCTCAGGGCGATGCCCTTGTCGCCACGTGCCTTCGTGTTCGTGTTGAGCTCGTCGACGATGGCACGGACCTTCTCGTCGAAGCGCGACTTCGGGAAGCAGTCGTCGATGAGGTGCCAGTCCTTGGCCTTGGGGCCACGGATGCCCTCGGCGATCGTGCAGAAGATGTCGGCGTGGTCGCGGCGCACCTTGCGCTTGTCCACGAGGCGCGTCAGGCCGCCCGTGCCCGGCAGCACGCCGAGCAGCGGCACTTCGGGCAGCGACACGGCGCTGTTGCCGTCGTCGACGAGGTAGATGCGGTCGCAGGCGATCGCGAGCTCATAGCCGCCGCCGGCCGCGAGTCCGTTGAGCGCGGCGATCGTGTGCACGCCGCTCTTCGAAGACAAGTCCTCGAGGCCGAGGCGCGTCTCGTTCGTGTACTTGCAGAAGTTGACTTTGAACGGGTGGCTCGACGACGCGAGCATGCGAATGTTGGCGCCAGCCGAGAAGATGCGATCGATGCCGCTCTTGAAGACGAGGGTCGTGACCGCAGGGTGCTCGAAGCGAATGCGCTGCAAGGCGTCGGCCAACTCGATGTCGACGCCGAGGTCATAGCTGTTGAGTTTGAGTTCGTAGCCTGTGCCGTGGGTCTTGTCGGGCTGGATCGCGAGCTCGAGCGTCGCGGTCGGCCCCTCGACGTGGAGGCGCCAATGCAGGTAGCTACCTGGGTGTCGATTGAAGTCGGTCATCGAGTAGGTCCCGCTCGCGGGTCGAAGGTCTCTGGCGAAGTCGAGAAGGCAAGGCGCACGCCGAGCGGCGCGCTACGAGCCCGCAGATGCTAGGAGCGCTCGGGTCGTGCTTCAAGCAGGATAGCGCACATTTCTCGGTGGAACTCGGCCATAGATGCAGTATCGTGCGTGCATTGTGACTGCCAAGCGGCCTGGACGCGCTGCGGACGGACTGAGGGCTTCGAGCCCGGAGGACCTGGCCTATCTGCGCTCGCTGGGTGTGGCGCTGCGCGCGCGGCGGCGCGAACGCCGCACGAGCCGCCGCGCACTCGCTGTGGCGAGCGGAGTCTCGGAGCGCTTCCTGGCCGACATCGAGGCCGGGCGCGCGAACCCGTCGATCCTCCGCCTCGAGGCCGTCGCGCGCGCCCTCGGCACACGCGCTTCTTCGCTCCTCGATGGCATCACGAGCGGCGAGCGTCGGGTCATCGCCCTCCTCGGCTTGCGCGGTGCTGGCAAGTCGACCATCGGTCGCCGCCTCGCCGCGATGCTCGGCCTCGACTTCGTCGAGCTGGACGAAGACGTCGAACGTCGCATGGGCTTGCCGTTGACCGAGGTCTTCGAAGTACACGGCGAGGCGACCTACCGCCGAGTCGAGCGCGAGGTCCTGCGCGAGCGCCTCGACGCCGCGGCGGGCATCGTGCTCGCGACTGGCGGTGGCATCGTCACCGACCCCGAGACCTGGGACCTCCTGCGCGCGCGCACGCACACGGTCTGGCTGCGTGCCTCGCCCGAGGACCATTGGAATCGCGTCGTCGCCCAGGGTGACACGCGTCCGATGGCGGGCGACGCCCGTGCCTTCGCCAACCTACAAGCAATTCTCGCCGCGCGCGTGGACCTCTATGCGCAGGCAGCCCAAGTCGTCGACACGTCCACTCTCGACATCGAAGCCGCGTGTGCGGCGATCGTTGATGCCAAGCGTCACGTATAGAAACACCCGCGATAGCTCTACTGGGCAACAGCTCAAAGAAGGGAGGAAGCATGAGAGAAAAAACGCTGCGCGTCATCGGCGCTGCTTTCGTGATCATCGGCGTCACCTTGGGTGCCTGCATGCACCGACCGGACCCCACGCGTGCAAGGGGTGACCACGTCGTCTCCGACAGTGCGAGTGCGCGGCTCTTCGCGCAGCACTGCGCGACCTGCCATGGCGAAGACGGCTCTGGTCGTGGTCCTGCGGCGTCCCTGCTCGTGCCGCGCGCGCCCGACTTCGGCAGCGGGCGTTTCAGCCTCGTGACGACCGTCAATGGAGTGCCGAGCGCCGAGGACCTCGCTCGCACCATCCGTCGAGGTATGCCGGGTTCGGCCATGCCAGCCTTCGCTTGGTTGAGCGACAAGGAGGTCGCGATGCTCGTCGACCACGTAGTCAGCCTCGGCAAGCGACGCATGGCGGCGGCCTTCGAGCAGGATGCGCGCAAGGGTGGTGGCGTCCTCGCTTCTGCCGCAGCGAAGGCCATGGCCGAAGAAGCATGGCAGCCAGGGAAGGCGCTCGCTCTGCCGCCGCCACTCGACGACGACACGGCGCACCTCGCTCGCGGGCGCGAGCTCTACATGCGCCACTGCGCTGCCTGCCACGGCGATGACGGCCGCGGCCGCGGGCCGATCCGCGCCTGGCGCGATGCCTTGCAAGCAGGTCTTGCACGCGACTTTACTGCTGGCGTCCTGCGTGGACCGGCGGACCATGCGGGCATCGCCGCGCGCGTCCTCGGTGGCATGCCGCGCGCTGGGATGCCGCCGACGCAGTTGGGGGATCCAAGTGCGACCGCCGCACTCGTCGCCTACGTCCGCAGCCTCATCCCCGAAGGTGTCGCTGAGCGCCTAGTCCAAACGCGCCAAGTGCTGCGCGCGAAGCGCGTCGACGCCTTGCCGACCAGCGGGAATGATGCGGAGTGGGCGCCTGCCTCGAAGCAGCGCATCGTGCTGGCTCCCTTCGAGTGGAGCGAGGACGCCATCGTCGAAGCCGAGCTCAGCGCCCTTCATGACGGCAAGCGCCTGGCCCTGCGCCTCGTCTGGGACGACGCCTCCGAGGACCGCAGCCCGATCGCGAGTGACGCCTGCGCCTTGCAGTTCTCGAACGAAGCGCAGCCGCCGCTCTTCGGCATGGGGTCGCGCGAGAAGCCGACCAACATGTGGCACTGGCGCGCCTTCCGCCTCGCCGACATCGCTGGTGAACTCGATGCGCTCGATGTCCCGCACGCCCGCCGCGATCCCTTGACTGGCAAGGCGCTGTCCCAGGACGTGCCGGTCTACCGCACGACGCCGCCGCTGCGCGAGTCGTCACGCACAGCCGACGAAGTGCAGGCCCAAGGCATCGGCGAACTCGAAGTCTCGCACGGCGGTACGCCGCTGCGCGTCGACGCGCAGTGGCGTGAGGGCAAGTGGCGGGGCCTTCTTTCTCCCCGCCCCCCCGGCGGGGGCGGCCGGGCAGGCGCCCTCCTGCCCGGCTTGACCAAAGACCA
>CALLZN010000308.1 GCA_937858895.1 uncultured bacterium | reverse complement strand
CACCGCGACAGTGGAGCCTAATGGCATTGAGCACAGGCTGGGGTAGCGGAGGTCAAAGTCCAGGCCGGGGAGGCCCTGGAGGCCTTGCGATAGACGTCAATGCATCGACGGTTCTACTCCAAAACTCGAGCGTGATCGGCGGCAAAGGTGGCCTGTATCTTTACTACGGTTACAACTACATCTATGGACCGGGCGGCCCCGCGATCGAGGCCACTGGCGGCTCACGCATCATCGCAACGAAGGTCGGCGCACAGCAGGAGATACAGGTTGGATTCGGTAGCTCGAGTCAGCACGCAGTTGCTCTGCTCGATTCAACTTTCGAGCACAGCGCCGTTCAGGTTGGCAAGATCAAGGCAGAAGGAAGCTCACGTGTCATCAGCCCCACGATTCCACACTTGGCACTCGCACTCGTCTCCCCATTCAATCTTGGGGCACTCGCGTGGTTTACAGTCGGAGGCGAGCCGCAGCGCGCGTGCGTCGTCGTCGTGTCTCATGGCTGGAATCCGATCGACTTCCCGTTCGGCACGTTCTTCCCTGACGGCCGTGGCTGGTTCCACAGCGTCAGCGCGGTGCTCGATGCAAACGGTCGCGCAGCGATTTTGACGGCTGTTGGTCGAGATCCTGTTTCTCTCGGTCAGGTCCTCACTTGCCAAGCCGTGGAGATATCCCCGACCCTGGAACTTCGCTTGTCGACACCACTGGCGGGCATCGTCAGCGTGCCCCCATTCTGAGTAGACGACCCGTCACGCCGCGGCGGGCCACAGCCAAGCGAAGCACGCGCCGAAGCTCGCGCCATAGATCAAGGCGT
The DNA here is from genome assembly GCA_937858895.1 of uncultured bacterium. Classification (GTDB taxonomy): domain Bacteria; phylum Planctomycetota; class UBA1135; order UBA1135; genus JACKHW01. The sequence goes on along the minus strand of CALLZN010000308.1, from coordinate 3,490 downwards.
CGAGCAGGTACTTGGCCGCCGTTGACCAAGCGTGGCCGTACCAGATGCTGAAGGGGACGACCGCCCATCCGAAGCCCAGGAAGGCCACCGTGGTCACGAAGCGAAAGACAGCCATCGCCTCTGCCCCGGGCAAGAGCGCGAGCGTCGCGCAGTAGGCGACGAGCGCGCCACCGACTACGAAGTGCAAGAACTGCAGGCCGACGAGCTTGCCCATGTTGGGCATGCCGTTCGGGAAGACCGTGACGAAGGCGACGGGGCCGTCGCGAAACTTGGCTTGCATGCCCGCATCGTTCATCTTGGCCATGTCGACGCAGTAAGGCAGGCTGTGCACGCCGAGGCCCGGGTTACCGCTCTTGATGGCGGCCCCGACGGCGTCCTCGTTCGAGAGCTGACGATAGTCAGAGTTGTGGTACTTCAGCGCCATGTGGATGAGGGCGCTGGCGACCCAGGCGACGAAGCTGCCGAGGAGAATCGGCTGCCAGAGATCGAGAATGCTCATGCTTTGGACTCCGCATCTGTTGGAAGGCGTCGCACTCTATCGCGAAGCATCGCGCTTTGCGTGGGCTCGCTGGAAGGCGCTGCTCGCCTATGCTTGCTGACTCCCTCAACGGAGCACTTCATGCCTCACTCGCGATCTCTATCGAGCTTGCTCGCCTGCGCCCTTCTTCCTGCACTCGCACCCGCACAGATCAAAGACATCGGCCCCAGCGGCCCCATCGTGCGGATCGAGACTGGCCTTCGCTTCACTGAAGGACCAGCGCAGGACATTGCGGGCAACCTGTACTTCTCGGATGTCCAAGGCAACACGATCTACAAGATCGACGCGAACGGGCAGCGCAGCACCTTCTTGACGCAGAGCAGCAACGCGAACGGGATCTACTTCGATCGCAAGGATCGCATGCTGGTGTGTCAGCACGCGGGCCGCGTCGTCGAGGTCGACACGACGACGAAGGCGGTCACGGTTCTGGCCGGTACCTACAACTCTGTAGCGTTCAACAGCCCGAACGACCTCGTGCCCGATGTCTGGGGTGGCGTCTACTTCACCGACCCCACCTTCGGCGGCAATCGCCAGGACAAAGAAGCTGTCTACTACCGTGCAGCCAACGGAACGGTTACTCGCTTGATCGATGCGCTGCTACGGCCGAACGGCGTCGTGCTCTCACCAAAAGAAGACACGCTCTACGTTGCGTCGCAGAATCCGTCCGCTGTCATGTCCTACCCCGTCCTCGGTCCCGGCCGCCTCGGACCCGGCACACAGTGGTTCGCCCTCGGCGGCAGCTCGGTCGACGGCATGACGGTCGACAGCAGCGGCAACATCTACATGGCCCGCCCCGGATTCTCGGCGATCGAAGTCGTGACACCTGCCGGCACCTCGCTCGGTCGCATCACGTTTCCGGAGAGCCCGTCCAACTGTGCGTTCGGCGGACAGGCGATGAAGACACTCTTCGTCACCGCGCGGACATCGGTCTACAGCGCGCCCATGCTCGCGACGGGCCATCGCCCTCTGCGCTTGACGGCGTCCGGCACGACTCTCTCATCGACCGGCGGGCGTGTGACCTTCGGCATCGAAGCTACGCCGATCCAGGCAGGTCGCCTCTACGTCATGTTGACGAGCAACACGGGTGCGACCCAGGGCCTGCCGGTCAATGGCACGTGGGTCCCGATCGACTTGGACGCGACGACGCCGCTTTGGTTGTCGGTCGCGAACACGCCGATCTTCCCGGGCTTCATCGGCGTGCTCGACAGCCGAGGCGCGGCTGCGCCGCGCTTTGAACTGCCGACCTTTTCGTCGAGCTTCATTGGCTTGAACTTCGACTTCGCGGCCCTGCTGTGGGCGGACAGCTCGAGCAACGCGGCGCGCGTTCAGCTGATTCAGTGAAGCGCGCGCCGGGGTCGTCGCGCCGATTTATTTGTTGGCCAGCACGACGATCGTGAGCGCCGCAACGGACAAGAGCAGCAGCACCATCATGATCGTGACGCCACGGCTCGCCTTGCCGCTCTTCTCGACGATCTTCGCGAGCTGGGCGAGGCCCTGCTCCTGCGACTTCTGGAAGGTCTCGTAGGCCTGCTTCTGCGTCTCCTCGAAGACGCGCGTCGTGCGGCCGTTGGTGCGCTCGAAGGTCTCGGTCGCCTTCGTCATCGCTGCCTGGCTCTGCGACTGGAGCTCGCCGATCGAGTTGTGGATGCGGTCCATCGTCGAGCGGAAGTCACGCAGGTTCTTCTCCGTGCGCTCTTCGACAGCAGCTTGACGCTCGAGCGTCTTGTGGATGCCGTCGAGCAGGGCGGGCAAGCCGGAGAGCTTGTCGAGGAGCTCGCCGGTCTTCTCGCGCTGGTCGACGAGCTGCTGGCTGACCTTCGCCATGAAGTCGACCTGGGCCTTCGCCATGTCCGGCAGCCCGACGAACTTGTCGTTGAGCGACGTCGCCTGACGGCTCTGGTCGTCCATGCGACGGTGGATGCCCTGGAGCAGACTGCCGAGTTCGCGGAAGCCATCGGTCAGCGCCATCGCCGCGTCCTCGCGGCTCTTGGTCCCGAGCACGCGCGAGATGCCCGACGCAGTGCTGCGCGGAGCGTCGATGACCAGGGGCTTCGGCTCGACGCGCGGCTTGGCTGCGGGCGCTGCGCTCTTGGCGCTGGCCGGAGGAAGGACGGCGGGCTCGATCGCCGGCTTCTCAGCTTCGGCGGCCGACTGGACGGCGAGGCTGTCGCTCGTGCTCGCGGGCTTTTGGCCTTCGACAGACTTGTCGGTCGGCTTGGTCGCCGCCTTGCTGTCGAGGCTGGTAGCGACCTCGGGCTTCTTGCTCTCCGGCGCCGGGATGATGCGCGTCGCGCGCTGCGGCGTCGGCATGGCCGGCGCATCGGCCTTGTCGCCGAAGCGACCGGTCGCAGGCACGTTGCCAGCAGGCATGCGGGAAGCGGGCGGCACGCGATCGCGTGAGACGGGTTCGACCCGATCTTCGGTCTTCTTGCGCGCGAACAACTTTTCGAGGAACGAACTCTTCTTGACCATGACAACTTCCGACTCCGCGACGGCGGAGCCCCTCCTGTGGCGCGAACGCCACGATGCTTGTTTTGCCGAAAGATGCAGGACCACGCGCGGCAATGAAGCGGCGCCTAACCCTGAGAACCCCTCCGGTCCTCGCACGAACCCTGTGCAGGCAGCTCGTGCGAGCGTTTTCCCTACGCCCACGCCTCGTCCACACGGACGAAGCGCACCTTCGGAAGTCCTTGATCGCAGCGCGCGAACTCGAAAGCGAGCGGCCGCAACCTGGCCATGACGCTAAACGCTAGATGCCACCGAGTAAACCCACCCCCGGTATCTTGATCGTGGTCGCGGACATCGGCAGGGTCCGATCGCAGTCGTTAAGGTCGCTCTCGAAGGAGCCACTGCTTGACTCGCCCCCCTCGATCGCTAGCATCCTCGCTCCGCGTGAGCGGGGGATTAGCTCAGTTGGGAGAGCGCTACAATGGCATTGTAGAGGTCAGGGGT
>CALLZN010000307.1 GCA_937858895.1 uncultured bacterium | reverse complement strand
CTTCTGCGCGTCCGATTCGACGAGCAAATGCGGGCCGAGAAGCGAAGGACTGCGGCGACTGCCATCGAAACGCAGGCCACGGGGCAGCTCAAGCCATGGCGCGAGGTCGTGAGCCCGCACAAGGACGTCGCCAGCGGCCGCTATCAGCAGGCCGAGTTCGCGGCCGACCTCTGGCAGGTCCACATCGGCGAAGGCACCGACGAGTACAAGAACCCCGTCGAGTTCTTCCGGCGCACCTATCTCACCGAGAGCTTGAAGCAGCTTCTCGTCGGCGCCGTGCGCCGCCTCGACAGCGGCGGCGGTGACCCCGTCGTGCAGCTCCAGACGAACTTCGGGGGTGGCAAGACGCACTCGATGCTCGCGCTCTACCACCTCTTCTCGGGCACTGCTCCGGGCGAGCTCGCCGGCGTCGACGCCGTGATGAAGGAGGCCGAGGTCTCGAAGCTCGCACGTGCGCGGCGCGTGGTGCTCGTCGGCAACAAGATCTCGCCCGGCAGCCCCTCGACGAAGCCCGACGGCACCGTCGTGCGCACGCTCTGGGGCGAGCTTGCCTGGCAGCTCGGCGGCAAGGAGGCCTTCGCCAAGATCAAGAGCGACGACGAGAAGGCGACGAGCCCCGGCGACACGCTGCGCAAGCTTTTCAACGACTACGGCCCCTGCCTCATCCTCATCGACGAGTGGGTCGCCTACGCCCGCCAGCTCCACGACCAGAGCGACCTGCCGGCCGGCGGCTTCGAGACGCAGTTCAGCTTCGCCCAGGTGCTCACCGAGTCCGCGAAGCTCGCCAAGAACTGCCTGCTCGTCATCAGCTTGCCGGCTTCGGACACGGCGGGATCACCGCACACGCAGGCCGACGATGCGGAGGTCGGCGGGCAGCGCGGCCGCGAGGCGCTCGACCGGTTGCGCAACGTCATCGGCCGCGTCGAGTCCTCCTGGCGGCCGGCGAGCGCCGAGGAGGGCTTCGAAATCGTCCGCCGACGGCTCTTCGAGCCCCTGGTCGATCAGCCGCAGTTCGTCGCCCGCGACACCGTCGCGCGCGAGTTCGCGAACCTCTACCGCACGCAGGCCGAGGAGTTCCCGCCCGAGTGCCGCGCGAGCGACTACGAGAAGCGGCTCAAGGCCGCCTACCCCATCCATCCGGAGATCTTCGACCGTCTATACGGCGACTGGTCGACGCTGGTCAAGTTCCAGCGCACGCGCGGCGTGCTGCGGCTCATGGCTGCGGTCATCCACAGCCTCTGGGAGGCCGGCGACCGGAACCCGCTGATCCTCCCTTCTCTGATCCCGATCGCGGACCGCCGGGTCCAGTTCGAGCTCACCCGCTACCTCGCCGACAACTGGCCGCCCGTCATCGAGAAGGACGTCGACGGCCCGAGCGCGCTGCCGCTCCAGCTCGACGGCGACATCCCGAACCTCGGCAAGTTCAAGGCATGCGTGCGCGTGGCGCGCACGATCTACCTGGGCTCCGCACCCACCGCGACGGCCGCCAACCGCGGCCTCGAGGACCGGCGCGTGAAGCTCGGCTGCGTCATGCCCGGTGAGTCGCCGGCGGTGTTCGGCGACGCCCTGCGACGCCTCGCCGGCGCTGCGACCTACCTCTACCAGGACGGCCCGCGCTACTGGTACTCGACCCAGCCGACGGTCACCAAGCTCGCCGATGACAAGGCTGAGCAACTCAAGCGCAACCCCGACGCCGTGGCGCGCGAGCTCGAGGGGCGGGTGCGCAAGGACGTGCAGAGGATCGGCGACTTCAGCCGCGTCCATCCGCTCCCGCAAGGGCCTGAAGATGTGCCGGACGATCTCGATGCCCGGCTCGTCGTCCTGGGCATCGACCATCCGTGCTCGAAGGAGGCCGGAAACGCCGCGGAGGCCGCCGCGAAGGCCATCCTCGAGTCGCGCGGCAGCGCGCCGCGGCTCTACCGCAACACGCTCGTCTTCCTCGCGATCGACAAGACCCGCTTACAGGACCTCGACGAGGCGATCCGCAAGTTCCTCGCCTGGGACTCGATCGTCGACGAGAAGGAGCAGCTCGACCTCTCCCCGCACCAGGTCAAGCAGGCCCAGACCCAGCGCGACGCGGCCGACGCCGTGGTCACGGCGCGCCTGCCAGAGGCTTACCACTGTCTTCTCGTGCCCACGCAGGTCAAGCCCGAAGCGCCCGTCGAGTGGCAGAGTGTACGCCTGAACGGCCAGGACTCGCTCGCCTCCCGCGCCAGCAAGAAACTCAGGAACGACGGCCTGCTCGCCACAGGCCTCGCCGCCTCCAGCCTTCAGTTAGAACTCGAAGGGGTTCCGCTCTGGCGCGGCAATCACGTGGCCATCAGCCAGGTGATCGAGGATTTCGCGCGGTACACCTATTTGCAGCGGGTGAAGAACCCCTCCGTCCTCGTGGGCGCGATGCGCGACGGTGTAGCCCTGATCACCTGGGAGAAGGATGCTTTCGGGTACGCAGAGAGCTTCGATGAAGCCACCGGCCGCTATCGCGGCCTCCGCGTCTTGCAGAATGTCCCCATCACTGACGGCGACACGGGGCTCTTGGTGAAGCCCGATATTGCCCGGAGGCAGCTGGACGCCGAGAGGCCGAAAGGGGCGGCCGTCGCCGCTGCTGGCGCAAGTCCGGGCAGCTCCCCGACGGCAACGGCCGAGCGCGGCAACGGTGGACCCGCGCCGGCCGCCCCCAAAGTGAAGACCGTGCGTCGCTTCCACGGCAGCGCTCCGCTCGACCCCGCCCGGGTCGGCCGCGACGCCGGCCGGATCGCCGACGAGGTCGTCGCCCACTTGGCCGGGCTTGTCGGCTCCAAGGTCCGGGTGACGCTCGAGATCGAAGCCGAGTTCGCGGACGGCGTCTCCGACCAAGTCGTGCGGACCGTGACCGAGAACAGCCGGACGCTGAAGTTCACGTCTCAAGGGTTCGAAATAGAGTGATCCGCATGGCGCTCACACACAATGGTACGGCGGCACGAATTCCAGGCGCCATTCACAAAAGCGAAGCTACAGACTCTTTGAGACTAGTTACTAAGCGCCTGATATGGCGATCCAGCATGCACAATACAGCAACCGTGCAACGTCAAGAGATTCTCGCTTTACATCGCGAGTGCATCCGCATGTTTGCCCAACTCATCGGAGAGTCGCCCTACGCGGTCAACACAGCATGCAAACAAAACATGCGTTTCGCACTCAAGACAGGTTACACGCTGCTTGCAACCAACAATTTCAACCTTGCAAGAACTACTGACCGCATCCGGAACGGCATTCGCGACATAGGAGCAAATTCTGCCGTGATCGCCGAACTCACAACCGCCGCCGCGCTAGCGGAGACTCTACAGTTTGTCGAGGTTTCAGAGATCCCAGAGCGCACAGATCGCAAAACCGCAGACTTCATTGCAAAATGGCGAGATGGACAACTCATCGAGATAGAGGCGACACGTAAGGCGCGCCACAAGGCTGCCAACCTTGCCCAAGCGAACGCCCATAGAGTTCTTTATAACCTCCTTCATGCACGGAAGGAACAGCTTGAGATACCGATGAGCGCTTACATTGCCAGTCTCGATGATGCCACAATTGATGACCTCACAACCGCAGCAGGGCTGCTGCGATCGTCCAGGCCGACAATCGAAGACCCAATGCGCTATTGGATCTCAGTAGGCGGAGCACAATTTTCTCCACCGGCATGGTGGCGACCAGAATGGCCACTAAATCAATTGCGCCTTCGTGAGAGACATATTTTGTTTGGCTACCAATCCCCGATCGATGGATACATGCGTGCTATCGCCCGCAAAGCGGAAGGCCATCAAGAATCTGGATTTCACCCATTCATCATAGCGCACGATTGTTGCGGAATTGCGAATGGCGTGTATGCACTAAGGTCGCGAGTCGCAAATGAACTCAGCAAGCGTACTTGGGTTCATGTTGATGGCGTGCTCCTCTTCAGGCTAGCAATGAGCAGCGCTGGCGCCATAGGCTGGATATGGGACTTAGTCCCAAATCCGAATCTGAACCGATTGCCAAGCGAACTCGTGCAACTCCGCCCGCCTGAAAACCATTGGATTCCGCCTACAGCTACCTTTCACCCCCGACGCGACGACTCACAGTTCGTCACATATGCCGATCCAATCCAATGAGGTGCGTGAAGCTCATCGCACGTGCATAGCGGCGCGCTTCTCGGAACACCGAGAAGCGTTCAATTGATCCCGCGCTGCTTCGTCCGCAGGCGCATGATCGCGCGGCGCATCGCGTATTCGGCACGCACAAGGTCAAACCCCTCGGCCTGCGCCCGCCCCATCCGTTCCTTCGCCCGCTCCGCGGCCTCCTGCGCGCGAGCCAAATCAATCTCCGCCTCGTCCTCGCCGCTGTCCACCGCGAACCGCACTTCACGCCCGCCAACGACCTGCGCGAACCCATCCGCCACAAAGAACCGGTGCTTGTTCCCCGACGGCTCCGTCACCACCAGCACCCCCGACGCCACAGTCGTGATCATCGGCGCGTGCCGCGGCAACACCCCGTAGAGCCCATCCTCCCCGGGGTACTGCACATGCGTCGCCTCCCCATCGAAGACCACGCGCTCCGGCGTGATCACGCGGACTTGCAGCGTGGCAGCCACTCGCTCAGGCCCCCATCTTCTTGGCGTTCTCGATCGCTTCTTCGATCGAGCCGCACATGTAGAACGCCTGCTCCGGCAGGGTGTCGTGCTTGCCTTCGAGGATTTCCTTGAAGCTGCGGACCGTGTCCGCCATCGGCACGAAGCGGCCCTTGAGGCCCGTGAACTGCTCGGCAACGAAGAACGGCTGAGACAAGAAGCGCTGGATGCGACGCGCGCGGGCGACGGTCTGGCGGTCTTCGTCGGAGAGCTCTTCCATGCCGAGGATGGCGATGATGTCCTTCAGGTCCTCGAGGCGTTGGAGGATGCGCTGCACTTCACGCGCGACCTCGTAGAGCTCCTTGCCGACGGTGTCGGGGGCGAGCATCTTGGAGGTCGACTTGAGGGGGTCGACGGCTGGGTAGATGCCGAGCTCGGAGATACGACGGTCGAGGATGATCGTCGAGTCGAGGTGGGCAAAGGTCGCGACCGGCGCCGGGTCGGTGATGTCGTCGGCGGGCACGTAGATGGCCTGCATGGACGTGACCGAGCCCTTCTTGGTCGAGGTGATGCGCTCTTGGAGCGCCCCCATCTCGGAGGCCATGGTCGGTTGGTAACCGACGGCGGACGGCATGCGGCCGAGCAGCGCCGACACTTCGGAGCCCGCTTGGACGAAGCGGAAGACGTTGTCGACGAAGAGCAACACGTCCTTACCCTGAACGTCGCGGAAGTACTCGGCCATCGTGAGGCCCGAGAGGGCGACGCGGAGGCGCGCGCCCGGCGGCTCGTTCATCTGACCGAAGACGAGGACGGCGTTGTCGAGCACCGAGCTCTGCTTGCCTTCGGCGTCGGTGTATTCGGCCTCGGCCATCTCGAGCCAGAGGTCGTTGCCCTCGCGCGTGCGCTCGCCGACGCCGCAGAAGACCGAGAAGCCACCCTTCTCGACCGCGGTGATGCGGATCAGCTCTTGGATGAGGACGGTCTTGCCGACGCCCGCGCCGCCGAAGAGGCCGATCTTGCCGCCCTTCGCGAACGGACAGAGCAAGTCGACGACCTTGAGGCCGGTCTCGAAGATCTCGGAGATGGCCTCCTGCTCTTCGAACTTGGGCGCCGGACGGTGAATCGGCCAGTAGGCGTCGGGCTTGACGCCGCCCATGGTCTCGCCGGTGCGCGGGTGCGCGACGCCTTCCTCGAGCGGGTTGCCGAGCAGGTCGAAGAGCCGACCGGTCGTCGCCTTGCCGACGGGCACCATGATGGCGTTGCCGGTGTCGACGGCAGCTGCGCCACGGGTCAGACCGTCGGTCGACGACATCGCGATGCAGCGGACAGTGTCGTTGCCGAGGTGCTGGGCGACCTCGAGGACGAGCTTCTTGCCTTTGCGGATCGGGTCGTCGATGTGGACGGCGTTGAGAATCGCGGGGAGTTGCCCCTCGGGGAAGCGCACGTCGACGACAGGCCCGAAGACCTGAAGGATGGTGCCGGTCGATGTTCCGGTCGCGGTGCTCACGTTCGTGACCTCGTGGACGTTACTGAGTCAGTTGGAATGCAGAACAAGAACTAGCCTGAGACCGCTTCGGCGCCGCCGACGATCTCGAGCAGTTCCTTGGTGATGCGCTCTTGGCGAGCGCGGTTGTAGACACGCTTGAGATCGCCGACCATGTCGCTGGCGGCGTCGGTGGCGTTCTTCATCGAGACGCGACGGGAGGCGTACTCGGAGGTCAGCGACTCGAGCAGCGCGTTGAACATGCGTGCTTCGAGGTACTTGGGCACGAGCTGGCTGAAGATGACCTCGGGGCTCGGCAGCAGGAGTAGATCGCCCGCGGCCTTCTGCTCGGACGCAGCGGCACTGCCCTCGGCGCCATCGCCAGCCCCTGCCTCGATCTGGCCGAGCGGCAAGAACTTGAAGACCGTCGGCACGTAGCGCGTCATCGACTTGAAGGCCGAGTAGACGACATACATCTCGTCGATGCGCCCTTCGACGAACTCCTTGACGAAGAAGTCCGACAGCCTCGCCGCGTCGCGGTAGCCCATGACTTCCAAGATCGGGTCATCGAAGTAGGCCGCGACCTCGAGCTTGCGCCGCGCGAAGTAGCCCATGGCCTTCTTGCCAATGACGTAGCGCTTGATCTCGCGGCCCGCTTGCGTCTTTTCCCACTGACGGTGCGCGATCAGCGCGTTCGTGTTATAGGCACCGCAGAGACCGCGGTCCGAACCGATGACGAGGACGCCGACGCTCTTGATCTTCTCGCGGACTTCGAAGAGCTCGGAGCCTTCCCCACCACCCACACCGGCCGCGAGGCTCTTGACGAGGCGCTCGATTTCATTGGTGTAGGGCCCGCTGGCCTCGGCGCGCGTCTGGAAGCGCCGGAGCTTGGTCGTAGCGACCATCTCCATCGCGCGCGTGATCTGGCGGATGTTGCCAACCGCCTTGATCCGCACTTTGAGGTCACGAATGTTGACCATGGTTTCAGAGCGCGCTGAAGGACTTGTTGAAGTCGGCGATCGCCGCGTCGAGCTTGGCCTTGATCTCGTCGGTCCACTTGGCGCGGCCCGAGAGCTCCTTGCCGATGTCGGGGTGCTTGGTCTTCATGAAGGCCAAGAACTCGCTGCGCCACTGGCCGACCGCGCGGGTCGGGATCTTGTCGACCGCGCCGCTCGTGCCCGCGTGCATGAACATGATCTGCTCCTCGACCGGGAAGGGCGCGTACTGACCCTGCTTCAAGAGCTCGACGAGGCGCTCACCGCGCGTCAACTGCTGCTGGGTCGCCTTGTCGAGGTCGGAGCCGAACTGGGCGAAGGCCGCGAGCTCGCGATACTGCGCAAGGTTGATGCGCAGACCACCGCCGACCTTCTTCATGGCCGGGACCTGGGCCGCACCACCGACGCGGCTGACCGAGATACCGACGTTGACGCCCGGGCGCACGCCGGCGTTGAAGAGCGAGGCCTCGAGATAAATCTGCCCGTCGGTGATCGAGATCACGTTGGTCGGGATGTAGGCCGCGACGTCGCCTTCTTGCGTCTCGACGACCGGCAGCGCGGTCATCGAACCGCCGCCCTTGGCGTCCGAGAGCTTGGCCGCGCGCTCGAGCAAGCGGCTGTGGAGGTTGAAGACGTCGCCCGGGAAGGCTTCACGCCCCGGCGGCCGACGCATGAGGAGCATGACCTGGCGATAGGCCAAGGCCTGCTTGTAGAGGTCGTCGTAGAAGATCACGACGTGGCGACCCTCGTCGCGGAAGCGCTCGCCCATCGCGGCGCCGCCATAGCACGAGAGGTACTGCATCGAAGCAGGGTCGGACGCCGGCGCGCTGACGACAATGCTGTACTTCATCGCGTCGTGCTTCTCGAGGATCTCGACGACGCTCTTGATGGTCGACTGCTTTTGACCGACCGCGACGTAGATGCAGATGACCTGCTCCTTGTTCGAGGGGTCACCGCCGCCCGTGCGGACCTGGTTCAAGATCGTGTCGATGATGAGCGCGGTCTTGCCGGTCTGGCGGTCGCCGATGATGAGCTCGCGCTGGCCGCGGCCGATCGGGATCATCGAGTCGACGGCGACGATGCCGGTCTGCATCGGCTCGGTGACGGGCTGGCGCTCGGTGACGGACGGCGCGACACCTTCGATCGGGCGCAGGTCGGCGTCGTTGACCTCGATCGGCGCCTTGCCGTCGACGGCGACGCCGAGCGCGTTGACGACGCGGCCGAGCAGCTTGTCGCCGGTCGGCACCGAGATGATGCGGCCCGTCGACTTGACGACGTCACCTTCCTTGACCTTGGTGTCGTCGCCGAGGAGGACGGCGCCGACGTTGTCCTCTTCGAGGTTCAGCGCGACGCCCATGACGCCGTTCGGGAACTCGAGGAGCTCGGACATCATGCAGCCTTCGAGACCGAAGACGCGCGCGACGCCGTCACCGACGGAGAGGACCGTGCCGACCTTTTGTTGGTCGAGCTTGCCTGCGAATCCTTCGATCTCGCGCTTCAAGACCGAGGTCACTTCTGAGGGACGTAGTTCCATGATCGCTTTGGTGTTTGCTTCGATTATCCGTCGAGCCCGCGCTGCATTTGCGCGAGCGGAATGCCCTTGAGCTTGTGGCCGAGCTCTTCGAGCTGGCTCTTGAGACTGGCGTCGAACATCGAGTCGCCGACGCGCGCACGGAAGCCGCCGAGCAGGGTCTCGTCGACCTTGACGGTCAGCACGAGCTCTTTGCCGAGGCGCTTGCCGAGGCCGCGGGCCAGCTCGTCGAGGTCTTCGGCGCTGAGTTCGGTCGCGGTCTCGACGACGCCTTCGATCTTGCCGCGGAGCTCGAGGGCGCGCGCGCGGAAGGCCTGGACGATGTCGAGCAGGACATCCTGGCGCCCGCGTTCGAGGACGACGGCGAGGAAGCGCGTCGTGCGCGCATGCGCCTCGCGGCCGCCCGTGCGCAAGACCTTGTCGAGCAGCGCCGCCTTTTGGTCGGCGCCGACCGAGGGGTTGGCGAGGAAGAGCTTGAGCTCACGCTCACGCAGCGCGATCTCGAGCACACGGCAGTCCTCGGCCACGGCGTCGACGCTGCCTTCTTGCTTGGCGACGTCCAACAGGGCTTCGGTGTAGCGATTCGTGACTGAGGCCATGCTGCTCGTGTCAGTTGCGGGAGTTGTCGAGGAAGTCCTTGACGAAGCGGCGCTGGTCTTCGCCGCCGACCTCGCGCTTCAGCAGCTTGGAGGCTGCCTGCATGCTGAGGTCGACCGAGAGGTCGCGGATCTCGGCGACCGCGCGACGGCGCTCGGCTTCGATGTCGGCGACGGCCTTTTGGCGGCTCGCTTCGGCTTCTTGCTTGGCCTTGTCGAGGAGGGCCTGGGCTTGGGCCTCGGCGCGCTCCTTGGCGTCGCGGACTTGCGCGGCGGCTTCGTTGCGCGCCTGCGCGAGCGCGGACTCGGTCTCGGCCCGGGCGCGCTCGGCCGCGATCTTGGACTCTTCGGCGATGCGGATCGCGTCTTCGGCGCGACGGTCGCGCGCGGCCAAGGCCTCGGTGATCGGCTTGTAGACGTTCTTCCACATGAGCGGTGCGCTCACGACGAAGATCACGAGCGTCCAGAACGTCACGCCCCAGACGGGGTGCAGCGGATCGAAGGAGCCCCCTTCTGCGAAGGGAGCGAGCGTGGCCAGGACTGCAGAACTCAGCATCGGAGGTCTCCCGTTGCAACGGGGCTACGTCGGGTCAAGAAGCGTGCATCGTCGTCGTGCAGCGCGCACACAGCGTCGACAGCCGGGGCTGTTGTGGCTGTGCTCGCGCCGGGCTCGAGCCTCGGCGCCAGCGAAGGCACCGCTGCTCGAGGGTCGCTCGGCTCAGGCGGGCGTGTCGGTCGCCGAAAGCGCCATCAAGAGCGCGATGACGAGACCGAAGAGCGCCACGCCTTCGACGAGGGCCGCGAGGATGAGCGCGTTCCCGCGGATTTCGCCAGAGGCTTCGGGCTGACGAGCGATGGCTTCGCCCGCGCGGCCGCCGATGTTGCCGATGCCGATACCGGCGCCGATGACGACCAAGCCGGCTGCGATGCCAGCACCGAGGCCCTTGCCGCTAACCGCGAGAATCGTAGGAAGGATCATGCCTTAGCTCTCCTGAATCGTGTCGTGAAGTGGTTTCGTGTGCCGCGCAGCGGCGTTCTGGTCGTGCCGCGCGCGCGGCTCATGTCGTTGGGTCCCGTTCGCTCTGCGGCTCAGTGTTCCGGGTGGCGGCACATACCGATGAAGAGGATCGAGAGGTAGGTGAAGATGTACGCCTGCAGCAGCGTGATGAAGGACTCGATGACCATGATGAAGACCCCGAGGGCCACACCCGGCGCGCCGATCGCATAGGCGCCGTTGCCGAGATCCTTGCGGAAATACAAGATCAAGCAGATGAAGCTCAGCACGACCAAGTGGCCAGCGAGCATCGTCGCAAAGAGACGAATCGTGAGGGCGACGGGCTTGACGATGAGGCCGATCAGCTCGACCAAGAACATGATCGGCCAGATCGGCTTGGGCAAGCCGTGCGGCACGAGGTTCAAGAAGAAGTTCTTGGCCCCCTGGACCTGGATGCCGCCCGCGATCATCAAGACGAAGGTCGTGATCGCGAGCCCGAGCGTGCAGTAGATCGAGGCCGTCGGCGTCTGGCTGAAGGGAATGAGCCCGCCGACGTTCATGAACATGATGAAGAAGAAGACGAAGAGGAAGTGCCCGAGGTACTTCTTGGTGTCTTCTTCGCCCAGGATGGGCAGGACCATCTCGTCGCGGATGTAGAGCACGAAGCCGCTGAAGACGCGCACGAGCCAGGACTGCTTGGGCAGCGGCTGGCCGCTCTCCATCGCGGTGTTGGCCGCGAGGACCGCGGTCTTGACCCGCGAGAAGAGGAGGAACATCAGGACGACGGCGCCGATCTGGAAGAGCGTCACGTTGTACATCGAGAAGGGCCCGAGGTCGGGCCCGATGCGATGCGGGATGACGTGGCTGTAGGCCGTCGTGAAGATGCCGGCGCCCTCGGGCAGGGCCTGGGCGCCTTCGCTCGTGTTCGCGCTCGCTGTCGCAGCGCCCTCACCGTGGAGTGCTTCGCCGCAGAAGGCTTCCCCGCAGAACGCGGCGAGCGCCGCTGTCGAGCGGAACAGACTCGAGACGAGAATCGAAGCTGCCATAGCGTGGATCGTTCGCGAGAGGAGCTAGGGGAAAGGCTTCGGACCGCATCCGTGCTCGAACGGGTCCGATGGGCGCGAGAGCGTAAAGGTCGCTCGGCAAAATCCAAGCAAAGGTCGGGCGTCACCGTGTCGCGGTTTGCGGTTCGCGGTTCGCGGTCGAGCCGCTCGATCGACACCTCGACCGTGGAAGAACGACCGAAGTCGCTGGCCCGACTCAGCGCAGACGCACGATGCGGAAGCCAGCCTCGCCGCCGCTGGCCTTGAGCTTGACGTAGCTCTTCCCCGCGAGCTTGGCCTTCGGAATCGTGAAGGAGCCACGGCTCGTGTCGACATCGACCGAGCCCTCGCCCTCGACCTCGTAGCTGACCTGGTCGTCCGCGCCGTGGTAGGTGATCGTCAAGTCCTGGTCGGCCGTCGGCGGATCCGGGTCGACGGTCCAGTCGTCGTCGAAGGCCTGAGCTGGGAGGGCCTGAGCCGGGAGGGCATGAGCCGGGAGCTCAGCGTGCGTCGCCGCCAAGCCACGCGCCCCCGCGCCGAGCAACGGGATCGCGAACAAGAGGAGCGCAGTCGCGCTTCGCAAGGAGGGCCTCATCGCGCCGTGATGCGAAGAACCGGTGCGAAGTCGAGGAAGACACGACCCGTCGCGGCAGCGCTGTCCATCGTCACCACCATGCTCGCGCCAAGGCTCGGCGCGTTCTTCGTCAGCGTCGCCGCGAGTCCGTTCGCAGTCTTGACGGCAGGCTGGCCGCCCTCCATGTGCAAGAAGAGATACTGCATATAGAGCGTCGCCCCGTAGAGGTTCTGCGCCGACGGCAGCCCAAAAACGTTGGCCGTCCAGCCGCTGTCGGTCGTGCTCGCCCCCGAGAAAAACGTGCTCGTCAAGAAGAGGTCGGGCGACACGACGACGTCGCAACCGGGCTCGGCGACGCGCAGCGGCAGCGGCAGCGTGCCAAAGGCGAACTTGTCACTGAGGCCGATCATCAAGAAGGCCGCGACCGGGCTCGGCGGGGCGTCACTCGTGACGCGCATGTGCATGCCGGGCCGCAGGCTACCCTTGACGACGCGCGTGGCATCAGGCTTGGCCGGCGTATCCCAACACGGCTTGCCGATAACGGCCGTCGACCCGGGTTCAAACTGCGTGACAGCGTCGACAGGCCAAGTCCAACGCGCGTTGGCCGCATTGACGCGCGTCTCGAACTCGAGGACGAGGGTGCGCTGAGCTTCGTGCCAGAAGCCCGGCAGCAGCGCGAGCGTCGGCGCCTCCGCAGCGTCGAAGCTCGTGACCCTGCGGTCCTCGTCGGCCGCGACCTTGGGCAAGCTCCCCACACCATCGAAGCCGAGCCGGTGCTGGGCTCCAGGATTCTTCGCGAAGTCGACCGAAGGCTGGGCCACGGAAGCATCACTGAAGCTCGCATACACGCGCATCGCCGCCCCCTCCCCACCGCGCAGCCGCCCATATTCGCTCAAGAAGAGCAGGTCCTTACGGAAGGCCAGCTCGCGCAACTGCTTCCCCGCCAGGCCAGCTACATGACGCGCGTCGATCAAGATTTGAATGCGACGCGTCGAGTTCGCGCGGAAGTGACTGTTCATCCAACGATTGCCATCCGCGGACGCAGCACTCGACGGCACGACGACGCTCACATCCTGCGCAGCGAGCGCAGACGCACCAACGCCGAGCATCACGGCGCAAGCCAAGACAGCGTGGGAACGCCGAAAGACGGAAGAGCTTGAGGTGGCGATGACCATGGAAGCACCCATGTGAAGTAACGAAGTGGATGGTAGGTAGCCCTGAGCGGAACGCACTGCTTGCATGAGCTTGCTCCGAAGAAACGAAACGAGCGGAGAGACGAGGTCGTGATCCTGAGAGGTGGACCACGCCGTGCAAAGCCTAGGCTGCGCGTCGCATGCGTCAATCCCTGGCGGCGTGCAAAGGCTCGGTCCTGTGGGGCTTTGGGATGGCACGGAGCTACCGGCCTACCGCCCCTCGATCTGCAACACCGGCGAGAAGTCGAGCAAGACGCGGCCTTGACTCGCGAGCAAGTCCATCGAAGCGACGAGGCTGACTCCGAGGCTCGGCGGGAGCTTTGTCAGCGTGGCCTTGACCGCGTTGGTCGATCGCAGGCCAAAGCTGTTGCCTTGCGCCTGCAGGTAGAGGTACTGGAAGTAAAGCGTCGCCCCGTAGAGCCCCGGGTTCGAGGGCAGCGCGACCTCGGTTGCGGACCAGCCATCGTGGCGCCCGTCGGGACCGCGGAAGAAGATCGTCGGCACCATCACGTCCGGCGACACGAGCAGGTCACAGTTTGGTGCGCCGATGCGCAGCGGCAGGGGCACGGAGCCGTAGGCGAGCTTGTCGGACACACCGAAGACATGGAAGGCCACGACCGACTCCGGCGGTGCGACGCTCTCGGTCTTCAAGTGCATGCCCGGACGGAGCGAGCCACGCACGACACGGATCGCATCCTGGGCCTGGGCCGACCAGCAAGTCGTTCCATAGGGCTCGACAGTTCCGGGCTGGAAGGCGGTCACCGCATCCACGGGCCACGACCACGCGTGGCCGTCCTTGCCCCCGCTGATCAAGAACTCGAGCACGAGGGTCTTGGCGTTTTCGTGCGGCAGCGCTTGGTTGAAGGAGAGCGTCGGCGCCTCACTCGGGTCGAAGGTCGCCACAGCGCGATCCTCCTCGACGCCGACGCGTGGCAGCGTCACGGCGCCGCGAAAGACTTCGACAAGCGTCGGGCCGTGGTTCGCGGCGAAACTCGCGGCCGGCTTGGCGGGGTCGGCGTCGCTGAAGGAGGCCAGCACGCGCATCGCCGTGCTCTCACCGCCGCGCAGGACCGAATAGCGCTCCGCGGTCTTGACGTCCTTGCGGAAGGCCAACTGCGAGAGTCGCTTACCCTGCAATCCCACGAGGTGCCGCGCCGCGATCAAGATCTGGATGCGTCGCGGGTCTTGCTCGCGGAAGTGACTGTTCATCCAGCGATTGCCGTCGACGCCGGCGGCGCTCTGCGGCACGACGACCGCCTGAGCCTGAGCCAAGCCCGGCGCTGCACTCGATGCCCAAACGGTCACGGCCATCAGGGTGGTCACGGCCGCTGCAAGCGCCCGCGCGACGGGCGACGACTTGACTGCTGGCGATGAAGGTAACTGTGCATTCATTGGAGTCACCGGAACTGGAAGTCGCGAGGGAAACGAAGGGGCATCTTCACTTGGATGCTGGGATGCGAACGACGCGGTAGCCGCGCTCGCCGCCACCGGCCATGAAGCGCACGAAGCCCTTGCCGCGCAGTTTGGCCTTGGGGATCTTGAAGGAGCTGCGCTCGGCTAGGTCGACCGTCTCGATGGGGCCGCCTTCGACTTGGAAGGACACGGTCGTGTCGTCACCGTCGTAGCGCACCTCGAGGTCCTGGTTGGCGTCGGGCGGATCGGGGATCGTTGTCCAGTCGTTGCTCGTAGCAGCGAAGCTCGCGGCCACAACTCGCTCAGCCTCGTAGCGCGCTGAGCTCAAGAGCTCGCGAGCGAAGCCGCCGCCCCCGATGAGGATGATCATCGAGGTGAGCGTCAACCGAGGAAGCGTCGGTCTGCACAGCCAAGAACGCACTGCTTGCATGAGCTTGCTCCGAGGGAACGAGCCGAGAGAGAGGCCGTGGTCCGGAGAAGGCGGCCACGTGGCGCTCAGCCTACTCTTCGAGCCGCATGCGTCAATGCACGGCGGACCACGGCGGCCCGCAATGTGCCACAATGTGCGCGCGCGCAGCGCAACCTCTGAGCTTCACCCCACCCGCGTGATGCGCGGCGTGGCGATCATCGAAAAGCCGAAGGCCGAGAAGGCGAAACACGAGGCAAAAACAATGTGCGTGCCTTGGCCCACGTGTTCGTAGGCGAGCCAGGTACCCACGCCGAGGACGAAGGCCTTGACGAGGAAGCCGAAGGCGAGCGGGGCGAGGAAGGCTGAGCCGCCGCGGCGGCAGGCGCTCGCGGTCCAGAGGCCGAGGAGGAAGGCGATGACGAGGCCTGTGCCGGCGCCGATGAGGCCAGCGATGCGCAGCGGGGTGATGGCCTCACTGTCCTTCGTCATGAGCGGCGCGGCCAAGAACGCGACGGCGGCGACGCCGATCGGCAGCAGGCTCGCGAAGCGCAGGGCGCGCAGCGCTTGGTCGTCGGACTGGGCGCGTTCTACGGTCGAGGGTGCGCGCAACGGCGGCTCGCGCAACGGCGGCTCGGGGGACGACGGCTCGGAGGACGGCGGCTGGGGCATCGCTTCGTCTTAGCTGGTTGCCGCAGCGAGAACAAACGCGCTCGCGAAGCGCTGTGCCTCAGCCGCTGCGGCGCCGGGCCTTGAAGAGGGTCCCCGGCGATACGCGCTCGACCAAGTGAATGAAGCCGAAGACCGAGCCCGCGAGCGCACAGGTGATGAGCAACCAAGGCGCCCAGCCGAGCAGCGAATCGAGCCAGTAACCAAGGGCTGCGCCGAGCAGGATGACGACAGCAAAGGTCAGGCCCGCGCCGACACCGGCCTGGACCGACATGCGCATGTGGGACTGCAGATCTCGCAGGCTGTGATCCAGCTTCGAGGGCTTGTCGACTGCTGTGTCGACAGCCTTGTCGAGAGCCTTGTCAGCGGGCTTGTCGCCCGCAGAGCCGCCAGGCCCGCGAAGCTCGCGCGAGCCTTCTCCATCTGCAGGAAGCTTCGTCACGTTGCGGCGCGCTCAGCGCACCAAAAGGGCCGCGGACCACTCATTCGGGCCATTCTGCGCCGTCGCACCATCCACCGTGAAGTTGTAGATGTAGCGGCAGAAGCCCGTGCCGCCGAGCAAGGAGCGCGCGAGGTTGCTCGTGACGAGCTTCTGCGTCGCGTCCTCGTGCAAGGCCTGGGCATAGAGGACCACGGCCTCGGCCGGCGCCGTGAACGGAATCGACAAGGTCGCATTGCCATTCGCGTCGGTCGGCAAGGCGATGTTGATCATCGGGTCGACGCTGAGCAAGCAGCCCGTGAGTCCGATCGGGTCGAGCTTGAAGGGCAGCGGGATGCCGCCCCAGAGCGACGCGCTCGCCGAGAGCATGAAGAGCGCGAAGCGCTGCGGCGCGGCGCCGGTCAGCGCAAGCGCGTACGGCGCAGTCGACGAACCCGAAGCCGTGAGCGTGCCGCCGCAGCTCGGGTCACTAGAAGCGTGCTTGTAGGCGGACGTGCTGAGCGTCGTGAGGTCGCTGTTGTACGGCGCCGAGAGCGCACCGACGGCCGAGCCGAGGTTGAACTCGAGGACGAGGTTGCGACCTGGCACGAGGATGAGCGGCGTGTCGAGGGCGATCATCGCCGCGAAGGCATCGGGGTCCGTGCCGCCCGTCGTGGCCGGGATCGACACGCTCTTGTTCGCGTGGATGACGCGCGTCGTTGCGCCCAGGTTGTTCGCGAAAACGTTCGTAAACGCGCCGTAGGCGAGTGTCGACAGGTCGGCCTTGAGCTCGTAGGTCTGCGTGCGCGCAGCGCCGGTGTAACCACGTGAAGGCCGCGAGCCGATCGCCGTCACGGCGCCAGCTTGGCCGACTTGGTCGGCGCGGATCCAGTACTGGAGCAACCCACCCGTGCGACCGAAGGGAAAGGAGCTGGCGCTACCGAGGTAGGCACCTTGGGCGTAGCTCGGGAGCGCGCGCGTGTGCGGCACCGACTGAGCGGTCGCCGTCGCGACGAGGACAGAAATGACGATGGAAGAGAGAAGGACAGCAGGCAAAGCCCGGACAGGAAGCATCAGGTTCATGGGCAACAGGATAGCCAGAGCGACCAGAATCCGCTGCCGCCAACCCGGTCGGCGCGCCGATTCTCACTGCTGGCTGTACTTGCCGCCGGTCGCCCCCGCCAAGTCCCGCATCATCGCGCTGTCGCCGCCGATCGAGATGCAGTGAAAGACCACGCGCCGTGAGCGATTGCGCCGCACGATGTCCTCGACGAGGAGCTTGGGGTCCGTGATCTCGCCCGCGCTCGGCGCGCCGTCGCTCAGCAAGAAGACCGTGTCCACCGCTGGATCCTCCAAGGCCGCGACCAGGGCGCCGTGAATATTCGTACCCCCACGTGGAGTTTGACGGCGGGTGAATTTTTCGATGTCTGCGAACTTGGCCTTGTTGTCGAGCGCGACGCTCTTCTTGTCATAGGGGTGGACGACGTTCTCGAAGAAAATCACATTGATGAGGCTCTTCTTCGGGCTCGACTGAAGCGCGCTCAGCAGGGCACCCTTGGCGATCTCGAGACGCGTGATCCCAGTGCCGACTTTGGCGCTCATGCTGCCGCTCACGTCGATGCAATACACGACGCGGCTGCTGAGGATTGGAATTCCATAGAAACTCGCCGAAGTTCCAGCGCCGACATTCTGGCCAGGGTTGCGGCCGGCGCCGCGGCCACGCTCGGGCTTCGGCGCTTCTTCCTTCGGCGGCAGAACGAAGCTCGCGCCATCGCGCTGCCACCAACGCTCCCAAGCCTTCGCGTCTTGGTAGAAGAGCCGCGTCAACGAAGCGAGGGCGCCGCGCGCGTCCTCAGCGAGCCGCCCTTCTTCTTTGCCGAGTTGGGCGATGAGCAGCGGAATGCTCTCCTTCGCGCGCACGTCGCGGGCCAGCTGGATGCCGGCGGCGCGCAGGCGCCAGTCCTTGCTCGCGAGGAGCTCCGGCACTTGGGTCAGGAGTTCGCGTAGCTGCTTTTTGCCGCCGAGGTCGAGGGCGATGAGGCGTAGCGGCGTCGGGCCTGCGCTCGCGAGCTCGAGCAAAAGCTGCTGAAAACTCGGCTCATCCCCGAGCAAGGCCGCCAAGCCCTCGAAGGCGTCGATGCGCAGCTCGAGGTCACCCTTGTCGAAGGCAGCTTCGAGGGCTTGGCGCACGCGCATGTCCTTGCGCTTGGCCAGCTCGAGGATGGCGCGACGGCGCAGCTCGGGCTCCTTGCCTTGGGTCAGCGCAAAGAGCGCGTCGGTCGCAGCGGGACTCTTGAAGTTCTCGAGCAGGCGCGCCGCAAAGAGGCGAACCTTGACGTCGCCATGCTGGGCGCCAGCCTCGATGGCCCAGGCCTCGACGAAGTCGAGCTTGGCCAACTGCATGAGCTGCGTATTCCACGAGGCGTTGCGGATGGAAGCGTGACTGCTCTCGAGGAGGCGGGCGATGCGCTCCAAGTCCTCGCGCTCTGGCTTTGCGAAGAGTGACGTGAGCACGGCGCGCAGCATCGCGGCGTCGGGCTTCTTCGCGTCCGCGAGCTCACGCGCGAGCTCGCGCGCCTTCTCGTCGCCTTTCGCGCAGAGCTGCTCGAGGGCGGCACCACGCAGCGGGACGTACGAGTCGTCGAGCGCCGCGCGCCGCAGCTCGTCGATGTGCGCGCCTTCGAGCGAGCGGAAGCGCGCAAAGACGCGCAAGAGCTCGGCCGGCTTCATGGCCTTGCACTTCTTCGAGAAGAGCGCATGGTCCTCCGCGCTCTTGCTGCTCGCGAGCGCCAACAACACGGCCTGCTGCTGCGTGATTGCCGTGCTGCCCTTCGCGCTATCCAGGATCGTGAGCACGAAGGCGCGCTCCTTGCCGCCACGAGCGAGCAAGTAGGCAGCCGCGGTCTCGGCGCAGGCTGCGTTGCTCGCGCTCGTCAACTCGCGGCGCATGAGGTCCTCGAGACCTTCGAGCGCCGCCGCGTGCGCCAAGAAGCGCCCCCGCAGGGCCACGTTGTCCTCCTCTTCGAAGAGCACGAGCGCCGCGCGCCGCGCCTCTTCGGTCTCGATGCGCGTGAGATCGCCCGCGGCACCGAAGCGCTGCCCCGAGTTGCCGAGCTTGCGACCCTCGCGGATGCGCTCGACGATCTCCGGGACCGAACGCTCCGGGACCGAGCGCTGTTCCCGCCCCTTCGCCGGCGCCTGGGCGGCCGCTGCTGCCTCCCCCACCACGAAGGTCACCGCGAGCGCAGACCAAGACAACAAGACATAGAGGCAGGCACGAAGACTCATGAAGGCGGCGACTCCACGGTGAACCGAAGCGGACCGAAGCGGGTGCCAGGAGTTTGTCGCATGGCGAGCGGGACGGGAAGCGCAGTCCCGATGTTGCTCGAAGCTTCTCGAAGTCGGATGCGCGACGCCGAAGCAGCGCCCGGATAGGCTCAGCGCCATGTCGTTTCAGACGCCCACCGAAATCGTCGCCCACCTGGACCAGTTCATCGTCGGCCAAGAGAAGGCCAAGCGCAGCGTCGCCGTCGCGCTGCGCAACCGTTGGCGCCGCCGCCAGCTCCCCGACG
>CALLZN010000306.1 GCA_937858895.1 uncultured bacterium | reverse complement strand
CGGTTGCCGACGACGATCGCGATGCGGTCGTCTGCGACGGCAACATCGAGCCGCGGGGTCGTCGACAACGGTGCCGTCCATGCGAGCGATCCGTCGCTTTGCCGGCGGGCTTCGATGCGATTGCCGGCGACGACGACGATCGTCGAGGCGCACAGGACGGGCGCCGACCAGCCTGCGCCTTCGATTTCGACGGCCCAAGCCGCGACGCCCTTGTCGTCGAAGAGGCGCAGCGTGCTGGATTCGTCGAGGACCGCGAAGCTGTTCTTGTCGACCGCGAGCGGCGGCAGACGCATGGGCTGACCAAGGGGTGTCGACGAGGTGACCTCGCCGCTCGAGGCGTCCAGGACATGGAGCTTGCCGCCGCGATCGAGGACGAAGATGTCGCCGCGCAAAGTCAGGGCCGGGGTCACGAGGCGCCGGCCGAGGTCGCGGCTCCAGAGCAGCTTGCCGTCGATCGGTGAGAGCGCACGTACGATGCCGAAGGGGCTCACGAGGATGAGCTTGTTGACAAGGTTGAGGATGGCGCCGAGGTCGCCCGACTCGTCCTCGATCGTCGTCTTCCACACCTCGCTGAGCGTCGTGCCGTCGAAGGCGATGACGGCGTTCTTGCGGTCGATGCCGACGTAGCGCCCGGTCGTCGCGACCCCGAGGCGCGTCGTCGCTCCTTCGAAGCGGGCATGGCTGCGCGGCCTGACCTCGAGCATCGTGTCGTAGCGCCCCATGTCCTCGATGCTCTCGGGTGCGTCGACCGCGAAGAACCCATCGAGGACGACGCGCAGCTTCAGGCGGTTGCCCGGCGTGTAGCGCACGAGGAGGGGCGTCGTTCCGAGCGCCTTGTCGCCATCGAAGACCGTCGCCCCCGATGGCGAGGACGAAACCTTGAACGGCAGGGCAAGCAAGGTCTCGAAGGGGATCTCGGGCCAGCGCTGGCGCAGCTTGCCGAGGAGGTCGAGGGCAGCTTCGTGCTGACCGAGTTCGGTGGCCGCGGCGACTTCTCTCACACCTTCGACGATGTTCTTGTAGCGGTCGCGCTTCTCGCTGAAGAGCTTTGCCGTGTCCTCCGAGCCGACATAGCTCTGCGCGAGTTCTCCGTAGAGTTCGGCGGCGCGCTCGAAGGCGTACTCTTCCTCCGCGCGCTGGGCGGCAACGAAGGACACGTTGAGCTCTTCGGTCTTGCTGTCCTTCGTGATGAGCTCGGCGAGGGCGATGCGCTTCTTCTTGTGAGCTTCGCCGAAGCTCAAGTAAGCGCGCATGCGCGCCACGACGTCATTGGGGATCGGCACCGGCGCTTGGACTTCCTTGCGATCGAAGGCTTCGAGGAAGCTGCGACACGAAGCGAGGCGGCCGACCGGGAACCAGTTCTCCATGCGAGCGTGCAGGCGGCGCCGGTCGCTCGCGCTTTCGGCCATCGGGACCTCGGCGAGCCCTGAACCCTGAAAGCTCTCGATCTCTTCGCGCAGCTCGTCATCGAGGGTCTTGAAGCGCGTCTCGAGGCTTTGTGTGATCTGGGCGCGCGCTTCGGGCACCTTCGCGTACTTGAGCGCGATCTGACTGTAGGTCGTGAGCGCCGTGACCCACTCCCCGCGCTCGAGCTCGTCGACGGCAGCTTGGATGTCGGCGAGCAGGCGCGCGAACTGTGCGGAACGTCGTTCGGCCGCGACGTTGGCGAAGTGCCGTTCGGCGCGTTCGACGATGGCGACGGCTTCGCCGAGGGTCGCGTCGTCGATGTTGCGCCGCGCGATCGACTCGGCCAAGGTCTTGGCATCGTCGACTCGACCGCTCTCGAAGAGGGTCCGTGCGGCATGGATGTCGCGTGCCGCCGTCTCCGCCTCGTGCCAGCTCGACCAGAAACCCCAGCCAACGCGGATCGTGAGCGCGAGCCCGAGTACGAGCCCGAAGCGCCGCATGCGCCGGACGCCTTTGCTCTCCTGCACCGTGCGCAGCTCGGCTCTTGCCTTGGCGTTGCGCGGGTCGAGGCGGAGGATGTACTCGAGGGTCTTGGTCAGCGCCTCGACATCGTTTTGGTAGCGGTAGACCTCCTTGAGGCGCTCGAGGTGGGCGACTCCGTCCTCGGTGCGACCGAGGCCGTGGAGGATGCGCGCCTTCCTGCCAGCGAGGTTGAGGTCGCCCGGGTGGGCAATCTCGAGCTCTTCGCAAAGGGTGAGTCCCTCTTCGAAGCGACCTGCGTCGACGTAGAGCGCGCAGAGCGCCTCGAGCGCGTCGTCGAGGATCGCATCGCCAGCGATGGAGTTGGCGCGCAGGACCTCGACGATACTCTCGAGGACAGCGATGTTGAGGCCGTCGAGTTTGCGGGCCTGGGCCAAGACCTCGAGGCGACGATCCGGATCCTGCAGGCGCGACGCGAGGCGCAGCATGACGCTCGCAGCGGCGCGGTTGTCGCCGGCTTGAACGAAGAGCGACGCGACTTCTTCGAGCTGGTCGGGCCGGGTGCGGCGGCTCTCGACGACGAGCTTCAGATAAAAGAGTGAGCGACGCAGTTGCTGCTCGTCGATGGCTTCGCGCGCGAGGCCGAGCAAGTGTGCAGCCGGAGCGCGTTCGATGCACTCATGGTCGACGAGCCACTTGGCGGCCTTCGCGACGTCGAAGAGCGCATCGAGCATGCCGCCGGCGATGTCGCGCAAGGTGCGCTTGCCGTCGACGAGCTTGTAGAGGTCTCCGTTCAGGTCGTCGGCCGTAGGGAAGCTCGAACCCGTGCGCACGAAGAGCTCATCGAGGTCGCCGATCGTCTCGAGGATGGTGACCCACTCGTCCGAGCGCCGGGCGGTCTCGAAGAGGATGGTCTCAGTCTCGAAGGGGACGCAGGTGTGGAAGCGCTCCTCGAGCCCGGGCAGGGGGTAGGACTCCTTGAAGAAGGCGAAGTTGCCATGCTTGAGCGTGAAGAGCTCGAGCAAGAAGTCTTCCTCGAGCGCCAAGCGGATCGCATCGAACTGGATGCGCTCGATGCGGCCGGTCGCCTCGAGGATGTCCGCCAGGGCGACTCCCTTCTTGCGTGACTCGACGAAGGCCTGCCGCACGTCCTTGCCCTCGAGCAGGCCCGAGGTCACGAGGCGGTTGCCGAGGCGGCGCGTTTGCAGCTCTTCTGGCGGCAGCACGCGCACCTTGCCCTCAGAGAAGTGCACGTAGGTCGGTTCCCAACCCTGCGTGATGCGCAGCGTGCCTTCCATGCGCGACATCGTGAGGGTCTGGAAGATGTCGGGTAGGCTGACTTGTTCGAGGTTGCCGCGGATCGTCGCGACTTGGTCGTCGGCTTCTTCCTGTGGCGAAGCAACATTCCCCCGGTCTTTCAGGACGAAGTCGAGCGCTTCGTCTTCGAGGATGTGCCGCGTGTCTGCCATGAAGGTTCCGTTCCACTCACGAAGGCCCCTCCGTGCTGGAGGCGCAGTGTTGGCTTGTATCGGCCTTCTATCGCCCGGGCCTGGATCCTCTGTGCTCCATCAAGATGCAGCCCGCCCCGGTCATGAGCGCTGGGTGCTCGATGACCGCGCATGTGCGGACCTTGTCGTGGGCCTTCCGACCGCGGACGAGCTTCGCCTGGTTGGCAAGCGGGAAGAGCTCTGGCAGCAGGCGCAGCGCCGCGGCCCGGCCCTAGGGCCGCTGCTCGCGCCTCGCGTCCGGGGCCGCGACGCGAGTGACTTGGCGCTGATCGCAGCCCTCGGCCTCTGCGGTGGGAAGACAGCGTCGGAGGCCCTGACGCGCATGCTCGACTCGCGCCGCCCGGTCGAGGCGAGGGTCTTCGCCGCGCTCGCGGCCGCCCGGCCCAACATCGAAGTCCCGAAGCGACTCTTGCTCGACCTGGCCGTCGACGCGCGCCGGGAACAGGTGATGCGGCACGCGGCGCGCATCGCCCTCATCGCCCGCGGCGCAGCGCGCGAGCTCGCGGACGAACTCGCAAAGTCGCGTGAGCAATCGAGCGAGCAGCGCTTCTGGCGCTCCCTCTGCCGCGCCGCCGACGGCGGGGCGCCCGTCCTCGCGCAGGTCGTGAAGGGTGGCGTCGTGGAGGGCAGCCTCGAGGACCTGGCGCGGCGCGCGTTTTACTGTGACGCGATCCGCCACCCCGGCGTCGCCGAGTCCAAGGCCTTGGTCGACCTCCTGGGGCAGAGCGAAGGTGCGGCCGAGCAGCGTCTCGCCTCCCTTGCGCTGGGGCGCATCGGCGTTGCTGAGGGTGTCGACGCTCGATCCTTGGTCGCCGCGTCTCCGAAGCTCGACGTGTCGAGCTTGCTCGCCGGCTTCGACACCTGTCCGCCGTCCTTCGTCTCGCTCGTTCGGCGCGGAGCTGGTGGTGCTCGGGACCTCGAGACGCGACGACGCTTCCACGCCGCGGCCGCGCGCCTCGTGCCCGCGGCCGATCTCGCCGCCTTCGTCGATGGACTCCTCCAGCTCGAGGCGGCGGAGACGGACCACGCCTTCCAAGAGCTTGCACGACGACACCTCGATGGCCGCGCGCTCGAAGTGCCAGCGTCGACGATCACAAACTTGCGTGCGACGACTTCGGTCGCTCGGCTCTTTGTTGCTCTGTGCCTTGCTGACCAGAAGCCGAGTGCCGAGGAGTTCCTGGTCCTCGGGCCTCGAGTGACGACAGCCCTCGCCGCCTTGCGACGCGGAGATCTGGGGACGAACGAAGCCGAAGGTCGGCGCGCGCTCTATGCGACCTTCGTGAGTGAGCACGGACGAGGCACTTGGTCACCCGGCTCGTGGACCGGCGCGCTCGACGAGGAACTCGCGATGCTCAGCACGGACCTCTTCGTCGGCGGCGCGGGTCTCAGCGGAGCTCTGGCCACGAGCGCTGTGGCGCCGGGCTTCGTACCGGATGGCATCCGCGTCGCACGCAAGGACTACTTCGCGGTCCTCGCGCAGTTCCTTCGCGCCTTCCCCTTGCGCCTCCTCAGGGGAGTTTGACGGAAGATCGTCACCCGCAGCATCAAAGGCAGGCGAGCAGCGCCGCGGCGGCACGGTCGATGTCCTCGGCCCGTGTCGTCGGTCCGGGGCTGAAGCGCAGCGTCCCCGTGCGCGCGCCGAGTCCCTCGTGCAAGCGCGTCGTGCAGTGGAAGCCCGCGCGTACGTAGATCTCGTCGTCGGCGAGGGCCAAGGCCGCTTCGTGCGGATCGAGGTCCGCGAAAGAGAAGGCGACGACACCGCTGTCCTTACCGCCGTGCCGCTGCGCGCGACCACTCGCGCAGGCCTCGTCGAGCGCCTGGCAGAGCCGCGCGGTGCTCGCGACTTCGTGGGCATGAATGACATCGATGCCGCGCTCCTCCACCCAGCGAAGGCCTTCGAGCAGGCCGAGGATGGCCGGCGTGTTCGGGGTTCCGGCTTCGAAGCGGGTCGGTGCGTCGTCGGGCATGTCGAGGCTTGGCGCACTCGATCCGGTGCCGCCATGACGCAAGGGCTGGCAGTCGAGCCCGCGGCGCAGCACGAGCACGCCGAGGCCGGGCGGCCCCTGCAGGCCCTTGTGGGCGGGGAAGGCGAGGGCGTCGGCGTCGACTTCGTCGAGAGGCAGGCGTCCGGCGCTCTGCGCGCAGTCGACGAGGGTCACACCGCCGGCTTCGCGGATCCAGGCGGCGGCCCGCCCGAGCTCGGTGCGAGCCCCCGTCACGTTCGAGACGTGGTTGTAGACGAGGAGCTGGGGCGGCGCTTCGCGCTGCAGGCGATCGAGCAAGTCGATTTCGTCGACAGCTTCGCCTGCGCTCCTCGGTTCGAAGACCTCGATGTGCAGGGAGCGCTCGCGGCGCAGCGCCTCGAGCGTGCGCGCGACGGCGTTGTGCTCGAGCGACGTCGTCCAGACGCGCGCGCCATCCGAGAGACTGCCCTTGAGGAAGAGGTTGATCGCTTCGGTCGCACCCGAGCAAAAGATGACGTTCTCGGGTGTCGCCTTGCAGAGCTCGCCGAGTTTGGCGCGGCACGCGGCGATGAGCTTGCGCACTTCTTGGTGGCGGCGTGTCGAACCACGCGAGCCGTCGACGCCGAGTTCTTCGAACCAGCGGGTGATCGCCGCGAGCACCGCTGGCGGCTTGGGCCAACTCGTGGCTGCGTGATCGAGCCAGATGGGGTCGGTGCCCATGGCTCAAGCTCCGAGGTAGCGGTCGAAGAGCGCCCGCGCGCGCGCGACGTCGTCGGTCCCCTGGACGATGACGCGACCGCCACGGAAGAAGGTGATGCGGCCCTCGGGTACTTGCACGCGCAGCATGTTGCCTCGCACTTCGGGTTCGCCCTCTTGGAAGCGCTGCGCGAGCTCTTCGAGCGACCACTCGAGCGGCATCGTGAGTTGCACGGCTTGGCGACCGCAGAGCGACTCCGCTTCACCGTCGAGCGCTGCGTCGAGGGCCGGAAAGCGCGCTTCGGCGCACGCCAAGCAAGTCGAGACCGGCTTCTCGGGGACCTCGAAGCCGCGGACCTCGAAGTCCCGCACGTCGCAAGTGAAGAAGCGGCGGGGGACCTCGCCCGGACGCGTCAGCACTGCGAAGGCGAGCATGGTCTGCAGCGTCGTCGCCATCGCGGCGCTCGGCGGCAAGATGCCGACGCTCGCGCAGGTCTGGGTCACTGCCGTGGGCGGGGCTTCTGGGAAAATGCAGCGCAGGCAAGCCTGTCCGGGCAAGAAGGCCGCAGCCATGGCCTGGGTCGCGACGCACGCGCCGTAGATCCAAGGCTTCTGCTCGCGCACCGCGAAGTCGTTGATCAGGTAGCGGGTGCGGAAGTTGTCGGTGCCGTCGATGACGAGGTCGACGTCGCCGAGGATATCGACGACGTTCGTGGCGCGCAGGTCCTCGAGCCGCGGCTCGACCTCGATGTCCGAGTTGATGCGCGCGAGGCGCGCTGCGGCGGCCAGGACCTTGGGCTCTTCGTTCTGAGCGTCGGCTTCGTCGTAGAGGTGTTGGCGATGCAAGTTCGACGCCTCGACCCAATCTCGGTCGACCAAGCGAAGGTAGCCGACACCGCTGCGCGCGAGGTCCTCGGCGACGCGGCTGCCGAGGGCGCCGCAACCGACGATGGCGACGCGGGCCGCGTCGAGCCGCGCTTGTCCGGCTTCGCCAAAGCTATCGACACGGACTTGGCGATCGTAGCGATGCACGCTTGCTTGCTCCTGAGCTGGCCTCGTCAGCTGGCCTCGGGGCTCGCCTCGGGGCTCACCTCGAAGTAGCGAGCGTTGACTTCGATGTAGCTTCGCCAGTGTGGCGGGACGTCGTCTTCGGCGAAGCAAGCTTCGACCGGGCAGGCCTCGATACAGAGGCCGCAATCGATGCAATCGGTCGGGTGGATGTAGAGCTGCGGCGATGTCTCCGTGCCGTGGATGCAATCCACAGGGCAGACATCGACGCAGGCCGCGTCCTTCACTCCGATGCAGGGGGCCGTGATTACGTGAGTCATGATCGCGTCGAAGCCATGGTGCGAGAGGCGGGACTCGAACCCGCACGGATCTCTCCACAAGATCCTAAGTCTTGCGCGTCTGCCAATTTCGCCACTCTCGCTCGGCGTTTCTCGATCCTGGCGACAGCTAGCCCCCTGCATCCAGGCGCTTCGAGCGGCCCCGTCGGATCGTCGAAAAATACTACAGCGTCACAAGCCTGATACCAGCGCGCGCATGGCGACTGCCCATCTCGGCCGCACCGCGCCACATCTCAAGAAGGCCCCTCGCGAGGACGATGCCAAGCGCGCCAGTGAAGTGGCACGGACACGAACCAGGGGGAAGGGATGAAGACGACGCAGAAGGCCGGACGACGCGGCAAGGGAAGGATGCGCGGCGCTGGATGGCACCACGCCATGCCAGCGGCGTTCGCTTTACTCGCTGCCTGCAGCGGTGGCGGCGGAAGCCAAGAAGGTGGCGGCGGTCCTATCACGGGCGGCGTCAACTGGAAGACCAAGGACTACGGCGTAGCAGACAGCAGCTTCCTGGTCCGTAACGACGCAACGATCGATCGAACCGAGCTCGTCCAGGCTGCCGTGCCCTTTGGCCCGAGCCAAGTCATCGACCTGGCATCGGTCGGCGTCATAGGTCATGAGACCTCATGGCGCGTCCTGCAGCGCTGGCCCGACGGCAGCGTCAAGATCGGTCTGGCGCAGTTCGTCGACACCTTCAAAGCCGGCGTGCAGCAGACCTACCGTGTGACGGCCCAGGCCAAGGGCGAGAAGGGCAGCTTCGAACCTCATCCTTGGACGGCCGCGCGCAAGTCGGGCTTCGCGATGATCCCCAAGGTCATCGACGACGACGGCGTCCCGTACTACGGCATCATCTCGGGCCCGGGTGAAGTGGTCAGCGAGACGAAGCGCGCGCGCACACGCCGTTGGCGGACGTATTTCTACAACAGCAATACGTCGCTTGGTATCCAGCGCGACTTCTTGGCCGCGCGCTTCTATATCACCGACTATCGCGACATGCCCTTCATGAGCATCAAGCTCGTGGTCGGCAACGACTACCAAGGGGCCGACGACCCGACTGGTGATGATCGCAACCTGCGCCCGCTCGGCGCGGTCTCGTTCCAGAAGGTCGAGGCCCACGTCATCGGTGGTCTCTCCAAGCTCCGTCATCGGACGCGTCATGGCGTCGCCAACCCGGTTTATGCACCGCACACGACGGCCGAGGTTTGGACCTTGCTCGAGAACACGCACATGGACGACGGTGCGACCAAGATGTGGGATTTCGAGATCCTGCTCGAGGACCCTGCGGCGAGCTCGACCGAGCGGAACCAGTGGCGCGCCGTTTGGAGCGAGCGAGTCGAGCGGACCCTGCGGCCGCTCGCGACCTTCGAGACCTGGCAGAAGACCGATGCGCTCGGCCTCTGCGGTGGTCCTTCGGCGCGCGCCGAGAAGGCCTATGTCTGGGCCGAGCAAGAGTGGACGTCTTGGAAAAACAAGACGAGCAACTTCGGTCCTTTCGAGCACTGGGGCGATCCCAAGAACACGCACACGACCGGCACGCCACGCAACCAGCCGGTGACCGAAGAGCTCGGCCGCGCGGTTCAAGCGGAGAACGCGCACATGCTCGAGATCCTCGAAGGGAAGGTCACGCAGCAGGCATGTCGTCAGTACCACCTCTGGGGTCTCGAGGTGCCGCAGGACCGTGATATCTACCTGTGGTTTGGCCTCGGCTTTCGCTTGAACGGCGGGACGCAGACCTACACGCGCGACCACTTGGGTCGCTACAAGTTTCACGCCGAGAACTACATCCATGATCCCTACAAGAACTGGCGTCGCAACATCGTAGCCAAGGGTCATGGGTGGAACGCCTTCGACCCGGAGCACGCGTCGATGGACCTGCTCTTCGACCACTACACGGTCACGGGTGACGCGTGGACCCTCGACGAGATCGAGATGCTCGGTCAATACACGCGCGGCATCTGGCGTTTCACGGACTACTACTCGAGCAAGCCAACCTCGACGCGCGCCGAGGGTTGGGTGTTGCAACTGCTGGTCGGGGCCTATGTCGCGACCGGTAACGAAGACTTCAAGAGCGACGTCTTGCGACGCGTGACCGAGATCTGCGACGTCCATCGCCACAAGGAGCATCCTTCCAAGGCCATGTT
This sequence comes from uncultured bacterium, assembly GCA_937858895.1. Classification (GTDB taxonomy): domain Bacteria; phylum Planctomycetota; class UBA1135; order UBA1135; genus JACKHW01. Next base: position 9,958 of record CALLZN010000306.1, on the reverse strand, counting down.
CTACGACGCGAACTACCCCTCGACGAAGTATCCGGGCAACCACAAGTTCCTCGTGCCGTGGCAAAGCTCGGCCATCGCGATCGGCTTCACGTCAGCCTTCCGCTTCTGTGGCAGCAAGCTCGCCCTCGAGATCGCCGAGGACGCGATTCGGACGGCCGAGTACGCAGTCGTTCGTGACTTCACGCATCCGGTGAACAAGACCTTCCACGCGTGGGACATGCGCTACTACGTGCCGATCCAGTTCACGGGCAGCTACAAGGGCAAGGACTACGTCGACTTCATGACGCCGAAGGACTTCTTCGACAGTGATCCTGCGATCGGTGTCCTCCTCGGTGGTGGTGTGCCTGAGTTCTGGCGCAGCGCGGCATACCTGGTCGCCCGCTACACGGGTGACCCAGAGCTGCGCGACATCGCGCTCGAGATCGGCGACCGCACGCTCGGCGAGATCAGCGCCGACGGCAGCAACTGGTGGAACAAGTGGGCGATGGCGATTCCGAGCGAGCTCCTGCCGAGCGTCCGCAACTAAGGAAGAGAACGTGGCCCCTTGGTGGGGCCGTAGTGACCCAAAACCCTGATCGAAGCAGCGACACGGGATGACGGTGGGCATAGCCTCGTCATCCCGTGTCCTTTTCATTGCTTCGATCTCTGCGCGACGCGTCGGCCTTCCAGCGCGTCCTCGTCGTCTTGCTCGCTGTCTCGGTGGCCATCCAAGTGGCTCTGCTGCTGCTTGGTCGCGGCCTCGAGGTGGAGCTGCTCCGCGACGACGCCTTTTACATGTTCGACGTGGCTGCCAACTTTGCGGCTGGTGAGGGCTTCAGCTTCGATGGCGTCCATGTCGCTGGCGGGGTCCAGGTCCTATGGACCTTGCTGCTCGCGCTGCCAGCCCTCGTGTTCGGCAAGAGCGCGCTGCCGCTTGCTTCGATCTTACTCGGGCTCTGCTTCTTGCTCGCGTCGACGGCACTCGCCTACCGGTTGGCGCGCCGCTACTGCGACGCCGATGCCGCTCTGGTCCTCGCCGCCTTCGTCATGGCGCGGCCCTTCGTCGTGCGCGAAGCCATGAACGGGCAGGAGACGGCGCTGGGCCTCTTCGTCCTCCTCGTCGTCGTGCGGCGCGGCCTCGACGCCCTCGAAGGCAAGGCCAGCGGCCGAGGCCTTCTTGTCTGGACGCTCTTGCTGCCCTGGGCGCGCAGCGAGCTCGTGCTCGTGCCGTGCGCCCTCTGCGTGGTCTTCGAGGTCGGGAGACGCGCGCGACTGTTGCCGCCGGCTGCGAATCGCCGCCTCGAAGTCGCGATGGCCGCGAGCCTCGCTGTCTACCTCTTGCTGCAGCAGCTCTTCTTCGGTCGACTTTGGCCGGTCAGCGGTGATGCCATTCCTTGGCTCTTTCACGAGCAGTTCTCGGCGAAGGACCCGAGCTTGGGTCAATGGGTGCAGCGAACTTGGTGGTACTTGCGACCGCTGCTCCTCGGTGGACCGTGGCAGGTGCTCGGCGTCTTCTGCGCACTCGTGCTCGCTGCCTTCGCCCTCGCGCCGATCGCGCTCTGGCGTCGCTTCGCTCCCCTCGTGCTGGTCGGCGTCGCGGCCCTCATCGGAGCGGAAGACCTCGTTCCGTTGTTCTTTGCTGCGGTCTTGCTGAGCTTCGCTGGGCGCATCTTTGGGACGCTCTATCGAGTCAACGAGGGGGCGGCTGTCGTGGGCGCGATGCTCGGCTTTGCAGGGATCGCCGGTCTGCACCTCGTCGTGCGCTGGTATCCACGCGACTACTACTGGATGCCGCTCGTCGTGCCGGCCTTGCTCGGCATGGCCGTGCTCGCGGGACGCTGGCTCGGCGAGCTCGGCTTGCACGCCCTCGTGCCGCGCCCGCGACGCTTGCACGCCTTCTGCATCGTCGTCTTGCTTGCGTCGTTGCAGGGTTTCGGCGCGCCGCGCGATGCCATGCCTTGGCAGGCCGAGATGCGCTTCGCAGCGCGTCAGGCCAGTCAGCTCTTTGGCGCTGAGCCGATCGCGGCCTTCAATGCTGGCCTCCTCGGTTTCGAGCACGGTGGCCCGGTGCGCTGCCTCGATGGCGTGGTCGACGGTGCGGCCTTCGAGGCTCTGCGCGAGCGACGCCTTGCAGCTTGGCTGCGTGACGAGGGCTTCGCGCTCGTGCTCGATACGCCGCGTCAGCTCGCGAACGACGACCCGGATCCCTACGGGCCGCATGCGAGCGGTCGCTACCTAGGTCCGCGTGGACGGGACGAAGTGCGCCCCTACATCGCCTTCGACCTCGTAGGTGTTGGCGGCGAGCACGAGGGTACGGATTGCCAAGTGCTCTTCGTGCTGGCGGACGCCGAGGCTCCGAGCTGCGAAGTGACGCCGCGCGTGCTCGAGCGAGACGGCGATCACGTCGTGCTCTTCTTGCCCAACGAGCGCTTCGTGCTCCGCAGCGAAGGCCGCGAACGACCCCTGCGTTTTGCTGTCTGGGCCAGCCGGGCAGCCTTCGTCGTGACGCGGCTCCCGGCTCGGCCGTCGCTGCTCATGCTGGGCGAACGCGAGCTGCTACGCTGGTGACGCAAGAGAAGCACGCGACCGCGATCGCGATCTGGGCCAGGAGAACGGCTCCACCGAGATCAGAGGCCGCGGCGGTCACGTAGCGCAGCAGGACGTTGCTCAGCAAGAGCGATGCAGCAACGAGGGCAAGGCAACTCGCGTAGCGGCGTCGACTCATCTGCGCGCGTATGTCGAGGATGCGAGCGAGGGTCGCTGCTTGCAGGAAGGGCAGCACCGTGAAGTCGAGCGGCCAGCTCGTCGGCACGGCGAAGGGCATGAGAGTCGCGACCGCGACCGCGGCGCTGAGTGGGTCCATCGCGCGCTTCCGGCGAAGCGCCGATCCGAGCGTCCAGCCGACCCCAAGGACGAAGAGCCCGAGCGAAAGCGGTCGTAGGACGGCGAGGCGCGCAGCAACGTCACTGGCATCGGATCCGTAAGCATGGCTGAGCCAGCGCTGCACGACGTGCGCAAAGTGCTGGGACGCTCCCGCATTCGCGATCGTCGCGCGCAGCTCCAGGCAACGCTCGAAGCTCAGCTGCGTGATACGGATCGTCGTGTCGATGCCGAGGAAGAGCGCCGGCAAGACCAACGACAGGGCAAGCGTCGCGAGGGCTGCACCAAGCGCCCGGTAGCGACGCAGCAGCAAGAAGAGAAGGAGCCAGACGCCCCAGGTCGGCTTGACCGCGATGCCGAGGCCGAGCACGATTCCGGCCTCGTAGTCCCGGCCGCCCTCTTCGCGCAGGAGCCACAGGCAGGCGAGGACGGCGAGGGACGCGAGGACGCCAAGCTGCCCCATGAGGAGCGAGTCGAGCACCATGACGCTCGACAGAAGCGCGAGGCCGAGCACCGCGTACACCGCACGCGGCGCACAGCGCCCGAGCAGCGACTCGGCGATGCGACTGCCGACGTAGACCTCGAAGATCGAGCCCGCGAACCAGAGCCACTTCGCGGGCGCGAGCGGCAGGTAGGCGAAGGGTAGAAGCTCGAGCAGAAGAAAGGGGCCGACGTGGTAGCCCGCGACCGGATCGCCACCGACACGAACGCTGCGCGCGCTCGGCCAATAGATGTGCACGAAGTCGTGCAAGAAGTCGACGCTCATGCTCGCATCGAGCATCGGACGAGGCGGGGTGCGGCGCGCGGCCGTGCGGGCTCAGCTCTCGTGAACCGTGACCTTGATCATTTGGATCGGCGTTCGCGGTCGATCACGCCCATCGGTCTCGCTGTTCTCGATGGCCTGCACGACGTCCATGCCGCTCACGACGCGACCAAAGACCGGGTGCTTCGAAGGCCCAGGCGTCCACCAGTCGAGGTAGGCGTTGTCCCGCGTGTTGATGAAGAATTGCGAACTCCCGCTGTTGGGCCCCGCATTGGCCATCGACAGGGTGCCGGGCTCATTCGTGAACTTGGCGTCTTCCTTGTGCTCATCGGCGATCGAGCCCTTCGGGCTCTGCCCGGTGCCCGCGCGCGAACTCTGGGGGTCACGGCTGTGCGGACAGCCGAACTGGATCATGAAGTTGGCGATGACGCGATGAAAGTGGAGGCCGTCGTAGAAGCCGCTCTTCGCCAGCTCGACGAAGTTGCCGGCAGTGATCGGCATGGAGTCGGTGAAGAGCTCCACATCGAAGCTGCCAAGAGACGTTTCGCACGTCGCGGTGGGGTTGGTCATGGGGGGAGCTTAGCGCGCTGGCTGTCCGGGCTCGACACTCCTGTTGCAATGGCCCTGTTGCAATGGCCCTGTTGCAATGCTGCTCTTGCAGTAGCGCCCTCAAATGGCAAAGGCCGCGGCTCAGCACTCTGACGAGTGCGAGCCGCGGCCTGTCAGGCTGCGAGCGAGATCGCTGGGATCAGCCCTGGAGCTGCCACGTCGGGCAGGCGCCCGAAATGCGCGAGCCGGCCGCGTTCGTGTGGCTGTTGCCGACCGCGTAGACGAAGGCGCTCGGTGCGCCGATGCCCGTGCCGATGTTCCACTTGCTCGACCAACCGACGACGAGGCCCGCGGCGTTGGCAGCCGGGTCGAGCCAGAGCGTGTGGTCATAGAAGGCGGAGCCGCCGAGGCCCGCGGGGATCGTGATGTTCGGCAGGCGGGCTGAGCCCGAGGCGTTGGCCGTGATCGCGCCGAGGAAGCCGATCTCGAGGCCGACGTACCAGTTACAGCCGGGCGCGCCGAGACCCGTCAGGTCGATCGGGAGCGGCCAGGTGCCCTTGTTGTCCATGCCGTAAGCGCTGAGCGCGACGACACCGACGGCGTTGGGCAGGAGGCTGTTGTAGCTGACGTACCAGGTGCCGCCGTTCGGGTTGAGACCGCCGGTCGTGTAGCTGAGGCCGCTGTTGTAGGTGTTCGAGCTGAAGCGGCAGGTCGAGGGCGCGCTGCCGTTGGTGGCGCGGCCGCCGTTGTCCGGCGTCGTGTATTCGACGTACCACGAGGTCTGGCCGGTTGCCTGGACTTGCGTCAGGTCGATGACCAGCGAGCCACCCGTGACGTTCTGGAAGACGAAGGGCGCCGTGAAGGGGAAGGACGTGAGCCAGGGCGACGGCCAGGTTGCCTGGTTGGCGGCTGCCGGCAGGTTGATGTTGCCGCTGATCATCGTGCGCATGTTCGCGCCGTGGTTCGTGGCGAAGGTCGTCGTCGATGCGGCCGAGTTCGCGGTCGCGGTCGACATGACGAGCGTTGCGTTCGTCGTGATCGCCGGGTTGGAGTTCCCGAGGCCGACAGGACGGCGGGTCGTGATCGAGCGCCAGATACCGCCCTGCAGCGCGATGTCGCTGCAGTCGATGATGGTCTGGCTACGCGACGCCGGCGCGGTCGTCGTCGAGGTCGTGCTGTAGAAGACGTTCGACGTGTAGAAGGGCGACAGCGTCGGGCGCGTTGTATCCGCGGCCGAGGGGATCGTGGTCGTCGTCGACTGCGCGGCGACGACGCTAGCGAGTGCGCAGAGCGGCAAAATGAAGAGAGGGCTACGCATGAAACTTTTCCTAGGGAAAGGACAGACAAGTGGGGGCGTGCAGTCCACCGCTGCTGCAGCAACGCTTGGCGCTGGATGCACCATGAGCACGCGACACACGTGGCAGGACTGACAGACCTAGAATACGGTCTCTGAGGCCGCTGCATGGGACAAAGTTCGTCGCGCGAGAAAAAAAGTGCGCGAGGCGGCCCTCTAAAAGCTTGACTAGAAGCTTCTTACGGCAACTGTCTCGAAGCTTCGACGGCACCGCTCGAACGCCACGATGCACGCCACGATGCACGCCACGATGCACGCCACGATGCACTCGGAGCGGTCTGCGCAAAGGTCAAAAAAAACAGCGGAGGCCGCGGCCCAGCACCCTGGACGAGTGCGAGCCGCGGCCTCTCAGGCTGCAAGCGAGATCGCGGTGATCAGCCCTGGAGCTGCCACGTCGGGCAAGCGCCCGAAACGCGCGTGCCGGCAGCGTTCGTGTGGCTGTTACCGGTCGCGTAAATGAAGGCGCTCGGTGAGCCGAGTCCGGTCCCGATGCTCCACTTGCTCGACCAACCGACGACGAGGCCCGCGGCGTTGGCAGCCGGGTCGAGCCAGAGCGTGTGGTCGTAGAAGGCGGTGCCACCGAGGCCCGCGGGGATCGTGATGTTCGGCATGGTGGCCGAGCCACTCGCGTTGGCCGTGAGTGCGCCGAGGAAGCCGATCTCGAGGCCGACGTACCAGTTGCAGCCAGGCGCGCCGAGACCCGTCAGGTCGATCGGGAGCGGCCAGGGACCTTTGTTGTCCATGCCGTAAGCGCTGAGCGCGACGACACCGACCGCGTTGGGCAGGAGGCCGCTGTAGTTGACGTACCAGTTACCGCCGTTCGGGTTCAGTCCACCGGTCGTGTAGCCGAGGCCGCTGTTGTAGGTGTTCGAGCTGAACTTGCAGGTCGAAGGCGGATTGCCGTTGTTGCCGCGGCCGCCCAAGTCGGGCGTCGAGTACTCGACGTACCAAGAGGTCTGGCCGGTTGCCTGGACTTGCGTCAGGTCGATGACCAGCGAGCCACCCGTGAGGTTCTGGAAGACGAAGGGCGCCGAGAACGGGAAGGACGTGAGCCAGGGCGACGGCCAGGTTGCCTGGTTGGCGGCCGCCGGCAGATTGATGTTGCCGCTGATCATCGTGCGCATGTTCGCGCCGTGATTGGTGGCGAAGGTCGTCGTCGAAGCCGCCGAGTTCGCAGTCGCGATCGACATGACGAGCGTTGCGTTCGTCGTGATCGCCGGGTTGGCGTTGCCGAGGCCGATGGGACGGCGTGTCGTGATCGAGCGCCAGATGCCGCCCGGCAGCGCGATGTCGCTGCAGTCGATGATGGTCTGGCTACGCGACGCCGGCGCGGTCGTCGTCGAGGTCGTGCTGTAGAAGACGTTCGACGTCCAGAAGGGCGACAGGGTCGGGCGCGTCGTATCCGCGGCAGAGGGGATCGTCGTCGTCGTCGACTGCGCGGCGACGACGCCAGCGAGCGCGCAAAGGGGCAACAAGAAAAGGGAGCTTCGCATGTGGCATTCCTAGGGAAAGGACAGACAAGTGGGGGCCATCCGTCTGCCGCTGGAAGCAACGCGCGGCACTGGCTGCGTCAGCGCGACCCACATGGCAGACAGGACGGCGCTAAGATACGAGCTGGCCTGCAAGGGTATGGGCTAAAGTTCTTCGTTGCTGCAAAGCGCGTCCGGACCTTAAGGACCTTATGGGTAGGAGCTTGCGAGATCCGACTACAGCACTGCGGAGTGCCATGACTTTCGTCCGCTGCCTGCGTGCTTCCTGCCTCGTCGCGCTTGCGTGCGCGGCGTCGCTGCGCGGTCAAGCTTGGCAGGGCTTCGAGACTCCGCAGGTCAAGGGGCTCGCGCTCACGAGTGACGGACTGCGCCTCGTTGCCGTGCATGCGAGCGCTGGCACTCTCGCGGTCTTTTCACTCGCGCGCGCAGCCGAGCCTCGACGCATCGCGAGCATCGACGTCGGCCTCGAGCCCTGCAGTGTGCGCCTGCGCACGGATCGTGAAGCTTGGGTCGTGAACCGTCTCTCCGATTCGATCTCGATCGTCGACCTCGAGCAGCAACGAGTGCTCACCACGATCGCGACCGAGGACGAGCCAGCGGACGTGGTCTTCGCGGGGACGCCCGAGCGAGCCTTCGTGACCTCGAGCGGACGCGACCTCGTCCAAGTCTTCGATGTTCGAACGCGCCGCGAAGTCGCGCGCGTGCCCATCTTCGGTCAAGAGCCGCGAGCGCTTGCTGTCGATCCAACCGGCAAGCGCGTCTTCGTCGTCGTGCATCAGTCGGGCAATGGCACGACGATCTTGTCCGAGCGCTTTGCCCCGCCGCAGCCGAAGCCCACGCGCAAGGACCTGCCCGATGGGCCACAAGTGCCGCTCATCGTCGAGGCGTCGGATCCGCGCTATGCGACAAAGCACGGCATCGTGCTGCCTGATATCGACCTCGTCGAACTCGACGCCGACACCCTGGTCATCCGGCGTGAGATTGCGGGCGTCGGCACGAGCAACTTCGGTATCGCCGTCGACCCATCGGGTAAGTCGCTGTGGATCGCGAACACCGATGCAAAGAACTTGCTGCGCTTCGAGCACGCGCTGCGTGGGCGCTTCGTGCACAACCGTGTGACGCGCGTCGACCTCGAGAGCAAGGCTCGCGTGCTGCCGATCGACCTCAACCCCGGCGTCGACTACGACAAGCTTCCGAACGCCGCTGCCAAGAGCAGCGCGCTCGCGCAGGCGACCGACCTCTGCTTCAGTCCGGGCGGCGATACCCTCTGGCTCACGGCCTTTGGCACGGACCGCGTCGCGCGGATCGACAAGAACGGCACGGTCCTCGATCGCGTCGAAGTCGGCGGAACGCCGGGGACTCGCGTTGATCCCCGCCGCAAGCGCGGTCCGCGCTCGCTCGAGCACCACCCGAGCATGGGCTTGCTCTATGTGGTCGGGCACTTGTCGGGGACCCTCATCGTCGTCGATACACGCGCGCGGCAGGTCGTGTCCGAAGTCTCGCTCGGAGTCGACCCGACGCCGCTCGTGCAGCGCGAGGGGCGTGGTTTCCTCTACGACGCCAAGCTCTCGGGCAACGGCCTCGTTTCCTGTGCGTCCTGCCACGTGGATGGGCGCCGCGACGGGCTTGCCTGGGACCTCGGTGATCCGGCGGGTCAGCTGCGCGTACTCGTGCGCGACCGTGAGCCCTTCGTGACCTTCGAGCTCCATCCGATGAAGGGGCCCCTCGTCACCCAGACCTTGATCGGCCTCGCAGGTCAGGAGCCGTATCACTGGCGTGGCGATCGCGCGAGCTTGGCGGACTTCAACGCGACCTTCGACACGATCCTCGGTGGGAGCGAACTCGGCGCCGAGGACCTCGATCGCTTCATCAAGTTCTTGCTGTCGCTTCGCTTCCCGCCCAACCCGAACCAGGAGCGCGACCGCAGCTACAGCACGAAACCTGCGGGGGCGAGTGCCGCCGATGGTTTTGCCTTCTTCAAGAGCGCGAACTTCTCGGGCGCGACGCCCGCGGTGACCTGCGTCTCGTGCCACGCGCGGCCGAGTGGGAGCAGCGATGAGATCGTGATCGGCCGCGAGACCGCGCAGTACATGATCACCCAGCCCTTGCGCGATCTCTACCTGCGCACGGGCAAGCGAGCGGTGAATGGGCGGAGCAAGACGGGCTTTGGCCTCCTGCACGCCGGTCAAGAGGCAGGGGTCTTCGAGTTCCTCGGGTCGGACCTGCCCTTCCTCGGCAAGCTGCGGCACGAGGCCGAGAACAAGCGCATGCTCGAGCGCTTCTTGATGGAGTTCGATACGGGCACGGCGCCCGTCGTTGGTTCTTCGCTGCGCCTCACGCTGCAGAATCTCCGCGCGAAGACCAGCACGGACGAACTCGCCTTCTTCGCGGCGCAGGCCAAGGCCAAGAACTGCGGCCTCGTCGCTCGACTGCAAGTCCTACCCTCCTTGCTTGGGCCGAGAGGGCCGAGAGGGCTAGCCGCCGAGCCGCCGCGGGACTTCGTGTGGGACGCGGTCGAAGAGCGCTTCGCAACCGATCGGATGGGGGAGCGCAAACTTCGCTGGGACGAGCTCTTGTCCCTCGTCGACGCGCGGCACGAACTCACGATTCGCGGCGTGCCGCCTGGGCTCGAGGGAGCTCTTGGAAACGACCGCGATCGCGATGGCGTCCTCGATGGTGACGCACGCCCGCAGCCCTACGGGTTGTCGTCACCGCGCTGCGCGCCCGAACTCCTGCTGCAAGCGAACGCTGTCCTGCGCCTCGAGGCCGACGACTTCGCCCTCGTCGTGCGTCCCTTGTCGCGCGGCGCCCGTGGCATCCTGGCGATCTCGGCTGCGCCCGCGTCCCTGCGCTTCGACGGCGTGACCTTCCTCGTCGATCCGACGCAGGCCATCGTCCTCTGGCTCGAAGCTGGCGCCGATGGCGCGGCGATCGCAACCTTGG
>CALLZN010000305.1 GCA_937858895.1 uncultured bacterium | reverse complement strand
CGCGGGCGGCCTCGCGCGCCCAAGCGTCGCGCTGCCGCTGGATTTGGGTGAGCCGTGCAGCACCAGAGCGCTCGAGGAGCACCGGGAAGGGATTGCCGGCGTCAATGGCTGCCAGTTGTCGCTCGTCCCCCACCAGCACGAGTTTCGCGTGCGCCTTTTCGACTGCGAGCAAGCTCGTGCAGTCCGCCGGCGACTACTTCGGCACCACCGTGATCACCGCGCGGAGTGCGTTGCTCTCGCCATCGCCGAGTTGATCCGCGCGCAAGGCGGCGAGGCCGAACATCGCGCCGCGCTCGAAGGTCTTCTCCAATACGCCGGAGCCACCGGGGCCGACTTTGCGCAGGGTCTTCTCGGGGACCATCCCACCTGTTGTGCCCGGGCGCACAGCGCAGAGTTCGAACTTGCCGCTCGCCAACGCCGAGCCGACCTCGATCTCGATCCTCAACGTGCCCCCGGCTTCGAACTTCGTTGCGTCGATACCGAAGAACGCGATTCTCGGGCGATCGCCACCGCCGAACGGCAACAACTGCAGCAGCGTCGTCGTAGGTTGAGTTGGCGTGAGGACCAGCAGTTTGTTGACCGAGCCCTTTGGGGTCGGAGGAGGGCCATTGTCGGGGATGGGCTCGCCGCGGGCCTTGGCGCGTGCTGCGCGCAAGAAGCCGGCGTAGCCCGCCGCGGTCGCCGCACGGCCCTCGTGCGCGTTGACGTGACCCGCGACCGAGAGGTCAGTTGCGATCACGACGCTATCAACCGGATAGTCGTAGTGCTCGCGCAGCTTCTCGCAGAGCTTGGCCATGTCCGGGTCGCTCTGTGCTGCGGCGATCGCTTCGAGATCACGGCCAAGCACCCACGAGTTGACGAAGTCGTTGCGCAACATCTCGATCACCGTCTTGTCGGAGAGGGCCCTCGCACGGAGGGCCTTGCCGCTGAGTCAACACGATTCGTCGAGCAGGCTGCCAAAGAGCACGACCACGTGCATCGGCTTGCCAGTCTCACGCGAAGTGCGCAGCGCGACCGCGAGATCGAGCCAATCGACCTGGGCCACAGGGTAGAACGCACGGAGCAGTCGCTGCGCTGCGTCGGTGGCTGCAATCTGCTGTGCGGACGCGGCGAACTCGTGGCCGCCGCCGCCGCGCACTTCCATCTTTGGCACGCGGCCGATGTCGGCGATGTAGTGGTCTCCGGACGGCAGATTGACGTCGACGTTGGCGCGCTGGTCGGGCACCGCGAGCGAGAAGGCGCGCACCACGCCGTGACTTCTGTCGAGCGTGAGTGAACCTGCGAACTGCGCCGGTGTGAACCAAGCGGTCGCGCCCGGTTGGCCGTCGCCGCGCAACATGAAGTCGACGTGCGCGCGGATCGTGATCTCCGCATGTCCTTCGTCGAACGCGCGCAAGCACGCATACGCGCCGGGAGCGCTCACGCCGTGGTGCAGATCGCCCGTGGCGCCGGGGTGCAGTTGGCGCAAGAACGGCAGTAGCGCCTCGACGTCGATCTGCCAGATGTCGCCGACCGCGACCGCTCGCTGCGGCATCAACGCGCGGAACTGCTCCGCGCCATAGCTGACACGCGCCGATGCCGGCGTCAGCTCGCGCAGCCAAGTCTCGCGCTGCTCGACCTTGTAGACCGTGTCGGTCAGCGGCGACCAGCTCGCGGCGAGCTCGAGTTTGCCATCGTCCACGCGCAACTCGATCGTCGGCGCTTGTGCGGCGAGCGCCGCGGCCGACACGGTCAAGGCGACACTCAGAACGGAAGTCCGTCGAAGCATGAAGATCTCCTGTGGTTCTCCGGTGGTCAAAACAGAGACGCTAACTCGCGATAGATACAATCACGACAGAATTGTTCCATTCGTAGCTTGCTTCGGTTGTGATCTTGTCACTATGACAAATTCGCGAACGCTGCTCTGGCAGCCCGACCTGCGTGCGCGATCGGGTCCACGATACCTCGCGCTCATCGCTGCCTTGACCGACGACATGCGGGCCGGCCGGCTGCACGCTGGCGATCGATTGCCGACCCATCGAGACCTCGCTGAGGCGCTGCAGCTTTCGCTCGGGACGATCACGCGCGCCTACAAGGAGGCCGAGCAGAGCGGCCTGATCACGAGTCGGGTTGGTCGAGGCACGTTCGTCGCAGCCGGCAGTCCAGCCAACCCGCTCGGGTTGCCGAGTGAGCGCCTGATCGAGATGAGCGTCGACCTACCGCTGCATCGACACGATCCGGATCTCGCGCTCGCGCTGCAGCGGCTCGCGCGGCGCGACGACCTGCAGCAGATGCTGCGCTACCAGGATCACCTCGGCAGCGCGCGGCATCGGCGAGCGGGCGCGGCCTGGGCCGCACGTTTCGGCCTCCAAGTCGGTGCCGACGACGTCGCGGTGTGCGCGGGCTCGCACCACGCGTTGAGCATGGCGATCACGGTTGTGAGCAAGCCCGGCGATGTCGTGTTGTGCGATGCGCTGACGTATCCGGGGTTGCGCGCGATCGTCGGGCAGTTGCACCGGCGCATCCACGCGGTCAAGGCGCGGGCGGATGGTAGCTTCGATGTCGACGCCGTCGCCGCGGCGTGCCGGCGGCGGCCGGTGCGCGCTCTCTATTGCTCGCCGAGCTTGCACAATCCGACGACCGCACAGATGGACGCCGAACAACGTGCGCGTCTCGCCGAGCTGGCCGCCGCACGTGGTTTCCACATCCTCGAGGACGACGTTCATCGGCTCGCCAGTGATTCGACCGCGCCGCCGATCGCTGCGATCGTGCCCGAGCACACGCTCTTCGTCGCGAGTTTTTCGAAGGCTGTTGCCGCCGGCCTCCGTGTCGCGTTCCTGGTGTCCCCACGCGCGCTGCGGGAGCGTATCGTCGACGCCTGCTACGCGAGCGTGTGGACCGTGTCGCCGCTGCCCGTCGAGGTCGCCGCGAGTTGGATCGAAGACGGCACGGCTGACAAAGTCGTGATCGCCAAGCGTCGCGAGGCCGCCGCACGACAACGCGTGTTCGCGCGCTTCTTCGCCGGTCGAGCGTTCGCTGCACAACCGAGTGCCTGCTACGCGTGGTTGCAATTGCCGGAGCCGTGGACCTCGGTCGGCTTTGTCGATGCCGCGCGCTCGCTGGGGGTCGCGGTCACGCCGGCGACCGCGTTCTGGATCGGCACGTCAGAAGCGCCGGCCGCGGTGCGCGTGTGCCTCGGTGGGCCAGAGACCCGCGCCGACGTCACGCGCGGTGTCGAGATTTTGGCGAAGTTGATCGATGGTCGGTCGATCCCGCCGGCGAAGTGAGGCGCACGCGATGAGTGCTTGCCTTACTCGACGCGAAGCGACGCTCGCCGCCGTTGTCAATCGAGCTTGCACAAGCTGACATCTTCACGCCAAACGTCGCGCCAGTAGAACCGGGAGGACCCGCACGCCTGGTGCGAAGCCGTCCCCCACTGCTGTGCCGAGGACCACGTCGCCATCTTGGAATTCCAGGGTCGCGAGGCATGACATGTCGATCCGTTTGCTGCCGCTCACGAGTTCCCAAGAACCGGCGCTCGAACGCTGCACATGATAGGAGCGCGGAGCGTCGTCGCGCGCGCCGGCCCTCGTGAGCAGGGCCTCGATTGCTTGACAGCGGTCCGCGGCGCTCGCGACCTCTTGGCGTAGAGCTGTGCTGTCAAAGTCGAGCTCGAGTTCTTGGACGGCGCTGAGCCACTCCTGAAAGGCGCTCAAGGCTTCGAGCCACGCGACGCAGGCTTGTGACTCGCCGCGAGCCCAGGCCTGCACGAGGCTCGAGAGGAGGGCCGACTCGGTCAAGTTCGTCACCGACACGAGGTCGGAGCGCGCGAGTTCTTGGACGAGGTCGCGCAAGGCTCGGGCGTGGTCTGTGCTCGGCGGGTGCTCGCTGTGACCGCGCTCCCAGAGATACTCTTCGACGAAGGCTGCGAGGTCGCCTTCGTCCGGCGCGTGCCAGCGCGCGTCGTCGGCGTCTTCATCCGTAGCCTCTTTCGTGGCTGGGCGGCCAGCATCGACCATGGCTTCGAGGCGTTCGAAGAGTTCCTCCATCGACTCGCCGTCCCGTGGTCCGCGACTCAACTCTTCGAAGACGCGTTCTCCGAGTGGAACCTTGGTCGAAGCCGTCGGGGTTGGAGCCGTCTCTGCTTCCTCCCCTTCGCTGGCCGCGCTGCCGTCCGAAACGGCGCCCTCGGCGCGCCGCAGGGCCGCCGCGCGGTGTGCATTCCAAAGCCGCAGCATGAGGCGCCGCGCATGGTCGAGGTCGGCGTCGGTGCGAAACGCGAGCGCGTCCATGACCGGACCGATGACGGAGCCCGGACTCTCGGCCACTTCGAGCGCGTAGCAGAGCTCGTCCAGCCGCGGGAGCGACATCTCTTCGTCGGACGCGATGTCGTCGTCGCCAGGGTCACCGGACGCGTCGTGGACAGCTTCGAGGCTCGGACCCAGGAAGGCACGAAGGTCACGCTCGATCACTTCGGGACGCTCGAGGGCGGCTTCTTCGAAGGCGACGAGCAAGGGCTCGAGTTCGAGGGCCGAAGCGGCGCTCGTCCGCATCTGCTCGAGGCGGCGGCGCGTGATCTCTTCTTGAATGGCGACGTAGAAGTCCAGGTTGCTGAAGACCGCTAGCGCATCGAGTGCACAGAAGCGATCTTCGTCGCTGTCCGGCACGCGGGCCAAGCGCCCGACGATGGTCTGCCCCACCGTGAGGTGGGACGCCGAGCCGGGCAGCCAAAGCCGACGTAAGCCAGCCCCCGCGTTTGCAGCGGCGTCGCCAGACGAGCGACGGCCATCGAAGTCGCCGTCCGTGTCGCCGTCGAAGGCCGCTTCGAGCTCGAAGCCCTCTTCGGTCGTATCGCGGATCGCGAATACGCCGAACTCCGACTCGGCTAGGGCCTCGACGTGAGCCCGCGTGGCTGGAGCTTCGAGCCCCGGGCAGCCCGCCGCGAGGAAGGCGCGCACGGGCGGTCCACCCGTACCGTCGGCCCGGCGTTCGAGGGTGAACCACTCGAGGAAGCGCTTGGCCCTGGCGGGCGAGGCGTCGTCGGGCACCGCAGTGCCGAAAAACGCGACACGCCCCGAACGAACTTGCTCCGAGAGCAGGCGGTCGACGCGCACGAAGTTGGAGAGCGCGACGATGCCCGCGGCGAACGCCTCGAGGGTCCGCACGAAGGCCGGATCGACATCGCTGACTTCCATATCCCTGTTCACCATGCTGTGGCTGCTTCCTGCCCCCACCATCCAAGCTGGACGTGTAGAGGTCACGAACAAAGTGCCTCCGAGGCCCACGACCGGTGGCGCCGCGGCCGCGCAGCCGCCGCAGCCTCCTTGGCGGCGAACTTTCTCGAGGAGAACTTTTTCGAGGAAAGGGCAAGCTGCCCGCGTAGCGCTCCCGTCGTTCGCGTATCCTTGATTGAGAGTGGAAAGGGGAAGGTGTTTCGAGCTGGTCGAGCGCCGCAGTGAGCGCGAGCCTGGTTCGAAGTTCAGGAAGCAAAGATCGTGCATGCCCTCGACGCATTGACCTGGATCGATTGGACGGCGCTGACCATCGTCGCGACCTTCCTCGTCCTCGGCCTCTTCCGAGGCTTCCTCTGGCAGGCGAGCCGCATCGTGAGCCTCGTGGCCGCCTTCTTCGTCGCGGGTCGCTTCGCAACGGACGCTGGCGTCTTCCTCGAAGCCCGCCTCTCGGGCGTCGGATCGAGCGCGTCTTACTACCTCGCCTACGTCCTGCTCTTCGTGCTGACCCTCATCGTCCTGACCATGCTGACCAAGGTCGCGGACTCTGTAATCCAGAACATGGGGCTCAGCTTCTACGACCACCTCGGTGGTGCCGTGCTCGGCGCTGTGACCGCCGGCGCCGTCTTGCTCACGGTGCTTGGACTCGCCTACCGCTACTTGCCCGCGAGCCACGTCGTCGCAGAGCTGCGCTCGAGCAAGACCCATGAAGTCGCCCGCTACGTCGTCGAGCGAGTCGGCCTGCCGGCCAAGATCCAGCAGCTCTGGTTCGAGCCGGGTCTCAGCGACGAGGACCTGCAAGACCTCCTCCACCTGCGCGCGGCCGAGCCGCCGCGCCAGCGACTCGGTCAAGAACTGCGCTGAGTCATCAAGCCGTCGGAAGCTTGGTCTTGATCTCGATCGCGTGCATGCGGCCGCCCAACACGCCGGCGAGTGACTGCATGACGAGCTTGTGTTGCTCGATGAGGCTGAGCCCTGCAAAGCGATCGGAGACGACGACGACGCGCCAGTGATTCTGGTCACCGACCGTGTCGATGACTTCGATATCGGCCCCGGGCAGCGCGTGCAGGACAAGGTCGTGGATTTCGTTGGCGGTCATCATGTCGGCCCCATCCTGGGCTGTAACGCGCAGGTCATGCAAGTGTCGTTTTGCCGGAGAGCGCCGAGACCGCGACCGTAGCGTGCCGCGCGTGCCGCTTCGCCGCGACGCTTACCGTTGCGACAGGGCGGTCAGCGCTCGATGATGCCGCGATGAGCATCCAATGGAACTCGAGTCTTCGTGCCGTGCTGCCCGGCTGCGCCTATGGCCTCTTGCTCGGCGTGGTCGTCCTCGGTTTGTCGTGCTCGGCGAACGAGAAACAAGCCGGCAAGCAAGCAGTGCAAGGACAG
>CALLZN010000304.1 GCA_937858895.1 uncultured bacterium | reverse complement strand
TACGGTCCGCGCCGTTGGGAGCTCTACGACCTCGAGCACGACCTCGGCGAAGCGACGAACCTCTTGAGCAGCGCCCCCTCCCGAGCGCTCCAACTCGCGCGCACGATGCGCCAGCGCCTCGAAGACTGTGGCGCACAGATGCCCGTGCAAGTCGCGACAGGCGCGGCCGAGTGGCCCGACACGACGGCCCTCGAAGCGCTGCTGCGCCCTACTGAAACACGCCCTCGAGCGCGGTGACGAGGCCTTCACCGCGATCGCCGATGGAACCCGTCGCGGCTGCGGCATCGCGGTTGTAGACATACTGCGTCACCTGAGAGCTCGACTGCACCCAGGCACAGAGGCCCGGGCTCAGCGCCGCGCCAAAGGCATTGGCCGCCGGGTCGAAGAAGAGCCACTGCGAGTAGATGCGCAGATCGAGTCCGGTCGAAGGGATCGGCAAGCGCAAGCTGCCGACGTAAGTCTGGCCCGACTGAACAAGGGGCACAGCGAAGGCAAAGTCGGGGCTGACTTCGAGCGCGTTCCCGGTCGCTCCGAATCCATCGAGCGGCAGGGGCAGCGAGAGGCTTCCCCATGTCGAACCCGAGGCACCGAGGAAGGCGATCGTCGGATAGTTTTGGCGCAAGGCGCTGACCGAGATCGTGAAGCTACGCCCAGGCCGCAAGTTGAAGTCGTCTTGGACGAGGATGCGTGCGAACTCGCCCGTGCTGAGCTTGCCGGCCGTCCCGTAGCTCGTGTAGAAGCCACGTGTCGTCGACTGCGCGTGCGCGTCGACCATGTAGCCGAAGTCCGTGCGCGCTGTCCCTGCGGCCTCCATCTCGACCAGCAAGTTGCCGAGCGCCTTGTCGTAGGCAAAGACCGAGACCTTGTTGAAGGGGATCTTGATGTTGAATGGCCGCGCCGTCGCCGTCTGCGCAGGCAACACGAGCGTCCCGTCGAAGACGAGGGTTTGCGCGCCCGTGCGGTTCGACGCGAAGTTCGTCGTCAACGCAGCCGGCGAAAAGCTCGTGTAGCCAAGGCTCAGCTTGAAGCCACTCAGCGTGCGACTCGCCGCGGCCGTCACCATGTTGTCGTCGAGGCGCAGACTCACAGAAGTGATGCGCGCCAGCGTCGTCATCACGGCGTTCCCGTCGAAGACCTGCTGAATACGCCCCGCATCCTGACTGAAGAGCGTCGGCTGCGCCGTCGATCCTTCGCGTCCGGCTACGTCAGGAAGCACGCGCTGGCCCTGCGCGAAGCAGGGCGTGGCGAGGCAGACCAAGACAACGGAACGAAGTCCAAGCCACGGACTCACAGGACACCAACCGTCATGGTCAAAGCGTTCGACGAAGCCGCACCCGTAAACGTCGAGCCCGAGACCGTGAACTCGATGACCTGCTCATAGAAAGTCGCGCCAGCCAACGTCACATCATTGGGCAGCGGCAGCGCAAAGTTCGCCGCTCCTTGGCCATTTGGCAGCACAACGACGAGATCGAAGCCGCTGTAAAGCGTGCAGCCGACCCCACCGAACGAGAAAACTGCACTGAGCGGAATATTGAAGGACTGGAAGCCGAGCAAGCCGAGTGAGATGGCACCCGTCTTGAGGCCTGTCGCCTGCGTCGTCAGCGTGCGACCGAGCCAGGGCCTTGCTTCCGGCGCCAGGCCTGCGAGCGCGAGGTTCTGGCAACCCGTGCCCAGCACCGCGGCCGCGGCAATCGGCGTGGCTTGGTATTCGGCCGTGTAGAGGTAACCCGAGACGCCCGATGGATCCTGGCCGCTCGCGCGGTAGACCTTGCCGAGCGCAGGCACGTAGCCAGCGTAGTAGCGGCTGACGCGACCGATGGCCGGGTCGGCCGTGTTGAAGGCTGACTGACCATAGAGAATCCAGCGGTTCGTCAAGCTGTCGAACTCGCTGCACCACGTCGAAGGGGAACCACCGTAGAGGTCACCATACTGACCACCACCGGCGGTGTTCGGCACGCTGATGCCCTGACCACCTTGGAGAACGACGCGCTCACGCGCTTCGTCGTAGACCGCTTGATTGGCGGTCGTGCCATGCGGGTGGGTTCCACCCGTGTTGACCTGGATCCACGTGCCGCCGGTCCAGCGCCAGACATCGAGAAAGCGGATCTGCGGCGTCTGGAAAGCATCTTGGCCGGCGACGAGCAAGATGTCGCGGTAGGAAGTGCGCGTCACGAGGCTGTGCAGTCGACGCCCTGGAGGCGGCGTCGGCGTCGCGAGCTGCGTCCACGTACCGTTCGAGTAGAACCAAGTGTCATTGACCGGCGCGCCGTTCAGCACCGTCTCACCACCAAAGAGAATGAGGCCACGACGCAGCGGGTCGTAAGTCATCGCTGACCAGCGCCGCGCTGCAGGCCCGGTCCCCATGATCTGAGTCCAAGCATTCGTGGTCGGATCCCACTCCCAGGTGTCACCGAGGAGCGCAGGAGTCGCACCGCCGCTGTCGCCACCAAAGACGACGAGCTTTTTGCTCGAGAAGTCCCAAGCCACGCAGGCGCCACCGCGAACTGGCGGCGAGCCGTTCGCGCCTTCGGCCGTCTTGAGCGTCCAAGTCGTGCCATCGAACTCGTAGAGGGCATTGAGCGCCGTCGACGTCGAGTTGCCGAGGCGACCACCGAAGAGGTAGAGCTTGTCGAGGCTCGCAGCCCCGGGGTTGTCACGCCGCTGCGTCGGGACATTGTTCGTGTTCGTCAAGCGCACCCAGTTGGCACGCGGCGAGGTCGCAGGCGTCGGGTTGGGCGGGTTGAGTTGGGCGCTTGCGGCGGGGGGGATCGCAGCCCAAGCCGAAGGAGAGACAGGGTACCCCGCCAGCGTCACAGCTTCCCATCCCCAGGGGAGAGGAAAAAAGGTCCAACCAGCCCCCCCCCC
>CALLZN010000303.1 GCA_937858895.1 uncultured bacterium | reverse complement strand
AAGCACGAAACGAAGCGCTCCCTCGTCCTGGGCGCGCCCGGCGGCATCGGCCGCGCGCTCTGCCACCGCCTGCACGCCGCGGGCGCCGAACTGTGCATCGCTGCCCGCGATGAAGCGCGCTTGCGCGACCTCGCGGACGAAGTCGACGCCCGCGCATTTCCCCTCGACGCCACCTCGAGCGACGAGGTCCACGCCTGCATCGCAGCCGTCCACAGCGACAATGCGCCGATCACCGGCATCGCCCACTGTGTGGGATCCATCTTGCTGAAGCCAGCCCATCGCACGGAGACGCACGAATGGGATGCCGTGCTCGCCGCCAACTTGACGAGCGCCTTCCACGTCGTCGCCGCAGGCAGCAAGGCCATGATGAAGAGCGGCGGCTCCATCGTGCTCTTCTCTTCGGCCGCCGCCCGGCACGGCCTGCCCAACCACGAGGCCATCGCCGCCGCCAAGGCCGGCGTCGAAGGCCTGACGCGCGCAGCCGCGGCGAGCTACGCGAAGCGCGGGATCCGCGTCAACGCCATCGCACCCGGCCTCGTCGACACGGCACTCAGCGCCGCGATCACGAGTTCGAAGGCAGCCCTCGAAGCGTCCACCAGCATGCACGCCCTCGGCCGCATCGGCCGCCCTAACGACGTCGCGAGCCTGGCCCAGTGGCTCCTCTCGCCCGAAAACGACTGGGTCACGGGTCAGGTCTTCGGCGTCGACGGCGGACTCTCGACACTCCAGGCCCGCTGAGCTGCGCGGAGACGCTACCCCGGCGCGATCTGCTAACGTGCAGGGCTCGAGTGGCTCGAGCATGGTCACAACGAGCCTGGTCACACAGCGAGAACATCAGCATGGGGAGCGTTACAGCGTGAAATCTACGGCTTTGATTTTCTGGGCAATGGTCGGCGCCTGCGGCGCGCTGAACGCGCAAGACACGCCCGTACCTCGCACCCAAGACGAGGCGAAGGAGACGCCAAGTCCGGTACTGAGCGCCGAGGCTTTGCAGCGAGAGTTTGATGCAGCACTGAAGTCCTGGAGCCGCGACTACGCCGCGGCAGTCCGGGACAAGAACAACGAAGAGGCAGCGCGGCTGCGCACGACGCGCCCCGAGCGGGCCTTCGCCGAGCGCTTCGCCGCGGCGGCTGCAAAGGCCAACAAGACCGAGGCCGCTGTCCCCTACCTCGCGTGGATCGTCCAGCGCGGGCCGATCGAGATGGCCACCGCGGCAATGACAACCCTCATGCGCGACCACGCTTCGAGCAAGGGCATACGCCTCGCAGTCGCGCGCCTTGGCGGACTCAAGCAAGCGATCGGTCTCGAGCAGTCACGCGCTTGGCTCGACCACGTGCTCGATGTCAACGAAGACGCGGAAGTGCGGGCCCAGGCGCTCTTCACGAGGGCAGGACTCTACGTCGGCACGCGCGCGCTCACGACGAGCCCCGAGCTTCGCATGGCCGCGATCCAGGACCTGAAGGCAGCCGAGGGCATCCTGTCCGAGCTCGAGGGGTCCGCGACGTCTTTGCTGCGCCTGGTCACGAGCCTCCGCGACGAAGCAGAGCGCCTCGAACCCGGCCTCGCTGCGCCCGAAATCGAAGGCAAGGACCTCGATGGCGTCGCCTTCAAGCTCAGCGACTACCGCGGCAAAGTCGTGCTCCTCGACTTCTGGGGCGATTGGTGACCGCCTTGCCGGGCCATGTACCCCCACGAGCGGTCGCTCGTGAAAGACTACGAAGACAAGCCCTTCGCGATCATCGGCATCAACAGTGACAAAGACCTCGACAAGTTGAAGCCACGCCTCGAGGCCGAGAACATCACTTGGCGCAGCTTCTGGAACGGTCCTGACGGGACCCAGGGTCCGATCTCGAAGGCGTGGCACGTCAGCGGTTGGCCGACGGTCTACGTCATCGACCACGAGGGCATCCTGCGTTACAAGGGCCACGGCGACGACAAGCGCATGGACAAGGTGCTGCGCGCCTGCATCGAGGCGGCGAGCGCTGCAAAGCGCTGACGCCCCGGCGACCCTAAGCACCTACCACCAGGCGATCGCGCGAAGGTGCGCCGCGCGTGACGCGCTCAGCGGCTCTTCGCGTCGCCGCGCGCGAAGATGCTCGCGACGTAGTTGAGCACGTCGGTCGCCGAGATCTCGTCGTAGCCGAAGTCCCTGATGAGGCGCGACTTGACGACCTCGATCTTCTCCTGCGTGTCCCGGTCGACGACCGTCGACACGAGTGAAGTGAGCTTGATCGAGTCCTTTTGGTCTTCGAAGAGCTTGAGCTCGAGGGCCTTGTGCAGCCGCTCGTTCATGCGGTAGTCGAAGGTCTTGCCCTCGATCGCGAGCGCCCCGATGTAGTTCATGATTTCCCTGCGGAAGTCGTCCTTGCGACCCTCGGGGATGTCGATCTTCTCTTCGATCGACCGCATCAAGCGCTCGTCGGGCTCTTCGTCCTTGCCGGTGTACGGGTTCTTGACCTTCTCGCGCTGCGTGTAGGCCTTGACGTTGTCGATGTAGTTGCCGCACAGACGGCCGATCGCCTCTTCGTCGGCCGAGATCGCGCGTTGCACCTCGTTCTTGACGATGTCGTCGTACTCTTCGCGCACGATGCCGAGCAGCTCGCGGAAGCGCTTCTTGTCGTCTTCCTTGGAGATGAGCGAGTGGTGGCTCAGGCCGCCTTCGAGCTCGTTCATGACCATGAAGGGGTTGATCGACGACTGCTCGCCGACGAGGGCGTTCGAGATCTTGTCCTGGATGTAGCGGGGCGAGATGCCTTCCATGCCTTCGCGCGGCGCCTCGTCCTTGATCTCCCGTATGTTGTCGGTCGTGAAGCCCGGCAGCGTCTTGCCGTTGTAGAGCTTGAGCTTCTGCATCAGCGAGAGGTTGGCCTTCTTCGGGTCCTCGAGGCGCGTCAGCACGGCCCACATCGCCGCGGTCCGGATCGTGTGCGGAGCGATGTGCTTGCCGGGCACCCGACGACGATTGAAGTCCTTCTCGTAGATCTTGATCTCGTCCGACAGCACGAGGTTGTAAGGGATGTCGATCTTGATCGTGCGATCGCGGAAGGCCTCCATCAGCTCGTTGTTCTGGAGGCGGCGGTACTCGGGCTCGTTCGTGTGACCGATGATGACTTCGTCGATGTCGGTCTGCGCGAACTTCTTGGGCTTGATCTTGTGCTCCTGGCTCGCGGAGAGCAGGTCGTAGAGGAAGGCCACGTCGAGCTTCAAGACCTCGATGAACTCGATGAGGCCTCGGTTGGCAACGCAGAACTCACCGTCGAAGTTGAAGGCGCGCGGATCGCTGTCGGTGCCGAGCTCGGCGATCTTGCGGTAGTTGAGGTCGCCAGTGAGCTCGGTCGAATCCTGGTTCTTCTCGTCCTTCGGCTGGAAGGTGCCGATGCCGATGCGGTCCTTCTCCGAGATCACGAGGCGACGCACGCGCACGTGCTGAACGACCTTCTCCCAATCGCCTTCGTGCTCCTGCATGAGCCGCTCGTACCAGTAGCGCGAAATCGGCGAGAGCTCGAAGTCGAGCTTGAGACGGTACGAAGCGCGCAGCTTGTCATTGAGGCGGTCGAGGATCTTCGTGCGCGCTGCGGCCGGCACGAGGAGCAGCGGCTCCTCGTTCATCATCGAGCTGTGAACTTGGCCATCGACGACCCAGTCGAAGGTGTAGAGCGCTCCTTCGGGTCGGCGCGAGTACTCTTCGAGGCCCTTCTTGAGCAGGCGCGTGATCGTCGACTTGGACGAACCGACGGGTCCGTGCAAGAGCAGGACACGACGCTCGGGCCCGAAGTTGTGCGCCGCCGCCTTGAAGACGTTCATCATGCGCGCGAGCGGCTCTTCGAGGCCGTAGAGCGCGTCCTTGCCGTCGTCGAAGGGATCGTCGAAGAAGTCGTACTTGACGATCTTCCGCCGCAGTCGCTCGACCTCGCTGACCCCGTAGGTCAAGACCATGTCGTAAATGCGCTGGTGCGAGGTCCGGCAGATCAGCGGGTTCTCCTCGACGAGGCCCAAGTAGTCCTCGAAACTGCCCTCCCAGTGCAGCTCGCGGAACTTCTCGCGATCGAGGGACTCTCGGACCAGACGCAACAGTTCGCTCGGTGATGACATGGCTCCCTCCGCTGCCGGACACGCTGATCGTCGGAAAACGCGACGATCACACCTGTCCCTTCGATTGTTCGACCCTGCCTTTGGGCCGACTTGAGCGAAGTATCCATGTGAGTGCTCGCCCGAGCCGACCGCCCAGCGTCGCGCATGATAGAGCGGGCTGCGGCCTGCGTAACCGGGCAAGCGCAACAAGCCAGCTTCCTGTAGTCTTCGCGCCATGAAAGCAAGATCGACCTCTCTCTTCCCCAGTTGGCAGCTCGCCGCTTGCCCTCTCGCCATCGCGCTCGTGCTGCCGAGTCTGCACGCTCAGCTTTCCACCGTCACGACTGCGACGGGCAAGCAGACCGTCCGCGTCGGCACGCAGTTTCTCCGCACGACGGCGACGACTGCGGATGGTCGCCACTTCGCCCTAGTTCAGTCCAACGACGGGCTCGCGAACGGGGATGCGAGCCTCACGCTCGAAGTCCACGCGTCGAGCGACGGTGGCTCGACCTGGACGCGGGTGACGAGCATGCCGCAAATTGGTGCCGTCAACGGCTCCGTCGTCTGCGACCCTGACGGACGCACGCTGCACTTCGTCTACGAAGCGCGGCTCGGCAACGGCCACGCGAGCATCGCCTACGACGCTTGGGACAGCGTCGCCAACAAGTGGTCGGCGAACGCCAAGATCCTGCAGACGAGCACGTCGGCCAACTCGCAGTTCTTGCAGCCGGTCATCGATGCGACGCGCGATGGTCGCCTCATCGTGTCGTATTACACACATCGCCAAGGCCCCTGGACCGGCCAGATGCAGGTCGGCAAGGACGGCAACTGGACCGCGACGGCGCGCGTCAACGTCGATACCTATGGCGTGCGCATCGACCACCAAGTCGACGGTGACTCGGTGTGGTTCGCGTATCGCACGAACACGGGCGGCTACGGCATCCGCGCGCGTCGCTACGACCTCGTTGCTTCGGCCTGGGGTGCCGAAGGCGAACTCGAGGTGAGCGGCAAGAACAGCAACATCGTCGGCACCGCGAACAGCGCGTCGTGCATCGCGGTCGACCGCAGCGGCAAGGCCTGGGTGCTCTGGTCCTCGGGTGGAACGAGCGCCGGGACGGGTGTGCTCTGGCTTTCGGCCAAGTCGCAGACGGCGACGAGCTTCGACGAGCACTACAAGGTCGACGACGACGCGCCCATCCTCGGCGGCAACAACAACTACGACCACTTCACACTGAGCCTCGACGATGGCGGTCGCGTCAACGTCGTCTACTCGTTGCTCCAAGATCAGCGCGCCAAGCTCTACCTGCGCTTCCCGATCGGGACGCAGCTCTCGCCGCGCCTCCAGCTGGCGGCCGGCGTCGCCGACGACTTCACGCGCATGAACGGCGCGCGCCGCAGCGATACCCGTGAGCCCCTGTTCGTGCAGGTCGAGAACGGCCTCGGGTCCGCGGCGCGCATCCTCGTGCGCGGCTCGGGCTCGGTCGTCCCCCACGTCGTCGCCTGCTCGGGAAGCGGCGCTCAGGCACCGCGGCTCACGACCGACCGTGCGCCGAGCCTCGGCGTGACGCTGGGGCTCGAGCTCGCGCAGCTCGGCGCGAATCGTCCGGGCGTCCTCTTCGTCGGCGTCGACAACAAGAACTTCGGCCCGTTCACGCTGCCGTTGCCGCTCGATGCCTTGGGCTTCGCCAATTGTTTCCTGGCGCAGACGCCGATCGCGGACGGCGCCTTCGTTGCGAACGCGAGCGGCTCGACCACCGTCGCCTTCCCCTATCCGAACCTCGGGGCCTTGCGCGGCGTGCCGATCTTCTGGCAAGGCTTCGTCGTCGCACCCGGGGCCAACGCCGGCGGAGCGCTGCTCACGAACGGGGTGGCAACGATCGCGCGCTGAGGGCTATGCTCGCCGACGAGGACCCAACATGATCAAGAAGATCGCATTCGTGAGCCTGCGCTCCAAGGACATCGACGCGGACAAGCGCTTCTACGGCGAAGTCCTGCGGGCGAGCGGCGTCGAGTTCCGCGGTGGGATTCAGGACAGAAAGGTCTGCAAGATGGCCTGGGCCATCGACCCGAGCGGCAACACGATCATGCTGCACGAAATCGCCGCGGATCGCTGCTGAGCGACCATGAAGGCGGCCCCGAAGCCACGGTTTCAAGCGGCATCGATGCTGCGCTTCGCCCTCGGCCTCGTCTCTGTGCTCGCAGCGTCGTGCTCGCCCGCTTCCACGAAAAGCGGCGCGGGCCAAGGCCAAGACAAGAGCGACCCAGTTCGCGTCGTGAGCTTCGTCGAAGCTCGTCGGGTCCCCGCCCCGCGCTCGATCGACGTCCAGGCTCGGCTCGCTGCCCAGGACGAAGCGAGCCTCGCCATGTTGGTCGGCGGCCGCCTCGCGCGCCTGGACGTCGACGTCGGTGACAGCGTCGACGAGAAGGGCATCATCGCCGCCCTCGACTCGACCGACTTGCAGATCGAGGTCGAGCGTGCGCGCGCGACCTTGGCGACCGCCTGCGCCCGCCTTGGCGCGACCGTCGACGCCAGCGACTTCGACATCGAAGGAGCGGCGCCCGTGCTCGAGGCCAAGGCCCAAGTCGATGAGGCCCGCCTCGCCCGCGACCGCGTCGCGGCCATGACCGAAAACAACGTCCGCTCCGCAGCCGAGCTCGAGGCCGCCGAAGCCGACTTCGCGGTCGCGAAGAGCCGCCTGCAGGCCGCCTACAACAGCGCTCGGGCCTTGGTCGCCGACATCGCGCCGCGGCGCGTCGACCTGCGCGCCGCCGAGCGCCGCCTCGCAGAGGCCACGCTGCGCGCGCCCTGGCGCGGACGTGTCACGACGCGGCACGCTTCGGTCGGCCAGATCCTCGACCCGGGTCAAGCCATCGTGAGCCTCGTCCGCATCGCGCCGCTCCGCGTCATCTTGCGCGTCCCCGAACTCGAAGCCGCTGCCGTGCAAACCGGCCAAAGCGTCTTCTTCACTGTCGACGGGGCGAGCGACCAAGAGCACAGCGCGCGCGTCCTGCGCCTCGCGCCATCGATCGACCGGCTCACGCGCACACGTTGGATCGAAGCGATCACGGGCGAAGCCGACCGGGACCTCCAACCAGGCGCCTTCTGCCGAGCGCGCATCGTCGTCGACGAACGCGCCACTGCCCTGGCGCTGCCGCAACTGGCCGTCGTGTCGTTTGCCGGCGTGACGCGCGTCTTCGTCGCGGACCGCTCCGAACGCGGCCTCGTGGCCAAGAGCGTCGTCGTTCGCTGCGGCCGTCAGCTCGGTGAACACATCGAGATCCTCGAGCGCACCCTCGATGGCACCGTCAACGGCACCGTCGATGAGATCGTCGAAGGCAGCGCCGTCATCGCCGACGCCCGTGGCCTGCAGAGCGGCACGACGCTCGAGGTCAGCGACTGAGGTGTCGCGCCTCGCCGACGTTTGCATCGAGCGCCCCGTCTTCGCGACCATGCTGATCGCCGTGCTCGTCGTGACGGGCCTCATCGGCTTCGCCTTCTTGCCGGTCGACCGCTATCCG
>CALLZN010000302.1 GCA_937858895.1 uncultured bacterium | reverse complement strand
ACCAGCGGCCGCTGCTTCTGCAGCCGGGCGAAGACGACCCGCGAGAAGCCGGCGACCAAGCCGGAGACCAAGACGCGCACGGCTCCACCCTGGAACGTCATCGTTTGGGACGACCCGATCACGCTGATGAGCTACGTGACCGAGGTCTTCCAACGGGTCTTTGGCTACCCGGCCTCGAGGGCCGAGCGCCTCATGCTCGAAGTCCATGAGCTCGGAAAGTCGGTCGTATGGACCGGCGCGCGTGAGCAAGCTGAGATCTATGTCGCCAAGCTCCAGAGCTTCAGCCTCAAGGTGACGCTCGAGCCGGGCGACGCCTAGGCCGGACCGGGGACGGCAGTATGAACTTCCCGAGCATCGAGGTCGAAGCGGACGGCAGCTTGCTCTTCCGTCACCTGGCCGCTGGCTACGCCCGCGCCTTGCGCGAGGTGCCGGACATTCTGCTCGACGACTCGGAGGACGTGCGTGTGCGCCTCTTCCCGAACAGCTATGTCGACGATCCGGAGCGCGAGGCCGACTGGGAGCGCTACAGCAAGCCTGACTTGATCGCGCTCTTCGAGTCGCGGCGCGCGATCGTCGCGCGCGACCTCGACAGCCTGAGCCCGGAGCCAGTTTGGAGCGGCTACAGCCTGCGCATCCCGGAGTCGCACCGCAGCGCGTGGATGGCGGCGCTCAACGCCGCGCGGGTCGCGATCGGCGTGCGCGCCGGCATCGATGCCGCGGACATGGAAGCCGAACTCGACTTCGATCCGCCCGATGCCAAGCAGCTCGCGCTCTATCGCATTCATGTGCTCGGGCATGTGCTCGCGCTCGTCGTTGCGAGCTTTCAGGAGGACTTCTCGGTCGCGGACTTCGATGAGGACGACGACTTGGATGAAGAAGACGACGACGACTTGGACTTCGACTTCGAAGATGACGACGACGATCTCGAAGACGACGATCTCGAAGACGACGATCTCGAAGACGACGATCTCGAAGACGACGGATCGCCGCGGCCTTGGACTTGATCCCGACTGACTCAGCCGATCAAGGGTCGCGCTCGCTCTTCCCCGCCCTATGGTCGGCCGGCATGCGAACGCTGCTTGGAATCGTGTGCTGCTGTGTCGCGTCGCTCCTGTCGTGTTCGGACGAGTATCCGCACGTCGAGGCGCGGTCCGCCGACTTCCCGCCCTGGCTCGATGCCGGCCCCATGCTCGGGCATGTCGGCACGGATGAAGTTCGACTCTGGTATCGACTCGCGCCAAGTGCTGCCGAGGCTGCGCCGCGCGCCGAGATCTCGGTCGACGGTGGCCCCTTCGTCGCTGCTAGCGAAGTGCTGGATCGCGGTGATTCCTGTCGCATCGCGATCTTCCGCAAGGTCGGTCCCGGTAGCTTCGTCGCGCGCGTCGCTCCGAGCGGCGAGGGCTCGAGTGCTGCGTCCGTGACTGTCAGCGGTAAGTTCGCGCCCGCGCCGAGCGACACGGGTCGCGTCGTCGTCGCCTTTGGTTCTTGCTCGCGCGACTCGGAGTTCGGACGCACTCCCGTTTTCGCGCACATTCCGACGCATGCGCCCGACCTCATGGTCTGGGCCGGCGACAACAGCTACTTCGTCCACGGCGGCACGGGGCCGACGCGCTTCAGCACGACGACGAAGGATGGCGATTGGGACAGCCGCGAAAAGATGCTCGCCCGCCACCTGCAAACGCGCCGCCTACCGTCGCTCGAAAAGGTCCTGCGCAGCGTCCCTTCGTATGCGACATGGGATGACCACGACTACGGGGCCAACGACGCGGACGCGCGCTTCGTCCACAAGGAGGCGGCGCTCGAAGCCTTCAGCCAGGTTTGGGCCAACCCCGACAAGCCCGAGGGCGCGCCGCGCGAAGGGGTCGCGACTTCGTTCCGGCACGGTCCCGTCGAGTGCTGGCTCCTCGATGGACGCTGGTTCAAGCGGACCCGCGACGAAAAAAAGCGCCTCTTGCCGGACGCCACGATCTGGGGCGCCGAGCAGGTCGCCTGGCTCGAAGCGAGCCTCCTCGCGAGCGATGCGCCCGTGAAGCTCATCGTCAGCGGCACGCAGATCTTCGAGGAAGGCTTCGTCGGAGAAGGGCATTGGCAAGAGGCCAAGCAAGAGCGGGCGCGCTTCGAGGCCTTCTTGCGCGAGAAGCGCATCGATGGCGTCATCGTCCTCAGCGGCGACCGACATCACCACGAACTCATGAAGGTCGGGCCGGTCGACGGGGCCTTCATCTATGAGTTCACGAGCTCGCCCTTCCAGTACGGTCAGAAGGTCGGCCCGATCCCGAAGGAGCGAGGCAACAAGACCCGCATCTGGGGCACGCGCGGCAATGGCTTCGGCCTCGTGACGATCGACATCAAAGGGCCGCGCAGCGGCAGTATCCGCTTCGATGTCTTCGGCGAAGATGGCGCGACGCCGAAGGATGCGGCGACGCCGTGCACCGCGACCATCCGCTTCGAAGAGCTCTGCTATGACCGCTGACGTCGCAACGAGTCGGACTTGGCTCGCGCGTCGACGCTAGCCGTGCTGCCGTCGCCGCGGCGAGAAGCGGCCGGGATCAACACCGCGCGTTCGTTGTCGCCCTCGAAAGCGACGCCATCGCGAGGAAGGCGCAGGCTCGTCCGACAACCGCTCTGCGACGCTGACGAGGCGACTTCGAGACGACCGCCGTGGGCCTCGACGATGAGGCGCGCCAGCGCCATGCCGAGCGCGTGGCTCGCACGCTCATCCGCGGTGCGACTCGACGGAACAAAGACGTCGCTTCCTGGTGCGAGCGTCGGTCCTTCGTCATCGATGTGGATGCAGACTTCGTCCGGGGTCGCCTGCCACGAGAGGTGGGTCTCGCCGTCGGTCTTCGCGCTCGCGGCGACGCCGAAGGCGATCGCGTTACGCAGAGCCTGCTCGAGCAAGATCGGATCGCCGTGCAGGGTAATCGCGGGTCCGCCTTCGACCGTGATCCCTTGCTCGTCCCTGTCGATGATCTCGTTCAGCCATGAGCGCAGCTCGATCTCTCGCGCAACAGGAGCCGGCACACGAACCAAGGCGGCGTAGCCATCCGAGAACTTGGAGAGTTGCTCGACGTGGCGTCCGATCTTCTCCAGAGACTTCGAGAAGCGACTCCGCCAATCGGGCGGAAGCGGCTCTTCGACTTGACCGCGCACCGTAGCGGCGAGGCTGCGGATCGCCGTCAGTTGCTCACTCGTGACCGCGATCAGGGCGCCCACGAGTACTTGCCACGACGACGTCTCGTGGGCGTTCGAAGCGAAGCTCGCCGGCAAGGAAGCAGGGCTCGGCGCTCGATCAAGAGCCGCGGCTTCGTTCCCGGTCACGCGCAAGAGCGTCTTGCGCGAAGCCCCATCGAGGAAGCTGATGCGCTTGACCTCGCGCGCCCCGAGGTGGATTCCATAGTGCGAGGCGTCCTTGTCGAGGAGGCCCGCGATGCCGAGCTCGAGCGCCGTTCTGCCACAGAGGCTCGCAGCGGACTCGCCGAAGAACAGCGCCGCGGCGTCGTTCAGGTCGATGACTCGCAGGCGCTCGTCGACGACGAGTATCGGCTCGTTGTGCGATGAAATCAGTGTCGTCACCAGGCTGCGCGCGTCTTCCTGCGCAGCTCGCTGGCGCTCGAAGCTCTGGCAGATGCCGTCGATCTCGTCGAGAACGTGCTCGAGCTCGCGGTTGGCTGGGACCGCGGCTTCGCTCGCGGCGTCAGGCCCGAGTCGAGCGGTCGACAGACCATTGGCGATGCGCAGATAAGTCTGGCGGCTCAGGTGCACGAGGGTCAGCAGGCTCGAAGTGGCCGCGAGGACGAGGCCGAGCGAGAGACCCCAGCGCCACCAGGGATTCTCGACTTCGTAGAAGAGCAGCAGCAAGGCGGTCGCGAGCGGGGGCAGCACGAGCACGATTCCGTGCTGCATGACCTTGCCACTGTGGTTCAGGAGCTGAGGCATGGGGTGGGACAACGATGTTCAGGCGACTCCGCTCACGGCTCTGTGCTCGTCTGCTTCTTGTGCTTCTAGCAGGCGCACGACGCACGACCCTCCATCGTGCGTTTTGACTCAGAGCTATGGGCAGTTGGGGGGCCGGGGCCCGGGAGGATGGGCTACGACCACCACGAGAATACGCGCGACCGATTGCCTTGGGTAGCCCCTCCCGCAAACCTGTCCTCACGAAGCGGGGCGACTGCCGTTTGACACGGTCCCTGCTGGTCCCGAGAGTTGCCGCCGATGATCGAAGCTCTGCACCACATCGGGATCGCCGTCGAGAACCTCGACGACGCCGTCCGCATCTATCGCGACCAGCTCGGTCTGCGCCTCGACTCGATCGAGGAGGTCCCGACCGAGCGGGTGCGCGTCGCCGTCCTCTTCGCTGGGGCGACGCGAATCGAGCTCCTCGAGCCGACCGGCGACGATTCTCCGATCGCGAAGGCGCTCGCGAAGCGCGGACCCGGCGTGCACCACATCGCCTTCCAAGTCGCCGATGCCAGCGACGCAGTGCGACGGCTGGACGCCGCCGGCCTGCAGGTCCTCGATGATGCGCCGCGACCAGGCGCGCATGGGAGCAAGTGCGCCTTCATCCACCCGAAGAGCCTCGGCGGCGTCCTCGGTGAGATCGTGGAGCCAGCCCGATGAGCGCGCGCGGGGAACATCCGGCCTTCGACCGGCTGCGCGCCGAGATCGAGCGTTCGCTCGAAGGCGGGGGCAAGGACCGCATCGAGAAGCAGCACGAGAAGGGCAAGCTGACCGCTCGCGAACGCGTCGAGCTCCTGGTCGATCCGGGCAGCTTCCGTGAGATCGATCGCTTCGTCACCCACCGCTGCCGTGACTTCGACATGGAGGACAAGCAGTACCTGGGCGACGGCGTCGTGACCGGTTCCGCGACGATCGACGGGCGCCAAGTGCTGCTCTTCAGCCAGGACTTCACGGTCTTCGGCGGCAGTCTCTCCGAGTCGAACGCCGCCAAGATCTGCAAGGTCATGGACCAGGCGATGAAGGTCGGTGTGCCGATCGTCGGCCTCAACGACTCGGGCGGAGCGCGCATCCAAGAAGGCGTCGTGAGCCTCGGCGGCTATGCCGACATCTTCTTGCGCAACACGCTCGCCTCGGGCGTCGTCCCGCAGATCTCGGCCATCCTCGGGCCCTGCGCCGGCGGCGCTGTTTACTCGCCGGCGATCACCGACTTCATCTTGATGGTCGAAGGGTCGAGCTACATGCACATCACGGGTCCTGACGTCGTCAAGACCGTGACGCACGAAGAGGTCACGAGCGAGGACCTCGGCGGCGCGCGCGTGCACAGCGAGGTCTCGGGCGTCGCCCACTTGACTGCTGCAGACGACGCGTCATGTCTCGCGCTCGTGCGGCAGCTCCTTAGTTACTTGCCGCAGAACAACCTCGACGGGCCGCCGAACCGCGCCAGCCAGGACGATCCGGAGCGGCGTTGTCCGGAGCTCGACGAGCTCGTGCCGCACGAGAGCAACCAGCCCTACGACATGAAGAAGGTCGTGACGGCGGTCGTCGACGATGGAGACTTCTTCGAGATCCATGCGCGCTTCGCGCGGAACTTGATCGTCGGCTTCGCGCGACTCGATGGCCGGGTCGTCGGTATCGTCGGCAACCAGCCGCAGTACTTGGCCGGCGTGCTCGACATCGACGCGAGCATCAAGGGGGCGCGCTTCATTCGCTTCTGTGACGCCTTCCACATCCCGATCGTGACCTTCGAGGACGTGCCCGGCTTCTTACCTGGCACGCAACAGGAGCACGGCGGCATCATCCTGCATGGCGCGAAGCTGCTCTATGCCTACTGCGAGGCGACGGTGCCCAAGCTGACGGTGATCACGCGCAAGGCCTACGGCGGCGCCTACGACGTCATGTCGAGCAAGCACATCCGCGGCGACGTCAACCTTGCGTGGCCGCAGGCCGAGATCGCGGTCATGGGCGCTGAGGGTGCAGCAAAGATCATCTTTCGCCGCGAGATCGCCGAGGCTGGCAAGCCTGGGACGCCCGAGGCCCTCGCGGCCGAACGCGAGCTCATCGCGCGCTACAAGGAGCGCTTCTACAGTCCCTACGCGGCGGCCGCGCGCGGCTACATCGATGACGTCATCGAACCATCGCAGACGCGTCACGAGTTGATCCGCGCGCTACGGCTCGTGCGCACGAAGACCGATCGCAACCCGCCGCGGCGTCACGGCAATATCCCGCTCTGAGCGAGCCGTCGTGGTCGAAGTGCTCCGGCTTGCTTCAGCTTGCGACGAGCTGCAGCGCGAGCAAGACGCTGCGCATGCTCCAAGCCAGCAGCGGCTATGCGTCGAGGCGCGCGACCTGCAGCGAAACGGGGACATCCTGGGTTTCGCGCAGCGGACGGCACGCGCGGAAGAGCTCGCCAAAAAGATCGACGCGATGAAGGCGGCGGCCGCAGTCAAGACCTGAGGCTGACGTCTCGAGCCCTCGCAGACGCGCCGCCAGCTCAGCGCAGGGTCGCTTCGTAGGTCGACGTCAGCGCGTAGTCCGAGATCGAGCCGCAGATCACGACCCACTGGAAGCAGAGCTCCGCGCCGCAGAGTCCCGGGTCGGCCGGGATCGGCAGCGGCAACGTCAAGGTGCCCTGACACTGGCCGCTCCCTGTGAGTGCGAAGGGGCCGAGGAAGAAGGTCGGTGGCTGCAGCGATGGGTAGATCGCGCCACAGAGGAAGGGCAGCCCCAGGCCCTTCGTGCAGCGACCCGCGCCGACAATCATGATCGCAAAGGACGGGAGCGGAGCATCGACGAGGTCGAACCCGAAGGCGCTGTTCCCGACGGCAGGCAGGCCGCCGAAGGGCAGGGTCCGCAGGTTCGGGCAGTTCTGGCAGCCTTTTCCGGTGCAGCCCCACGCGTAGAAGCGCAGACTCGCCGTGGAGCGCAGCGCCAAGCCGCGCCACTTGCCGGCGAGCCCCTTGTCGCAGCAGGGTTCGAGGCGGTAGCTGCACTTGGCCGCGTCGATGATCTTGATCGGCAGGGTGTGGAGGGAGAAGCTCGCGAAGAGCCGCGACGTGCAGATGTCGAAGGCGAGCCCCGTGACCTCGCTGCCGATGAGCGGCGGTCCGCAGACCGGGATCTCGAACTCGCAGAGCGGGACGCACTTCGAGCTGAGCCGGCTCGCGCGCATGAAGTTGCGCGCAGTGAGGATGCGCGGCTCCGTGACGCTCACCCAGACCGTGCCGCTCGCTTCGTCGATCGCGAGACCGGCGCAGTACGTGTTCGTCGGCAGCGGCAGCGTGCAGCCATCGCGCAGCGGAACGACCGCAAGTGTCGTCACGTCATAGCTGCGCAGCGCGGCGTAACCCGGCATGGTCTCGAGCTGGAGGAGGCGTCGCCCGCCGTCGTAGCAGGCCAGGCCCGAGACTACGGCTGCGGGATTCATGACCTGGGCCGGCACCGAGACCATGACCTTGCAGTTGGCGAGCGACATGAGTTCTAGAGACTTCCCGTCGCTCACCCAGGTCGCGTCGTGGCGCGGGTCGTAGGCAGCACCACCGGCGTAGGCGGGCACAGCGAGCCTTGCAGCGTTGCAAATGACAGTCGCAGCTTTGCAAGCCGCGGCATCGACCGTTTGGCTGTGGAGCTCACCGGAACTCGCCGTGGCATCATCAGCAAGCCCAATGAGGGTCGAGACTTGGGATCTCGCAGCCGAGGTCGCCGCGAGGGCCGCCAAGACGGAAAAGAGGACGGACCGAAGCGTTGTCGTAGGCATGCGCGACGGCGTGCCAAAAGCGTGCCCGTATGCGGGCCGCCCCGCCTGGCATGTGTCAAAGCACGCCTCTTCTCCACGTCCGCCAGTCGACGCTGCGTGAGGTGATCGAGAACACGGAAAGCACGACTTCGAGGTGCTGCAGCTGGTGTGGCCGACGACCGACGGCAAGTACCCGTGCGTGGCCGCGCGCGGTCTACGCGTGCGAATGCGAGACGGGGCATCACGCGGACCTGGTCGCCGAAGGTGGGCCCGACGCGCCGCTCGAGCAGCTGCGCACGATCGTCGGAAGCCACATATTCGACGCGAAGGAGCCGGCGCGCTTCGACTGCCGCGACGACGACGGCGACTCGCAGGTGCTGTGCGGCGCCGAGCACGACGACGACGACTTCGAGTCGGCCAACCTGGTGCCGTTCGGCCATGTGCTCGAAGTCGACCCGACGCTGCGCGCAGTGTCGGACCTGGAGATCGGCGAGCAGGCCGAACGCGACCAGCCCGGCGAGCCGTGGCGGCGCGGCGAGCGCGAGGACTGACGGCGGCGAGGTCGCTACCTGAACGCCCGTGCTTCCGGCGAGCGTCGCCCTGTAATAGACTGCGTTGCATGCTGCGCGATACGATCACCGACCCGCTGCGCCGTTGGTTCGTGACCAACGGACGAGGTCTGGTGGCCGCCTACCTTTTCGGCAGCGTGGCGCGTGGCCGAGAATGCCACGACAGCGACGTCGATATCGCGGTCGTGCTGGGTCGACGTGGCGGACCGGAAGTCGCAGATCTCGACCGGCTGGCGGAGATGCAGCAACAGCTCTCTCAGTTGCTGCAGCGCCCGGTCGATCTCGTGCCGCTCGATGCTGCCTCACCGGACCTCTGCCACCACGTGCTGGCCGATCGTGTGCTGTTGTTGGACGGTGACCACGACGCCCGCATCGAGTTTGAGGTCCGTCAGCGCAACGCCTACGACGACCTGGAGCCATTCCTGCGCGAGTACCGCCGGCGGGTGCTGGAGAAGGCATGAGCGTCGCGCACCTGGTGCAGAAGCGGCTCGCCTTCATCACCGATTGCGTGGCGGAGCTGCGGCAGCTGGGTGAGCTCGATCGCCTCGCCACCGACAAGGTTCAGGAGCGGTTCGTCGAGCACACGCTGCAGATCGCCATTCAGGCGATGCTCGACGTCGCCTACGCGCTCGCGGCGGAGCACAATCTCGGCGAGCCCGCCGATCATCGACAGGTCTTCAACCGGTTGGTCGGCGCCGGCTGGATCAGCGAAGCACAGGGCAGCACCTGTCGCCGCATGGTCTCGTTCCGCAACGTCGTCGTGCACCGATACCTGCAGGTCGATCTGGCGATCCTGCGCCGCATCGTCGAGCGCGACCTCGACGATCTTCTCGGCTTCGTGCGAGCGGTGCGTGATCGGGTGTCCGGTTAGCGCGCTACAGCGACACCGACTGCTCCGCCCAGAACTGGAACTCGCGGGCCCGTCGAACCTCAGCGCTTGTCGACTGGCGCGTAGTCGCGCGTCGTAGCGCCCGTGTAGATCTGGCGCGGGCGCATGATGCGCGCGTCAGCGTCGCGGTGGAACTCGAGCCACTGCGAGATCCAGCCGGGCAGGCGACCGAGCGCGAAGAAGACCGTGAACATGTCGATCGGGATGCCGAGCGCTTGGTAGATGATGCCAGAGTAGAAGTCGACGTTCGGGTAGAGCTTGCGCTCGATGAAGTATTCGTCGCTGAGCGCGATGGCCTCGAGTTCTTTGGCGATCTCGAGCAGCGGGTTCTTCGTGCCGAGGCGGGCGAGCACTTCATCGCAGCTCTGCTTGAGGATGCGCGCGCGGGGGTCGTAGTTTTTGTAGACCCGGTGGCCGAAGCCCATGAGGCGCACGCCGCTCGCCTTGTCCTTGGCGAGGTTCATGAAGTCCTTCGCCGAGCGGTTGCCGTCGAGGATCGAGATGAGCATCTCGATGACCTTTTGGTTGGCGCCACCGTGCAGCGGACCCCAGAGCGCCGAGATGCCAGCGGACACGCTCGCGAAGAGGTTGGCGTGCGAGCTGCCGACGGTGCGCACCGTGCTCGTCGAGCAGTTCTGTTCGTGGTCGGCGTGCAAAATGAGCAGCAGATCCAAGGCCCGAGCTATGACCGGGTCCGGCTCGTAGGGCTCACACGGCGTCGCGAACATCAGGTGCAGGATGTTCTCCGGGTAGCTCAGGTCGTTCTGCGGATACATGAACGGCTGGCCCTTGCTGTGCTTGTAGCTGTAGGCAGCGATCGTCGGCATCTTCGCGAGGAGCCGCACCGCGGCTGCCCAGCGTTGATCCTCTGGGTCGTCGTACTTGACGTCTTGGTAGAACGTCGAGAGCGCGCCGACCGTCGCCGCGCAGATCGCCATCGGATGCCCCGTCTTGGGCAGGCTGCCGAAGAAGCGCTTGAGGTCCTCGTGGACCATCGTGTGGTAGGTGATCTCGCGGTGGAACTCAGCGAGCTCATCCTTGGTGGGTAGCTCTTGGTGGATGAGGAGCCAGCTCACCTCGAGGAAGTTGCTCTGCTCGGCGAGCTGCTCGATCGGGTAGCCGGCGTAGCGCAGGATGCCCTGCTCGCCGTCGAGGTAAGTGATATTGCTCAGGCACGACCCGGTGTTGCCGAAGCCGGGGTCGTAGGTGATGGCACCTGTTTGGCTGCGCAAGTTGCGAATGTCGATCGCGACCTCGCCTTCCGATCCCTCGAGTACCGGAAGCTCGATCGTCTTGTCACCGATCGTGAGCTTCGCGGTCTTGTTGGGGGTCTCGCTGGACATCTCTACTCCTGTGCCTGCTGCGCTCGTGGCAGCGTCGTGTGTCGAACCTGAGGAGCCCGGAGCAGCCATGAGCGATGCGAGGTCGTTCGCAGAGCTCGAGGGAGGGGCTACGGGCGGGGAAGCACGGCGGCGAGGGGCGTGGGACGACATGTCCTTTGCTATCGGCCGCGTCTGCGAGAGAAGATAACCACTTCAGGCGGCCGAGCCGATATCTTGCCGCGCATGTTTCGACGCATCCTGGTCGCGAATCGCGGCGAGATCGCGCTGCGCGTCTTGAGGACCGCGCGCGAGCTCGGTATCGAGGTCGTGGCCGTTTGCTCGGAGGCCGACCGGGACGCGCTTCACGTTCGCTTGGCGAACCAAGCGGTCGTCCTCGGGGGGCCTGCGCCGAGCGATTCCTACCTTCGGGCCGACCGCATCGTCGAGGCGGCGAAGCGGAGCGGCGCCGAGGCCATCCATCCGGGCTATGGCTTCCTGTCGGAAAACGCTGCATTCGCCGAGGCCGTCGCGGCGGCAGGGCTGACCTTCGTCGGTCCCTCGGCGGCCGCGATCCGGCGTATGGGTGACAAGATCGCCGCCCGCGAGGCCGCTGCCGAGGCAGCCGTCCCGGTCGTCCCCGGGATCAACCAAGAGGGCTCGGACCCACAGGCATTGCTGGGCTTCGCCAGAGAGATCGGCTTCCCAGTCATGCTGAAGGCGGCCGCTGGCGGTGGCGGCAAGGGCATCCGCATCGTCCGCGACGAGAGCGAGCTCGCCCAAGCGGCCAAGCTCGCCGCCGCCGAAGCCCAGGGCGCCTTCGGCGATGGT
Source organism: uncultured bacterium (assembly GCA_937858895.1). GTDB lineage: Bacteria > Planctomycetota > UBA1135 > UBA1135 > JACKHW01. The sequence goes on along the minus strand of CALLZN010000302.1, from coordinate 2,561 downwards.
CGGGTCTACCTCGAGAAGTTCCTCACGAAGCCGCGCCACGTCGAGGTCCAGGTCATGGCAGACACCCATGGCAAGGTCGTGACCTATGGTGAACGCGAGTGCTCGGTCCAGCGTCGCCACCAAAAGCTCGTCGAGGAGACGCCGTGTGTCGTGCTGACGCCCGCGACGCGGGCCGCCATGTGCGAGGCGGCGCGCCGCGTCAGCGCGGCGATCGGCTACGTCGGGGCTGGCACGGTCGAGTTTCTCTACAGTGAAGGCGAGTTCTACTTCCTCGAGATGAACACGCGCTTGCAGGTCGAGCACCCGATCACCGAAGAGTGCTACGGCGTCGACCTCGTGGCGGAGCAACTACGGGTCGCCGCCGGCGGACACGCCGCCGATCCAGGGCCTGCGCGTGGCGCGGCGATCGAGGGGCGCATCAACGCCGAAGACCCGCTGACCTTCTTTCCGAGCCTCGGGACGATCGAGCGCATCTCGATGCCCGGGGGGCCGGGCGTCCGCATCGACTCGGCCTTGAACGCCGGGCTCGAGGTGACGCCTTACTACGATTCGATGCTGGCCAAGCTCATCGTCTGGGCGCCGACCCGCGAGTTGGCGATCCGCAAGATGCTCCGCGCGCTCGCTGAGCTGCGCATCTCCGGAGTCAAGACGTCGATCTCGGTTGCCGCGAAGGCGCTCCGCTCGCAGCCCTTCCAGTCCGGTGACTACGACACGGGCTTGCTCGAGCTCATCGCTGACGAGCCTGGGATCGCGGCGAGCCTCGACGCCGACATCGCGGCGATCGCGGCTGCCTTCGCCAAGAAGGAGGGGCTCCTCGCGCGGCGCAACGGCGCCCGTGTTACGACGGACGACCAGGTCGCAGCGCCGGTCGAAGCCTGGGTGCTCGCTGCTCGACGAGCAGGGAGGCGCTGATGCGGTATTACGTGACGATCGGCAAGGGCGACACCGCAGAGCGCCGCTGCGTTTGGTTCGAGACCGACGCGAACGGGGTCACGGTCGCCCACGTTTCGTCTTTCGAGGGCGAGGTCGTCGAAGACGGACGGAAGACTTTCGAAGTCGACGGCCGACGCGTCGGCGCAGGCGCCGCCCTCCACATGCTCGTCGACGCCGGCAGCCACGACTTCGCGATCGAGAACGGAACGGACGGTCGCGAACTCGTCTGGCGCGGCGAGCGACTCGCGATCGATGTCGTCGATGAGCGCGAGCTCCTAGCGCGTCGCGTCGCCGGGCATGCCGCTGCAGGTCCACGTGACGTGCGCGCATCGATGCCGGGCATCGTGGTCAGCGTCGAAGTCGAAGTCGGCGCCGAAGTGGCAGCCGGGCAGACTCTGGTCGTCGTCGAGGCGATGAAGATGCAGAACCCGATCACCGCCGAAGCCGCTGGCGTCGTCTGCGCAATCCACGTGAAGCCCGGCCAAGCGGTCGCGGCCGGCGATGCCTTGCTGCGCCTCGAGTGAAATCGACGAAGCCGAGGCTTAGCCGAAGCGTCCCGAGATGTAATCTTCGGTCTGCTTCACGATCGGCCGCGTGAAGAGCTCTTCGGTCGGCTGGTATTCGATCAGCTTGCCGAGATAGAAGAAGGCCGTGTAGTCCGACACGCGCGACGCCTGCTGCATGTTGTGGGTCACGACGAGCAGCGTGTAGTCGTGCTTGAGCTCTTCCATCAGGTCTTCGATCTTGCTCGTCGCGACGGGGTCGAGCGCCGAGCAGGGTTCGTCGAAGAGGATGACCTCGGGCTCGACCGCGATGGCACGCGCGATGCACAGGCGCTGCTGCTGGCCGCCCGACATACCGAGGGCGCTCTCGCCGAGTCGATCCTTGACTTCGTCCCAGAGCGCGGCGCGGCGCAGGCTCTTCTCGACGATCTCGTCGAGGGTCGCCTTGTCGTTGATGCCGTGGATGCGCGGGCCGAAGGCGATGTTCTCGCGGATCGACTTCGGGAAGGGATTCGACTTCTGGAAGACCATCCCGATGCGCTTGCGCAGCATGTTGATGTCGAGGGTCGGATCCTTGATCGACTTGCCCTCGAAGAGGATGTCGCCCTCGATGCGCACGCCGTCGATGAGATCGTTGAGTCGGTTGACGCAGCGCAGCAGCGTGGACTTGCCGCAGCCCGATGGTCCGATCAGTGCCGTGATCTTGCGCTTCGGGATCTCGAGCGAGATGTCGAAGAGCGCCTGCTTGTCGCTGTAGAAGAGCGACAGGTTGCGGATCGAGACGATCGGATCGGGCGGGGTGCAGAGCGCCGTCTGCGCTCTCTGCGGCCTTGGCTTGCGATCCATGCGCGGGCCATGTTGTGGCAGTTCTTCCGTCATGTCGTGGCGGCTCCGGCCCGCATTGCTGCTTGCATCGACGTTCGCGGGAGCGTGCGGATCGACTTCGAAGGGATCAACATTGTCAGACGGCACTGGACGCGTACTTCTTACGTAGGTGATTGCGGACGATGATCGCGACGAGGTTCATCGCAGTCACCAGGAGCACTAGGAAGAGCGCGGTGGCGTAGACCAGCCGCTTGGTCGCGTCCACGTTCGGACTTTGGAAGCCGACGTCGTAGATGTGGA
>CALLZN010000301.1 GCA_937858895.1 uncultured bacterium | reverse complement strand
CGCGGTGGCGAGGCCGAGCAGCACGCCGAGGGTCCGCAGGGCGGGCCGCGGCGGGAACCTCCACCCTGACAGGCGGCTTCTCGGCCAACCTCGATGCTGGTCCCGATGGTCGGCCGTGGCTCATGGGCTGCGACCCGTGCTTTGCGCCGCCCGTCGCAGGGACCCGCGTCGCGCTGCGCGGAACGGCGCTCGATGCCGGCACGAATCCGGTGCTGAGGGTCGCTTCGGCGAACGCCCGCATCGTGACTCGCAGCCCAGATCGCGTCGTCTTCGAGAGCCCTGACGTGGCGCGACCGGGTTGGACCAGGGTCGAGCTCGCGACGAGCGCTGGGACGACGAGCTTGGAACGAGGCCTCGCCATTCTGCCGCTCGTCGACGGGCAGCGGGCGGCGGTCAACGGGCTGCCCTTCACGCTCGACTATCGCGGCAAGCAACACGACTTCGTGGTCTGGTTCGCCGCGACCCGGAGAGCAGCGACGCCGCTGGCCTTGCCGCCGCTGCGCCACGTCCTCGAGCTCGACCCTGCCTCCCTCGTGACGATCACGGCCACCTTCGTTTCGCGTGCCGATGGGCAGACCGCGCTGTCCTTCCCAGCTGGCCTCGTCTTGCCACGGGTCTACTTCCAGGCCCTCGTGCTGACGGAGGCGCGCGACTACTACCCCGGTTCGTTCACCAACGTCTTCGAGCGGTGATGACCATGTGCGCAACTCGTCTGTTTGCTGCCCTCGTGGGTGCGAGCCTCTTGGTCAACGCTGGTACGCGTGCCCAAGCGCCGACCCTCCTCTTGGACCTGGTTCGCGGGAGCGGCAGCTCGTATCCATCTCAGTTCTTCGAGCGGCCGAACGGCTAGACTTGGTTCACGGCCTGGCCTGGCGGCGCGACGGCGCCGGCGCTCTTCGTGACCGACGGCACGGCGGTCAACACGAGGAAGCTCATCGACCTCCATGCGCTGCATATCCCGAGCCTCGTCTTCGCCGACGACTGGAAGGCCTGGTTCGTGCAGTACAGCGATGCGCACGGCTTCGAGCTCTGGCGCTCGGATGGCACGACGCGGGGAACGACGCTGCACGTCGACTTCAATGCTGGGCCTCTGAGTTCGCTGCCGCGCTCGCTCACGACCTGTGGTCCCTACGTCTACCACTCGGCCTACGACGAGGAGCACGGCTATGAGCTCTGCCGCAACGGTCAACGCATCGCGGACATCCGGCCGGGCCCGCTCGGTTCGAACCCGAGCGACTTCGTGCGCTGCGGCAACTTCCTCTTTTTCAGCGCCGACGACGGCGTGCGCGGGCGCGAGCTCTGGGCCTTGCAGTGGCGCGACCCGCAGAACGCGAACCCCGCCCCGCGCCTCGTCGCCGATGTGCGGCCTGGCCCGGAGTCGTCGGATCCCGTGTCGCTCGTCCCCTTCCAAAACACCCTCTTCTTGTTTGCCGACGGTGGGGTGGCTGCCGGCAACCTGTGGCGCGGGGACGGTAGCCCGAGCGGCACGCGCCTCGTCAAGGACATCGCAGCCGGCGGCGCGGATGGCATCCCCGACGCCGCGCTGACTTTGACGACGAGCCGCCTCTTCTTCGTCGGAGACGATGGGCAAATCGGACGTGAACTCTGGTTCTCGAACGGCACGGCCAGCGGCACGAACCCCGTCGCCGACCTGCGACCGGGGCCAGAGGGTTCGGATCCGCGAGACCTCACCGTGATGCACACGGACCGCGTGGCCTTCAGTGCCGACGATGGCGTGCATGGACGCGAGCTCTGGTGGTCGACGGCGGTCGCGGCGACCCTGGTCGACTTGGTCCCAGGGCCTGCGTCGTCGGATCCGGTCGACCTCTTCTTCAGCTCGAACAACCTCTACCTCGGTGCGACGGATCCAGCCACGGGGACCGAACCGTGGCTCGTCGAGACACTCGATCTGCTCAACCCGGGTCGCCTAGCGGACCTGCGGCCCGGCAGCTTCGGGTCGCGACCGGCGGGTGGTTACGCCTTCGCGATCGCGCTGCGGCACGTGATCCTGCGGGCCGATGACGGCACGCACGGCACGGAGGCCTTCGTGATCGATGGCGGGGGCTTGTCGCGCAGCTTCGGGCAGGGCTGTGGCGGAGAATTGCGGCAGCCTTCGCTGCGCACGACGGCACCAAGACTCGGTGCAAACTTGCAGATCGATGGCTCTGGCTTGCAGACCCTGACGCCGTCGGTCGCGGCAGTCTTCTTGAGCGCCAAGCCGAGCTTTCCGATCCCGCTCGGGCTCTGCGAGCTGCAGCTCGATCCCATCACCCTGCAGCTCCTCGGTGCGTTGCCGATCACGGGCAGCAATCGCTTCTCGCTGCGCCTCTTCTTGCCGGACGAGGCGTCCTTGCTCGGCCTGACGTTGACGGTCGGCGCGACCTATATCCCGAGCTCGGATCCCTTCCTCGGCTTTGACCTGACCAACATCGCTGACCTCCGCCTCGGTCGCTGAGGCCGACTGCCATGCACAGACTATCGACAACGATCTTCGTCCTCGTGTTCGCGACGCCGCTGCTCGCGCAGGTGCCGGCGACCCTTCCCTTCCAAGGCCGGCTCGAGCACCAGACGAGCGGCGCGGTGACGGGCCAGGTCGCGCTCACGCTGCGCATGTACCGGCAGGCGAGCGCGACGACGCCGCTCTGGACCGAAGCGCACCCGCAGGTGGCCGTGCACCGCGGCATCTTCAAGATCGAACTCGGGTCGAAGTCGCCGCTGCCCGCGTCGCTCTTCGACGGCGCTGCGCTCTATGTCGGGGTTCAGGTCGCGAACGATGCGGAGATGCTGCCGCGGCTCGAGCTCTCCGCCAATGCCTACGCGAGGGTCGCCGAGGACGTGCGTGGTCCGATCCACCCGACCACGGTTTCGATCGGAAGTCGGCTCGTGATCGATACCGCGGGCAAGTGGGTCGGCGATCCGACGGGCCTGCAGGGGCCGCAGGGGCCAAGCGGACCGCAGGGCGCGACCGGACCGCAGGGCTTGCCGGGGCCTCGTGGAGACATCGGCCCACAGGGGCCAGCGGGCCTTCAGGGGCCAGCTGGCGTGCAAGGCCCGGTCGGACCGCAGGGGCTCACGGGCGCGACGGGTCCGCGCGGCATCGAAGGCCCACAAGGACTACCAGGCGCTACTCCCTTCGTCCTCGATCGCAACGGCAACGTCAGCTACAGCGGTGGCTTCGTCAGCTTCGGACCGAGCACCGCGCTGCCAACGACGGGCGAGCTGCGCGTCGGCAGCAGCGGCACTGCACTGCACGTTAGAGGGCTTCAAAATCGCGCTCTGGAAGTCAGTGCGGCCGGGGATCAGGCGCTCCGCATCTCGGCAGGCGGACACGAAGCGATCTATGTCACCACTTCAGGCAAAGACGCCATCCGCGTCGACAGCAACGGCGACACAGGCATCTACGCCGAGAGTGGCACGCACGGTGTCTACGGAAAGGCAGGCTCCGCGGTCCACAGCGGCATCTACAGCTCGGGTCGCTTCACGGCGACGGGAACCAAGAACTTCGTCCACCCCCACCCCGACGATCCTTCGAAGATGCTGCGCTTCACCTGCCTCGAGGGCAACGAAGCCGGCACCTACTTCCGCGGTCGCGCGCGCCTCGTCGATGGCCGCGCCCTCATCGCCATCCCCGACGCTTGGCGCTGCGTGACTGCGCAGGGCGGCATCAGCGTCCAGGTCACGCCGGTGAAGAGCTTTGCCCAGATCGCGGTCTTCGAGGCCACGCGCGAGCGCATCGAGGTGCGCGGCACTGCCGACTGCGAGTTCTTCTACACGGTCCAGGGCGTGCGCGAGGGCTTCGAGGACGAAGAGGTCGTCGTGCCCAACACGGCCTTCCGCCCTGAGCGGCGCGGCGAGGTCTTCGGCAAGGAGTACCCACAGGCCTTCCGCGACCTCCTCGTGCGCAACGGCATCCTGAAGCCGGACTACACGCCGAACGAGGCGACTGCGCGCGCGCTTGGCTGGAAGCTCGAGGAGCCGTTGAACCCCGCACAGCCGAAGCGCGCAGATGGAAGCGCACGTCGCTCAAGCATAGGCAGTACGGAAGGCCGCTAGGAAGCGATCGAAGTCCTCGCGAGCCAGCTGATTGATGCCCGCCGCGCCCTTGCGCCCGCCCCCGGTCGGAAACGCCGCGCAGAGAGCGTCCGCGCCCTCGGGCCGCTCGAGCGGCGCGCGCACGCTGACCAGGTAGCTGCCGTCGGCGTTGGACGTCAGGAGCGCGTGGGCGCGCTGCGGCGCAGCGCTCGCGAGCAGGTTCGCGAAGACGCCCGAGACGCGCGCCGCCCAAGCCTCGTCGGGTAGCATGTAGACCGCGCTCTTTGGACGAACCTCGAGCGGCAAACACGCTTCGGCCTGTGTGATGTCCGCGCGGTAGCCGTCGGCGAGCACGGTGAAACCCACGTCGTCATGGATGAAGCTGCGCGGGTCCTCGTGCACGACGAGGCGCTCGAAGAGTACGTCGGGCGCGAAGTAGAGGTCGGCGACGCTGCGGCCATACGCGTTGTAGTTGATGTACTGTCCGAGCTCTCGCAGCAGGGACATGTCGCCAGCACTCAGTTCGAGGGTGGAGGCGGCAGCGCGCGCGCTCGAGTCCATGTTGTCGCCGAAGGCACCGACGACGGCCCAAGCGCGTCTCGCCCCGCCGAGGTAGCGATCGACGATGAGGCTCGTGCAGATGTCAGCCGCGGCGTCGAGCTGCGCTTCGAACAGCGGATGCGCGACGTCCTCGCTTGCGCGGTGGTGGTCGAAGTAACGCACGCGCACGCCAGCGCCCAGCAAGTCGAGGACGGCGTCGCGGTTCTTGTCGAAGGACAGATCGAGGACCGTGACGAGCGCGCCCGCAGCCGCGCGGACGCGACGCACGAGCGCGATGTCACGCTTGACCCCCGTGACGAGGTTGCCGCCACCCCGCGCCTCGTGTTGTCGTAGCTGGACGAGGGCGCAGATGCCGTCGGCATCCCCGTTGAAAACGTCTATGTATTCCATGGTGCGCGCGCTCCGATCGCCGGGCCGATCCTCGCACATCGACTCGCACATCGAAATGGACAGTCCAGGAAGAAGCCAAGAATGCCGGCGTCCGAGCGCGCTTAGAATGCCCGAGAGCAGCAGACAGAGCTCAAGAACCAGAGAGAGCCGCGCACGATGAACCTCGCAAGTTACGTGGAACTCGCCCATCGAGCCGGCGCGAGCGACCTCCACCTCGAGCCTGGGCGGCCGGCCACGCTGCGCGTCGACGGCCGTCTCAGCGCCCGCGGCACCGCCCTGACCAACGAAGGGCTCATCGACGCCTTGCGCGCCGTCCTCGACGCCGAAGCTTGGCGGGACTTCGTGAGCGCGCGCTCGATCGACCTCTCGAAGGACATCGCGGGCGTGCGCTGCCGCATCAACGCCTTCCACAGCATGCGCGGCATCGGCATCGCGCTGCGTCTGCTTTCGAAGGGCGTGCCTTCGCTCGACGAACTCAACCTCCACCCACAGATCGCCGAGCTCGCGCGCGCACCGCACGGCCTCATCCTGGTCAGCGGACCGACCGGGTCGGGCAAGTCGACGACGCTCGCGGCCCTCCTGCGCGAGATCGACAAGGGCGAGCCCAAGCACGTCATCACCCTCGAACACCCGATCGAATACGTGCACAGCACGAGCAAGAGCCTCGTGCGGCAACGCGAGATCGGCAGCGACACGAGTAGCTTCGCGAAGGGCCTCGAAGACGCGATGCGCGAAGACCCCGACGTCATCCTCGTCGGTGAGTTGCGCGACGTCGAGACCATGCGCTTGACCCTCGACGCGGCCGAGACCGGTCACCTCGTGCTCAGCACCGTGCACAGCGGGTCGGTCGCCGAAGCCCTGGCGCGCATCTGCCATGCATTTCCGTCCGAGATCCAGCCGCTCGTCTGCGCGCAAGTCGCTGACTGCCTGGTCGCGGTCGTCGCCCAGACCTTGCGGCGCCATGAAGACCTCGACTTCCGCGTGCCCGAGTGCGAGATCTTGCGCGCCTCGACCCCCGTGCGCAGCCTCGTGCGCAAGGGTGACTTCTTCCGCCTCGAGACGGTCTTCCAGACCGGCGCGAGCGACGGCCAATGGACGCGCGAGCGCTACCGGAAGTGGCTCGAGTCGAAGGACGACTTCGTGCGCCCGGGCGCGAAGCGCACGGCCGGGCCGCAGTCCTCTGCCGACACCGAGGACATGCCCACTTCGATGCACGCTGCGCCCTACGTCGCCCCCACTCGGAGGCGGATCGCGAAGCACCAGCCAGGCCAAGACGAAGTGCCGGCCACGCCGCCACGTCCACTGCACTCGAAACGAGACGACGACGAGGCTGCTGGACCCGACGATGTCATCGTCATCGACGCACCGACCGGGACCTTGTCGGACATCCTCGAGGAGCTCGGCGACGTCTGAGCCGCGCGTGCGCGATGTATGCGCGCTTCCGCAAGGATGGGCGCCGCGACCATTCGCTCGCATCGTCGGCCGGCCGCGGCGGCTAGGCTCAGCGCTGGGTCATGCTCTTCAGTTCGCTTGTCTTCCTGTTCGGCTTCCTGCCGCTCTTCTTCGTCGGCTACCTGGCGCTCTTTCTGCCGTCTATGCGCGGGTCGGCGCAGAGCGGTACGAGCGCGAACGCGTGGCGCAAGGCGAGCCATGCGTGGCTCCTTGCCTGGAGTATCGGCTTTTATGCGTGGGGCGAGTTCGAGCTCGTCCTCGTCATGGTCCTCTCGACATTCGTCGACTACGCCTGCGGCCTCGCCATCTCGAGGCGACAGGGTCGCGACCGACGTGGACGCGCATGGCTCGTCGCTTCGCTGTGCACGAACCTCGGCCTGCTCGCCTTCTTCAAGTATGCGAACTTCGGCATCGAGAACGCGCGCAGCTTCCTGACCTGGGTCGGCGCCGACGGCCTCGCGCTGAGCGGCATCCCTGAGATCGCGCTGCCGCTCGGAATCAGCTTCTATACCTTCCAGTCGATGAGCTACACGATCGACGTCTATCGACGGCAAGTCGAGGCGACGTCGAGCCTGCTCGATTTTGCATGTTACGTGACGATGTTTCCGCAGCTCGTCGCGGGGCCGATCGTGCGCTACGTCGACGTGGCCGCTGAGCTGCGACAACGATCACTGCGCATCGAGGACTTCGCGAGCGGCGCGCTGCGCTTCACGGTCGGCCTCGCCAAGAAGGTCCTGATCGCGAACACCGTTGCCCAGGTCGCGGACCGCATCTTCGACCTGCCGACGAGCGAAGTGAGCACCTCGCTCGCTTGGGTCGGGGCGCTCGCTTACACGCTGCAGATCTACTTCGACTTCTCGGGCTACTCGGACATGGCCATCGGACTAGGGCGCATGCTCGGCTTCCGCTTTCCCGAGAACTTCAACTATCCGTACGTGGCGCGCAGCAACCAGGACTTCTGGCGCCGCTGGCACATCTCGCTCTCGACGTGGTTTCGCGACTACCTCTACATCCCGCTCGGCGGGAATCGCGGGCACCCGCTCGTGGTCTATCGCAACCTCGTGCTCGTCTTCCTGCTCTGCGGACTCTGGCACGGGGCGAGTTGGAACTTCGTGATCTGGGGCGGCATCCACGGCCTCTTCCTCATCGTCGAGCGACGTGGCCTCGGGCGCTGGCTCGAGGCGCGACCGCGCGCGCTGCAACACGTCTATGCCCTCGCCGTCGCCGTGGGCGGCGGGGTCTTGTTCCGCGCCGAGACACTCGAGCAAGCGGGGGCTTTCTATGCGGCCATGGTCGGCCTCGGTGCCGGTGTCGCCAGCGCGATGTGGTTGCTCGATCCGGCCGTCTTGGTAGCCGCAGCTGCTGGCGCCGTCTTTGCGACACCAGTTGCGCCGTTGCTTCTGCGCACGTGGCAGCGCGGTCACGCTGCGTCGACCGGTCTTGCTCGCTCGAGCTTCGTCGTCAGCGAAACCATCGTGCTCGCGGCGACGCCGCCCTTGCTCCTGACGGCGTGCACTGCGGCGCTCGCGGCGGGTACGCACAATCCCTTCATCTACTTCCGTTTCTAAGTCGGCGAGCTAGGTCATGCATCCACAGAGTCGCTTCGCAGCCTGGGCCACGGCCATCAGCTTCGGGCTGACGCTCACCGCGCCGACCTTCTTGCCTTGGTTTGGCGTCGCCGACATCGACCTGGCCGAAGGCCGCAGCCTCGCGGCCGAGCCAGCGTGGCCGACGACCCTCGATGAGGCACGCAGCTATGCCGAGCGCTACGAGGCCTATTACGTCGACAGCTTCGCGCTGCGCGGCCGCATGCGCCTGCTGCACGCGACCTTTCTACGAAAGCAGCTCGGCGTGTCCGAGTCGCCGCAGGTCGTGATCGGCGAGGCGCCTTGGCTCTTCTACACGAAGGACGGCATTCTCGAAGACCACCAAGGTCTGAGCCGGGCGAGCGCCGACGAAGCTGCCAGCTGGAAGCGCAGTCTCGAGGCGCGGCGTGCCTACTTGTCGAAGCTCGGCATTGCCTACGTGTTCTACGTCGCGCCCAACAAGGCGACGATGCACGGCGACAAGCTGCCGACCTATATGCGCGTCACGAGTCCACGCGAGACACGCCTCGACGGCATCGTGCGTGCGTTGGAGGGCAGCGAAGTCCCCTTCTTCGATCAGCGACCGCTGCTGCGTGAGCACATGGAGCGCGAGCGTGTCTTCCTCATGACCGACAGTCATTGGAATCGCGTCGGCGCCTTCGAGTCCTATCGTCAGATCGCTCGTCACCTGCGCGGGCTCGGCGCCATCGACATGGTCCTCGAGCGGGAGCGCTTCGTGACCAACATGTGGCCAGCCTTTGGCGACCTCGGAAAGCTGCTCACCTTGCCGGTCGACAAGGAGAGCATGCCCTTCTTGCACGCGCGGCCGCCGCTCGAAGCCAAGCGCGTCGACCCGCAGCAGGACTTCAAGCTGCCCGACGAACTCAAGGTCTGGGAACCGCCGGTCTTCTACGAGAACCCGAAGGGCCGTGGCCGCCTGCTCTTCATCGGCGATTCTTTCTCCTTCGTGCAGCAGGAGTTCTACGCCGAGCACTTCGCCAACGCGCTCTTTCTACCGATGCAGCTCACCCGCCTCGAGGACCTACGCTTCTTGGTCGAAGGCCTACGTCCCGACGTCGTGATCGAAGAGCGCGCCGAGCGCAACATGAAGTGGACTCCGCTCGACTGAGTTATTTTCAATCCGCCCGGTAGCGCGGGATGCGCCGAGGCAGGTTCAGCAGGCCGAAGAAGGCGCCGCCGACCCAGCCGCGCATGAGCTTGCCGTGGTGACGGACCGCCTTCTTGTTCTTCCATTTGACGGAGCCCCAGAAGTCCTTCCAATACTGGCGGAGGAAGCGGGCTTGCACGCGCGCGGCGGTCGCACTGCCGAGGAAGAAGTGCCTCGTGAAGACCACCGAAGCGCTGAACATGTAGCCGTAGAGCTGGCGGTTGCTCTTCTCGATCGGCATCCAATTGTCGTGGTGCACGGTGGGCAACGGCGAGTAGAGCATCTGCGTGCCGCGGCGCAGGATGCGGAACGTGAAGTCCGTATCTTCGCCGCCGCTCATCCACGTGCCCGCACCGAGCCACTCCATATAGAGGCCATGACGTTCGAAGACGCTGCGCCGGAAGGCCATGTTGTTGCCGTGGCCCAAGGCCTCGTGCGTGCTTTTGGTCAGCTCACGCACGAAGTGACGCTCGCTCTTTTCCATCGTCGTCGGACAGTGCCAACCTTCCTTGCCTGCGTTCTCGTTCGCGGCGTAAGGAAGGACGCGGCCATAGACGGCGTCGATGTCCGCATTGTTGTCGAACTCGTCGACGACGCGTTCGACCCAATCGGCTTCAGCGAAATTGTCATCGTCGGTGAAGAGAATGAGCGGCGCCGTCGAAGCGCGGATCCCGATGTTGCGCGCGCGCGACAGTCCCTTGGTCGGCGTTCGGATGTAGCGAAGGCGCGCGTCGCTCTCGAGCTTCGCCACCTCTTCACCTGTGCGATCGTCGGTGCTCTGGTCGATGACGACCAGCTCCATGTCCTGCATCGGGCTCGCCAAGATCGAGCGCAGGCAGCCAAAGATGGCGTGCGGGCGGTTGCGCGTACAGACCAACACGGAGATGCGTGGGCTCACGGCGGCGCTCATCGGTAGCGGTTTCTCTGAATCTCGCGCTCGTAGCTCTTCATGATCTTGGCGATCATCGTCGGCGTTGCGTAGCGCTCTTCGATCACGCGCCGGGCGCCTTCGCCGAGGCGCTTTGTCAAAGCCGGGTCGCGCGCGAGCTTGTCGATCGCGTCGGCCAACGTGGTCACGTCCCCCGCCTTGACGTGGATGCCCGCGACGCCGTCGGGCGCCATCTCGACCATGCCGCCCGCGTCGGTCACGATGACGGCGTTGCCACAGGCGAGCGCCTCGAGGCAGGAGTTGGGGAAGTTCTCGAAGGACACCGACGGGATGATGCAGGCATAGGCCTGCTGATAAAGCGGAATGAGCTCGTCGAGCGTCTTGCGGCCAAGGAAGTGAATGCGCTCGAGCGTCGACGGCGCGAGGTCGAGCGTCTTCATGTACTCGCCGAAGGTCACGCCACTGCGCTCACCGATCTGGAAGGTCGGTGTGTCATGGCCAGCCATGTGGAGCTCGATGTCGGGCAGCACTCGCGCGACACGGTCGAAGGCCTGCACCAAGACGTCGACGCCCTTGCGCTTCTCGAAGCGACCCGTGAACAAGAAGTTCTTGGGTCCGCTCTGCCACGTCGTCGGCGATGGCGTGTAGAACTGGGTGTTGATCGGATACTCGAGCAACTCGACGTTGTCGAGCGACGGGATCCAGCGCTTCTTGCAGATGTCGATGATCTTGCGGCTCGGCGCGCAGACGAGGTCGGCGCGCTTCGTCGAGCCCTTCTCGAAGATGTTGCAGAGCCGCACGTCGAGGGTCACCGGCGTCGAATTGATGTAGCAATTGACCTGCGCCGGCGTGTGCAACTTGACGATGTAAGGATACTGCTTGAACTTGCGCTGCACGAACCAAGCCGAACCGTAGTACTCGGGCGACTCGACCAAGTGGATCGGCACGCGGTCCTGCAGCCACTTGAACTTCTTGCGCGCCGCGATGCCGAACTCGAGGCGGCGCAAGAACTCGAGGGTCCGCTTGCGCAACAAGGGCTGCAAGAACTTCCAGTGGAACTTCTGCGCCCAACGCTTCTTCGGGTAGAGGCGGACGCGGTGGATCTCGATGTTGCCTTCGCGCTTGACCGACATCTGGTCGACCGCGCCGGAGATCACGTAGACCTTGTGGCCAGCATCGGCGAGGCCGCGCGCGAGGTTCTGGTTGTAGGTCGCGATGCCACCCCAACCGGTCTCTTGTGGGTATTCCTCGCTGAGCAAACAAATGTTGCGCGACGTCGGGTCGTCTTTGTGGAAGTACTCGTCACCACACTTGGAGCCGAGGATGCGCCCGTAGACGTAGCTCATGTGCTCGCCGACGACCTTCCAATCGAAGCGCTTGGAGCGCGCATGGGCAGCTCGACCGATGGCGTGTGCGCGCACGCCGTCAGCGGCGAGCTCGAGGACGCGTTCGGTCATCGTGTCGACGTCGCCACGCGGGATCTTGAAGCCGCTCGCGTCGTCGACGTATTCCGGCAAGCCGCCGTTGTCGGTCGCGACGACGGCTGTCCCACAAGCCATGGCCTCGAGCACGGCGTTGTTCGCCGTCACCGCCTTGAGCGGGATCAAGATGCCGCGCGCGCCGCGGTAGGCGTCGCGCAGCGCCTCATCACTGATGCCGCTCAAGAGCTCGGTGTTGGGCAAGCCTGCGTAGTGCTGAAACAGGTTCTCGAAGGTGACGATCTTGAAGCGCACGCTCTTGTCGCGCTCGTGCACTTTTCGAATGACCGCCGAGAGCATCTCGATGTCACGCTGCCACCAACCGACATTGATGAAGTAGGGCTCGCTCGGCTTGCCGCCGCTGTCGCTCGGACTCCAGAACTCGGTGTCCACGCCGTGGTGCACGGTGAAGACCTTGTCAGCTGGCAAGAACTCGTGGAAGTAGTGCTCTTGGTCTTCACAGAGCGTGATCGCCGCGTCGAGGCCGCGGATGAAGTCCTTGGCCCCGAACATGCCGTCGAGCACTTCCTTCGGTTGGTGAAAGGACGCGATGACCTTGTTGTTCCAGCGCGGACGCAGACGCGACGACAAGCGCACGCTGTCCTCGCCGTAGAGATAGTGGTAGAGCCGCTTGAGCGGCAGCTGCAGCTTGGCGCAGATCGCGAGGTCGATGGCCAGCGACTCGCGCTGGTACCAGTCCGAGTTGAAGACCTTGACTTTTTGGACCCACTTCTCCGGCAGTTGCTTGGCGAGTCGGTAGCCGAGCCCCTTGTGGTACATGCGGGCCCGCACATGCTTGGCCAACTGGTCGTAGCCCGAGTGCCCTGCGTGGTGCGGGATTCGCTTGAAGATCAGCTCGACGCGCATCAGTGCTCGTATCGGCCCAGTCGCAGGCTCAGAACGAGCGAATCGAAGGGGCGCTAGAGGGGAAGAAGCGCCGAGAGGGTATCGACGACGCGGGGGACTTCAAGGCGACGAGTGAGCGCGGCCTCGAGTCTGCCTGGCCTGCGGGCCGAGAAGATCCTCGACGCGTCCTGGCAAATCGGGGATGCTCCCTTGACGCGGACCGCACGCGGCCAGCGCCCATCATGAGAATCGCGCTCCTGTCCTATGAATATCCGCCGGAGACCGGCTTCGGGGGTATCGGGACCTACACCTACTACCATGCCCATGCGCTGAGCCGACTCGGGCACGAAGTGCACGTCTTCGCGGGGAGCCAGCAGCCTGGGCGGACGACGCGTGACGACGACGGCGTGACGGTGACGCGCTTCCACCGCTACACGCCGACGAGCCGTCTCCTGCCCCACCTCGACCGCGACGGCCTCGGCTGGTTCAAGAACCGTGTCATGACCGCGACGGACATGGCCCGCAGCCTCGGGCGTGAGCTCGAGGCCCAGGCCTTCGACGTCATCGAGATGCCGGAGTGTGGCGGCGAAGGTGCCTTGCTCGGCTCCGCGTGGAAGCACCCGACCGTCGTGCGCTTCCATTCGCCGGCCGAACTCATCATGCCGACCTACGCGACCAAGCGCTGGGACCGCATGATGACGGCCTGGGTCGAGCGTGTGGGGATCCGGGGTGCACGGGCGCTCAGTTCGTGCTCGCTCTGGCTCGCCGAAGAAGTGCGCGAGCGCATGGGGATCCACGAGCCGATCACGGTCATCCCCAACGGCATCGACCTGCGGCGCTTCGACGAGTCGGGCAACGTCGACATCCACGAGCGCTTCGGGCTGCCGGCGGACAAGACCAAGATCTTCTTCGCCAACCGCCTCGAGCCGCGCAAGGGCATCCACGTCGTCAAGGACCTCATCGAGCCCATCCTCACGGCCCATCCGGACGCCATGTTCGTCCTCGCCGGCGACGACAACGTCGGCTACTTCGAGCGCGAGATCGCGCCGCTCAGCAAGGCGCTCGGCGTCGAGGACCGGGTTCGCGCGCTCGGCAAGCTGCCGCTCACCGACGTGCGCGCGTGTGTCAAGCAATGTGATGTCTTCTTGCTCGCGAGCACTTGGGAGAACGCGCCTTACTCTTTGCTCGAAGCGATGTCCGCCGGCGCCGGCATCGTCGCTTCGGACTGCGGCGGTGTCCCGGAGATGCTCCGCCACGGCATCGACGGCCTCATCGCTCGCACGGAGAACGCGAGTGACTTCGCGCGCGCCCTCGATCGCATGCTCGGCCAGAAGGGCCTGCGCGAACGCCTCGGGCGCAGCGCGCGCCAGCGCGCCGAGGCTCGCTACTCGGCGGACCGCATCGCCCAGCGATCCGTCGACTTCTACCAGTGGTCGATCGGCGCGAACCCAGGCCTCGCACCGCGACGCCGCCAAGCGAAGCACGCGGCGACCCTCGAGCTCGGCCCGCGGAACTGGTTCCAAGCTTGGTGGCTGCGCGGCGACAGCGGCGGCGAGGCCCCACGCCTCGCGCGCGACGAAGCGGGCGAGGCCCTCCTCGCCGGCGTCGAAGCGCCGGCGCTAGCCTTCGTCGTGTCCTTGCTGGCGCGGGTCTACTGGCAGGTTGCGGGCAAAGCGAATTCTCCCGAAGCGAGCTTCCTGGCCGAACTCCGAGCCCTCGAGCTGCGGGTCCGTGACGCCGAAGCACAGGGCGCGCATCGAGAGGCGGCGGCGAAGCTCGGCATGCCGGCCGCCAGTCATCCGCTCTTCGAGAGCGAAGCGTTGTGCCGCGCCTTCCGCGACGAGAGTTGGCACGTTGCTTCGCGAAGCTGGTTCGTCGACTGGCTCGCCTTGCTCTCCAAGGACAGCGAGTTCCTCGAGCGCGCAGGCCGACTCGTCGCGGCACGCTGGCTCTTGATGGACGCCGCGCGGCGCGATCCTCGCGATGCGATCGTCGAGGCCTTGGGCAAGACCTACCGCAGCGTCTCCGACCACGCGCGCGTCGTCGCGCGCGACCGCGACTTCATCGAGAACGACGTGCGCGGGGGGGACTTCGAGCGCGATGTCGAGGCCCTCGGCCTGCACGCGCCGCTGCGCCGGCCCCGGGCCTGGGCGAAGCCGAAGCGCCTCGACATCGAGCGACCACAGAGCAGCGAAGGTGGCGCCGCCATCACGGTCGTGATCCCGTCCTTCAAGCACGAAGCCTTCATCGAAGAGGCCATCCGCAGCGCCCTCGACAGCCAAGCCGTCGACGTAGCCGTCCTCGTCGCCGACGACGCGAGCCCCGACGGCACCGTGCGCGTCGCGCGCAGCATCGACGACCCCCGCCTCACCGTGGTCGAGCGCCCCGAGAACTCAGGCCTCGGCGCCTCACTCAGCGACGCCCTCAACCAGGTCGAGACGCCCTACGTCGCCATTCTCAACTCGGACGATGTCTTCCACCCCCATCGCCTCGCGCGCTGCTTGAGCCGCCTCGTCGAGGACACGTCCACCGAGCTCGTCGCGACGAGCTTCGTCGTCATGGACGAGAAGGGCCGCCGCCTCGACCGCACGACGGCGTCCATGCCCGACCTCTTCCCGCGTGCCTTCTCGTGGGTGCGCTGGAATGCAGCCTTGCAGGAGCAGATCTTGGACGCGCAGGAGCGCACGCGCTTCGAGCGCCTGCTGCGGGCCAACCACCTCGTCACGACTTCCAACATCGTGGCACGCACGGCGTGGCTGCGAGCTCAGGTCGCCGAACGACGCGAGCTGCTCTACTGCCTCGACTGGGACCTCTTCTTGGAAGCGAGTCGCCTCGGCGCGTTGGCCTACGTCGACGAGCCCCTGCTCGGCTACCGCCTCCATGCCTCGAACACGGTGTGGTTCGACGACACGCGCGACGTCGACTACCTCCACGAAGTGCACCACGTCGTCGCCAAACAACTGCGTGGCTTCATGACGGCTCGGCTCGCCGAGACGAGCACGCCGACCAAAGAGCGCGCCGAGCTCGCTGCCATGCTGGACACGGTCTTCGCCGAGCACGGCGAAGTCGAGGCGTCCGAACTCGTCTTGGCCCTGCTCGCTGGCCGCGGGGCCGCGACGAGCGACTGCCACGATCCGATCCTCGCCGACTACGCGCGCAAGAGTCGTCGACGGCACGTGCGCGAGCGCGCCTTCGCGACGAGCAGCGTCGACCCGTGGTTGGCCGCGGACTGGATCCGCGCCATGCCGCGCACGCAGGCGGGGCTGCGCGCAGCGACGCTCTGGCGCGAGCGTGCCGAGGTCATCGAGCGTCGACGCGCGACCCTCGATAGCGAGAACGCGCGGCTCGCGGCCGAGCGCGAGGATGCGCTCGCCGTCCGCGACCTGGCGATCGACGAGCGGCAGGAGGCGATCGCGGAGCGGGAAGCCGTCGAAGCGGAGCGGGACGCCCTGCTCGCCGAGCGCGCGCGCGTCGAGGCCGAGTTCTACTCGCTCACCGGTACGTCGACGAACCTTTCCGACCAACTGCTGCGCACGAAGAAGCACTTGGAGGACAAGCTCACCGAGTCAACGCGTTTGAAGGCGGTGATCACGGAGCACGAAGCGCGCCTACGCAGAAGCGAAGAGCGGCTCGCGGCCGCCGAGCAACGACGCCGCAGCGACTTGATCGCCGTCGAGGCCCGTTGGCGCGACAAGCTCGGACGCGCAGCCCTCGACCGCGAACTCGAGCGGCAGAGCGCCGCGCGGCGCATCGAACAGCGCATTGCCAAGCACTTCGAAGGTCAGCGCTTGCTCGGCAAAGTCGTCAAGACCGTGCACCGCACGCATAGGGCCGGGGCCGAGCGCGCACGACGCTTCGTTCAAAAGCTGCGGGGCCAGCGCCCGAATCGCGTCGTCGTTCCGCTCGCGGGTGACGTTCCTCCATCCTTCGAGGACCTCTGCGAGTTCGAGGCCTGGCGCGCGGCCGGACTCGACCTGCGCCACTTAACGTGGAACGACGTGCGGAAGCGCGACTTCGCCGTCTCGCACGAGGCCTTCCTCGCGGGCGTGCGCAGCGTGCCGCCCGACGCGAGGCTCGCGGACCGGGACTGGAACGAGCTCAGCGAGGATGTCCGTGCGACGCTCGAGAACGCGAGCGCGGCCCTCGACCTCGCGGCGGCGCGCCGAGCGGCTTCGTTCGCTGTGGCCGCCGCAGCCCTCCAGCCGACCTTCATCCTCGCCCACGGCATCGGCGAGGCCGCTTGGCACGGGCTCGCTGCTGCACAACACTGCGCCGTGCCCCTGGTCCTGCGCGTCCGGGGTGCCGACCTCGTGCGGCACGCGAGCTACCTCGACGCGGTCGCGACTCTCAGCGCTGCGGCACAGCTCCTCCTCGTCGACGCGCCGTCAACCGCGACGAGGATCGGCGTCCAGGCCACGGTCGACACGCGCGCCGCAGACGAGGACGCGGCCTGGTGCCTCCTGCCGGCGGCGCTGCCGCTGACAGCGCGCTTCGAAGCAGGGCTCGTGCTCGTGCCCGGCCCTCTCGCCACCTCGCGGCGCCAAGAAGCCCTACTCGCGACCCTCCTCGCGACCTTCCTCGACAAAGACGACAGCCTGCGCGTGCATGTGCTCGCCGAACGCCTGCGCACACCCTTCTCGATGTTGGCCTGGCAAGACATCGAATGGCGCGTCGCGACGGCGGGACGCGCGTGGAGCTGCACGCTCGCAGCGCCGCGCGCGGCGCTCGACGCCTTCGAGCGCGCCCCGTGCGTCATCGTCGAAGTCGTGGCCGAACTCGAGACCGGCCTACCCTTCGAAGTCGTGCAAGCGCGGGCGAGCGGCGCCATGGTCTTCGCCTCTCACAGCGCCGAACTCGAGAGCGAGTTCGGCGCGGACGCGGGCGTCGTCCTCTACGACAGCACAGCGCCCACGGGCCTCAGCGACGCACTGCGCAAGCATCCGCCGACCAGCGAGTCGACTAGGAGCGAAGCAGCCGAGCGCCGCCGCACACGGGACCTTGATGTCCGCCTCGCGGCCCTCGCGCGGATCGGCGCCCTGCGTGGATGAAGTCCCACGCGCCGAGTCGCATGCAGACTGCGTCAGAGGAAGGCGATGACCGGCACCAGGTTCGCCGGACCGAGCTGCAACCCTTCGGTTTCTCCAGCAGTGGGCCGCGAGGGCAATGCCATTAGGCTCCACGTCGCCCTTTGGGACCCCAACGTTTGCTCGGTTT
>CALLZN010000300.1 GCA_937858895.1 uncultured bacterium | reverse complement strand
GTCGACGACCTCGGAAGCGAGGTCCTGCCCGAGGTCCACCAGGGTGAGTTCCAAGTCCTCGCCTTCTTGGCGCGCGACGTCGACGTCGCGCGCACCGACGAGGTCGTGCGCCCGATCGAGCAGGCCATCCGCGCGATCCCTGGCGTCGAGCGCAGCTTCTTGACCGTCGGCGTCGACCCCGAAGAACTGCGGAGCTCGGAGGAGGGCAAGCACAGCGCGCGCATCCACGTCGTCCTCGACAAGTCGGCGCCGGACATGGAGGCCCTCGAGGAACGTGTGCGTACCGACATTCGCACGCTGCTCGCGGCCGAGCCGGCGATCCTCAACACGCGCTTCCAGACGCCGACCCTCTTCACGATCGCGACGCCGGTCAGCGTCGAGATCTTCGGCCACGACCTGACCAAGCTCCGCGTGGCGACCGAGGCCGTGAGCGCTGCCCTGCAGTCGCTGCCCGAGGTGCGCGATGTCCGCGCGACGCTCGCGCGCGGCAACACCGAGGTCGTCGTGCGCTTCGACCGCGAGAAGCTCGCCCAGCTCGGCCTCGAGATCGGCGAAGCGAGTCGTCGCCTCGCGACGATGGTCAAGGGCGAAGTGCCGACTCAGTACCCCGAGCGCGAAAAGAAGGTCGACATCCGCGTCCGCCTCGACCCGGCCGAACTCGAAGGCGTGCAGAAGCTCGAGCTGCTCGATCTCGGTCTCGGCGGCAGCGGTCTCGCCAGCACCGGTCCCGGCGGCGCTGGCCTCGGCGGGAGCGGTGGCGGGGTAGCCATCCCCCTCGCCTCCGTCGCGAGCCTCCAGCTGAAGGAAGGACCGAGCGAGATCCGCCGCCTCGGGGGTCGCCGCGGCGCCGAGGTCCAGGGCACGGTCACGGGCCTCGACGTCGGCAAGGTCCAAGACAAGGTCGCGGTCCTCCTCGAGGAGCTCGAGCTGCCTGATGGCATCGAGACCGCGATCGGTGGCCAACGCGAAGAGATGGAGAAGAGCCGGGCCTCGATGATCCAGGCCCTCCTGCTCGCGATCTTCCTCGTCTACGTCGTGATGGCGGCTCAGTTCGAGAGCTTGCTGCAGCCGCTCATCATCCTGTTCACGGTGCCCTTGGCGCTCGTCGGCGTCGTCTTCGCGCTCGACTTGCTCGGCATTCCGGTATCGGTCGTCGTCTTCCTCGGCGTCATCATGCTGGCCGGCATCGTCGTCAACAACGCGATCGTTCTGCTGGACCGCATCAACCAAGAGCGTGCCCTCGGCAAGCCGATCTTCGAGGCGGTCCGCGATGGCTCGTCGGTGCGCCTGCGCCCCGTGCTCATGACGACGCTGACCACAGTGCTCGGCTTGCTGCCGCTGACGGGTTGGGTTTCGATCCGTCTCTTCGGCGGCGCTGGCGAAGGCGTCGAGCTGCGAGCGCCGATGGCGATCACGGTCATCGCCGGCCTCGCCTTCTCGACCTTGTTGACGCTCGTCGTCATCCCCTGCGTCTACGCGATCGTCGTTCGCGAGCGCAGGCAGGTCACCGTAGCAGCTCCCGGAGCAAGCCCACTAGCAAGCCCCGTAGCAGAAGGCGGCGCGGAATCATGAGCAGCTTCCTCTCCCACTTCGTGACGAGGCCGGTCTTCGTCCTGATGGTGACGCTCTCGATCCTCGTACTCGGCGCGATCGCGATCGGCAGGCTCCCCCTGCAGATGCTGCCCGATGGCCTCGTCGGCGACACGGTTCGCATGGGCGTCGATTGTCCAGGGATGACGCCGGACGAAGTCGAAGAGCAGGTCTATGCCCCCCTCGAGGGCGAGCTGCGCACGATCCCCGGCGTGCGGGAAGTCGAAGGACGGTGCAGCGCCGGCCGCCTGATGGCGTCGGTCGAGCTGTCGCCGAGCCTCGACGCGCGCATCGCGAGCGCCGAAGTCCGCGACCGCATCCAACGCGCGCGCCTCGCCTGGCCGCCCGAGTGCGACCGCTACTGGACCTGGCGCGAGTCCGCCGACTCGATGCCGCTCATGTTCTTCTCGCTCACGCTGCCCGACCGCAGCGCGACGACGTACGAGCTCATCGATCGCAAGGTCGTGCCGACGCTCGAGGGCTTGAGTGGGGTCGGCGAGGTGTCGATCTTCGGCATGGTCGACGACTCGATCCGCATCTTCTTCGACCGACAGAAGCTGCGCGCGCACCGCATCAACCTGGCCGAGGTCCTGCAGAAGCTGCGCGACGACAACCTGTCGATCCCGGTCGGCGACGTCGATGATGGTGAGCGGCGCTTCCTCGTGCGCGTCGACTTGCGCTACCACGACCTCGAGACCATCCGCAAGCTGCCGATCGGCGATGGGCTCGTGCTCAAGGACGTGGCGACGGTCGAGCGCGTGCGCGGCTACCGTGATTCGATCGCGCGGGCCAATGGTAAGTACTCGTTCACCGGCCTCATTCGCAAGCGCGCTGGTGCCAACACGATTCAGGCGAGCCAAGAGGTGCGCGACACGATCGAGCGCCTGCGGACCGAAGAGCCGCGCCTCGCTGGTCTCGAACCCATCTGGATGTTCGACCAGGGTGAGTTCATCGCCGAGAGCGTCGACACGCTGCTCGACTCGGCGATCCAGGGCGGCATCCTGGCCTTCCTCGTGCTCATGCTCTTCTTGCGTCGCCTCAAGATGACGCTCGCGATCACGCTGTCACTACCGCTCTCGCTGCTCGTCGCGACGACGGCGCTCTTCTTCAGCGGCGGCTCGCTCAATCTGTTGTCGATGGCGGCGCTCACGATCAGCCTCGGCATGTTGGTCGACAACTCGGTCGTCGTTCTCGAGAACATCTATCGGCTGCGTCGCCTCGGTGTGCCGTGGACGCGTGCTTGCCAGCAAGGCGTGTCGGAGGTCGGCACGGCGGTCGGGCTCGCGACCTTGACGAGCGTCGTGGTCTTCGCGCCGATTCTCTTCGCGGGGGACTCACCGAGCGCAAAGGCCATGCTCGGCGCCTTCGGCCTGCCGCTCTGCGTCGCCCTCTTGGCCTCGCTGTTCGTCGCACTGATCCTGCTGCCGTCGATGGCGGCGTGGTTGCACCGCGACGACGAGGTCTTGGACGCTTCCGCGCCGGCGGTCGTGCGCCTCCAGCGCTTCTTCGAAGGCAAGCGCGCCACGCGTTGGCTCGGCCGCGGCCTCGCGCCGCTCAGCTTTTTGGCGACGCGCGAACCCGTAAACGCCTACACGCGGCTGCAAGAACGCATCGTCGCGTGGTCGACGCGTGGTTGGCGGCGCTTGGTCACGGCCCTCACCGTCGCGGCCTTCGTCGCCGCTGGCATCGCCGTCGCGGTGCTCGGCCTCGAACAAGGCATCAACACGAGCGATCGACGTGGCCAGGTCACGATCCAGTGGGACTTCCCGAAGGGCACGAGCCTCGCCGAGGCCGACCAGCAGACGCAGTTCTACGAGCGTTGGCTCGATGAGCGCCGGCAGACCTACGGCATCGCCAACCTGAGCGCACGCCTCGACCGCCAGAACGCGCGCATCAACCTGAGCTTCTTGCCGGGCACGAAGGGCTCGGACGCCGCCGACGCGATTACGCGTCTGCGCAAGGACATCCCGCTCCAGCCTGGCATCAAGCCCGAGGTCTTCTCGCGGCTTGCGAGCGGCGACGAGGCCGCCGAGGGCGACAACGGCTTCATGATCCGACTCAGCGGTCGCGACAGCGACACGCTGCGGGCTTGGGCCGAAGACCTCCGCACCCGCCTTCTCGAGTCGAAGCTCGCGGCGAGCGTCGACCTCGGCAACACGAATGCGCAGGACGAACTGCGCCTCGAGGTCGACCGCGGCCGCGTCCAGGAGCTCGGCGTCGATCCGCGTACCCTCTTTGGCATCGTGAGCGCCGGCCTTCGCGGCCAGCAGGTCTCACGCATGCGACAAGGCTCGGGCCAAGACCTCCGCCTCATCGCCGAATACGAGGACTCCGCAGCGATGCGCCTCGAGGACCTCGAAGAGCTGCAGATCTGGTCGCGCGACTCGGGCTTCCAACGTCTAGAGGACATGGCCACGTTCCGCTTCGCGAAGGGCTACTCGTCGATTCTGCGCAGCAACGGCGTGCTGCTGTCGCGCGTCGGCGGAGAGCGCGCGCCAGGCCTCGGCCAAGCCGACTTCGCACGCGGACTCGCCAGCGTCATGGCGTCGATGCCGCGGCCACCCGGCTACAAGTGGCAAATTGGCGGTGAAGCGCGCAAGGTTGACGAAGACAGCATGGCGCTCCTCGACGCGGCCATGCTCGCCGTCGTGCTCGTCATGCTCGTCATGGGCGTCCTCTTCGAAAGCTTGCTCCTGCCGCTCGCGGCGGGCGCGACGCTGCCGGTCGCCCTCGCGGGCTCTTTCTTCGGCATGAAGCTCTTCGGCCGCTCGCTCGATGGCACCGCCTACTTGGGGCTCATGATCCTCGCCGGCGTCGTCGTCAACAACGGCATCGTCCTCCTCGATCATGTGGTGCGCCTGCGCAAGGACGGCCTCGCCCGCGACGAAGCGATCTTGCAAGGCATCCGCGATCGCATGCGGCCCATCCTCATGACGGCGACGACGTCGATCGTCGGCTTGATCCCGATGATGTTCACGGGTGTCGCCGCGGAGCGCGGCATCAGCTACGACGGCATGGCGACCATCGTCGCGAGCGGGCTCTTCCTCGGCACCTTCTTCACGCCGGTCATCGTGCCGGTGACCTACACGATCCTCGATGACCTGCGGTGCTTCTTCGCGCGGGTCGCGAAGGCGAGCCGCGTCCCGCCGCCAGCGCGTGAAGCGCTCTTGCGCAGCGAGACCTGAACTCCGTTCAGCGCAGCTGAGCGCGAGCGACCCGAGCGACTCGAGCGACCCAAGCAATCACGACGAGAGCTTCTTGTCGATGTCTTCGAGGAGCTGGATCGCTTCGAGACAGGCGAGCGCGGCTTCGACGCCCTTGTTGCCGGCCTTGCCGCCGGCGCGCTCGAGGGCCTGGTCCTGCGTGTCGCAGGTGAGGACGCCAAAGCTCGTCGGGATGCCCGTGTCCTCGGCGATCGTCGCGATGCCGCGGCTCACCTGGCTCGAGATGTAGTCGAAGTGCGCGGTCGCACCGCGGATGAGGGCACCGAGGCAAACGATGCCGTGGTACTTGCCGCTCGTCGCAAGCCGGCGCGCTACGAGCGGGATCTCGAAGGCACCCGGCACCCAGGCGACAGCGAGGTCGCCCGTCGCGACACCATGGCGCTGCAAGGCCTCGAGGGCGCCATCGAGCAGGCGGCCAGTGATGAGTTCGTTGAAGCGGCTCGCGACGAGCGCGATGCGCTTGCCACTGCCATCCATCTTCGCTTCGAAGCGTTCGACCATGTGCTGTTGCATGAAAGCGGGTGGGCATCGCCGTTGCCAGCGCCGCCTTCTGCGACTTTCAACGGCGAGGAAGGCGGTTTCCCCCAATGTTGCATCGACGCGGCACAGCACGCGGCTGAAGCGCCGACACCCTGCGCCTTGTGCGCGTGGCCGTAGCGATTTATCGTCTAGGCTTCGTGCTGCGCTAGCAGCGAGCCTCGAGCTGCGGCCGTCGCCACGCGCTTCACGAAACCCCCGATCTTTCTAGATGCTCCATTAGGAATGTGACCGGCATGAGACGCCGCACGAAAGCCCGCGAAATCGCGCTGCAGTTCCTCTACCAACTCGACCTACGCGGCGAGTCGGTCTTGGCGGACCTCGGTGACTTCCTCAGCGACGCGACCAAGGACCCCGAGGTTCAAGAGTTCTCGCTGCGCCTCGTGACCGGGACCAAGGACCTGCGACCCGAGCTCGACGTGACGCTCGCCAAGGTCGCGCGCAACTGGGACCTCCGGCGTATGGCGACCATCGATCGCAACGTGCTGCGCATGGCCATCTTCGAACTCCTCTACTGCGAGGACATCCCGCCGAAGGTCTCGATCAACGAGGCCATCGAACTCGGCAAGAAGTATTCGACCGTCAACTCCGGCGCCTTCATCAACGGCATCCTCGACCGCGTGAAGTCGGAGTTCCTCAAGAACAAGCAGAGAGCGCAGACCTGAGCATGGTTCTCGGACGCATCCTCAAGGGCCTCAAGAAGACGCGCGAGAAGCTCGGCAGCGGCCTCGCCAGACTCTTCGGCGGCGGCCGCAAACTCGACCAGGACTTCCTCGACGAGCTCGAAGAGGTCCTCTACACCGCCGACCTCGGGCCGACCGGCTCGGACATCGTGCGCGAGATCGAAGTGGCTTGGCGCAAAAAAAAGATCGCCGACGTCGACGGCGTGCGTGGCTACCTGCGTGAGGCTCTGCTCGCGCGCTTGGCGCACAGCGAGGGCGCGCTGCGCACGAGCGCACAGCGCCCGACCGTCATCCTCGTCGCGGGCGTCAACGGCAGCGGCAAGACGACTTCGATCGCCAAGCTCGCCAAGCACTTGAAAGGTCGCGGTGACAAGGTCCTGCTCTGCGCGTCGGACACCTTCAGGGCTGCGGCCGTCGAGCAACTCGCGCTCTGGGCCTCGCGCATCGGCTGCGACATCGTCAAGACCGCGACCGGCGCCGACCCGGCCGCCGTCGCCTTCGACGCGACCGAGGCCGCGATCGCGCGCGGCGTCGACTGGCTCATCGTCGACACGGCTGGACGCCTGCACACGCAGAAGAACCTCATGCGCGAGCTCGACAAGATCGTGCGCGTGATCCAGAAGCGCCTGCCCGACGCGCCGCACGAGACGCTCTTGGTCCTCGATGCGACGACCGGCCAAAACGCGATCCGCCAAGCGAGCGAGTTCAACGCCGTGCGCCCCGTGACCGGCCTCATCCTCGCGAAGCTCGACGGCACGGCCAAGGGCGGCGCGGTCTTCGGTATTCGGCGTGAACTCGAGATCCCGGTCAAGTTCGTCGGCCTCGGCGAAGGGATCGACGACCTCGAGCCCTTCGCTGCCGAGAGCTTCGTCGACGGGGTCCTCGGCGAACTCGGCGCCGAACGCGTCTCGGGCTCGTGACCCTCTTCACGCGCGTCTTCTGCCTCGCGCTGCCGCTCGCGCTCTTCCTGCCCTTCGACCCGCAGTGGCCGGACTTCGAACGTGCGCGACGGGGGCTCTTCCTGCTCTTGGTCGGCGGCTTCGTTCTGTTTCGCGGGCTCGCGCGCGAACGCCGCGAGAGCGCGACCTGGCCGCTCTGGATCTATGCCCTCGCGAGCGTCGCCTCGATCGTTTGGGCCGGCGACCGCTGGGCCGCGGGTGAGCACGCGGCCTACGCGATCGCGCTCGCGATCCTGCCCTTCCTCGTACCCGAGGCCGGGCGCGACGCGAGCTCGGGCGCGCGCGCCTCGCTCGCGACGTCGTTCACCTTCGCCTTACTCGTCGTGACGCTCTATGGCCTCGCGCAAGGCTTAGGCCTGGCTTGGCCTCGCGACTACACCGTGCCGCACGAGGCCGTGTCGACCTTCGGCAACCGCAACGTCGCCGCCGAGGCCGTCGCCATGTCGACGCCGCTCGCCCTCGCCGCGCCGCCTTGGCTCGCGCTTCCGACCCTCATCACGAGCGCGGGCTACCTCGGGCTCAGCGGCGGGCGCGCGGGCGCGCTCGCCTTTGCGCTCGCGCTCTTGGCGGTCTTCTTGCATCGCTTGCGCACGCGCCAGCTGCTTCGTCCGCGCCTCGTCTTCGTGGGGCTGCTCGCGACTTTGGCCGCGAGCTTTCTGGGCGGGCACCTGCTGCGGCAAGCGCCACCGCCGAGCGAGGCGGCGACGGCAACGGCCAGTCCGGGGGCAACGCGCGCAGCGGCGCGCGTCGGCGACACGATCGACGTTCGACGCTACCTCTACCAAGGCTCCCTGGAGCTCGCGAAGGCCTCGCTCCCGGTCGGCGTCGGTGCCGGCAATTTTCGGGTCGCCTTCCCGCCCTACCGCGATCCGCGCGAGATCGCGATCTCGAGCCAGAACCACAGCTTCGGGACACGTGTCGTCGTCGCCCACAACGATCCGCTGCAGCTCCTCGCCGAGCTCGGCGTCCTCGGGGCGCTGGTCCTCGTCGCTGCCGCCTACGCTGCCTTCGACCTCATCCGACGGGACCGGCTCTCGCCGATTGGCGTGGCTGCCCTCGTCGCTTGGCTGCCACTCACGTTGCTTCGCGCGCCGCTCTTCAACGCGGCGGCCTGCGCGGCGCTGCTCGTGACGCTCGCGTCCTGCACACGACCGAGCCCGCGCGCGCGGCGCGTGCCACGGTCCATGGCGATAGGCTTGCGCTTGCTCGGGCTTCCGCTCTTGGCCATGGGGTCGAGTCTCTGCTACGGCGAGGGCCAGGGGGCGGACTTCTTCCGCGCCAAGCTCGCGAAGGACCCGCTCGCCGGCGCGAGCGCCCTCGACAACGCGGTGCGCAACGACCCCTTCGAAGCGGACTGGCGCCTGCTGCGCGCCCAAGTCCACCACTCGCTCGGCGCCGGCGTGCCGATGCTGCAACTCGCACCGACCTTCGACGACTTACGCGCGGTGCTGCAGCGTCGTCCCTACGAGGTCAAGGCCTTGGTCGACCTCGGCTTCTTGGGCCTCTCGCACTCCGAAGCGCGCGTCGAACACCCGGTCGAGGGCAGCATTCGCATCGCCGACAAGGGTCGCGCCGCCGTGGCGACGCTGCTCGAGATCGACCCGGAGCACCCGCAGGGGCTCTTCCTCGGCGCGGAGTATGCGTTCTTGACCGGCAACTTCGACGCTGGGCTCGCGGCCCTCGAGCGCCTCGGCGACGTGGCCGCGGTCGAGAAAAAGCAGACCCAGGTTCGCGCGCTGCGACAAGCCCAGCGCGACCCCGACCTCAAGGTCCAGCTTGCGCGCGTCGAACTCGCGCTCGGCAAGCTGCGCGACGACCTGCAGAAGCGCGCTCCGCGCTGAGCAGATCCTCCATCGCAGGTCGCGCGCAGGTCAATCGCCGAAGTGGATGCCCTGCGCAAGCGGCAGCGTCGTGCCCCAGTTGATCGTCGTCGTCTGCCTACGCATGTAGGCCTTCCAAGAATCCGAGCCCGACTCGCGCCCCCCGCCAGTCTCCTTCTCGCCGCCGAGGGCGCCGCCGATCTCCGCGCCCGAGGTGCCGAGGTTGACGTTCGCGATGCCGCAGTCCGACCCTATGGCCGAGACGAAGCGCTCGGCGGCGCGCACGTTCGCCGTGAAGATGGCCGAAGAGAGGCCCTGCGGCACGGAGTTGTGCAGGCGCAGCGCCTCGTCGAGGTCGGCGATCTCGATCACGTAGAGGATCGGCGCGAAGGTCTCGTGCTGGACGATCGCGGCGTCGTGGCCGATGCGCACGATCGCGGGCCGGACGTAGGAACCACCGGCGAGCGCGCCCTCGAGCTGTAGGACTTCGCCGCCGTAGAGCAGCTCACCGCCCTGGTCTTTGGCAGCGGCGAGCGCTGCCTGCATGGCGGCGACGGCGTCCTTGTCGATGAGCGGTCCCATGAGGGTCTTCGGCTCGAGCGGGTCGCCGATCTGGACTTGGCCGTAGGCGGCGAGGAGGCGACGTTCGAGTTCCACACGCACCCCCTTCTGCACGAGGAGGCGGCGCGTCGTCGTACAGCGCTGGCCAGCGGTGCCGACGGCGCCGAAGAGCACCGCCCGCAAGGCCATGTCGAGGTCGGCGTCGTCGAGGCAGACGACCGCGTTGTTGCCACCGAGCTCGAGCAGGCTGCGGCCGAGGCGGGCCGCGACGACCTTGCCGACTTCACGCCCCATGCGCGTCGATCCCGTCGCGCTGATCAGGGGGTAGCGAGGATCGGCGGTCATCGGAACCGCGACTTCGTCGTTCGAGCCGCAGACCATGCCGACGAGCGGGGCGAAGCCATCGTCCTCGAGGACCGCAGCACAGAGCTTGGTCATCGCGATCGCGGTCAGCGGCGCCTTCTCGGAAGGCTTCCACACGACCGCATCACCGCAGACGAGGGCGAGCATGGCATTCCATGCCCAAACCGCGGCCGGGAAGTTGAACGCCGTGATGACGCCGACCGTGCCCAAGGGATGCCAGGTCTCGCGCATCGAATGTTGGGGACGCTCGGAAGCGATGGTCAGACCGTAGAGTTGCCGCGAGAGGCCGACCGCGAAGTCCGCGATGTCGATGCACTCCTGGATCTCACCACGCCCCTCTTCGAGGATCTTGCCGACCTCGTAGGAAACGAGGCGGCCGAGCGGCTCCTTCTTGGCCCGCAAGACTTCGCCGATGCGCCGCACGTAGTCCCCGCGCCTCGGCGCCGGTACTTCGCGCCAGCGTAGGAAGGCCTCGTGCGCGCGCGCGGTCACGACTTCGAGTTCGGCGCGGGAGGCGCCACGTAGGCTTGCAATGCGTCGGCCGTCGACCGGCGAATGTGAGTCGAAGCGCGCGCCTGCGCCCGGCAGCCACGTGCCGGCGAAGGCCGCGGAGTTCTCCGCTTCGATACCGAGTTCTTCGAGGAAGTCCATGGCTCGCGAGGCTACGCAGAGCCCTCGGCGACCGCGATGCTCTCTGGCCCAAAATGCGGACACCGACCTGGGGCTCCACCCGCGGGGCGTGCCAACTCACGGCTCAGGAGCCGCGTGTTGCCGCGGCGACGCTCGCCCGCGCCTGCTGTACCTTCTCCTCGATGTCTTTGCGACCGAGCGCCGTGGCGATCTCGGAGACCGCGACCAGCACAGCATCCTGCCAGGTGTAGCGCATGACCGAGAGTCCGAGCTCGAGTGCGCGGGCGTCGCCTTCGCTCGCCTTCACGCGGCCGAGCACCGCTGGGATACGGTCGATCGGCAATGCCTCGCTCACGAGGAGCTCGACTTCGATGCGCTGGGCATCGGCCTCGTAGCCGAGCGCGCGAAGACCGTCGGCCTGCGCGAGGCGGTCGCCGACGCGCGGCTGAGCTTGCGCCTCGAGACCGAGGACGCAGAGCTCGGCCAACTCTCCGAGACGCGCTTCGACGAGGGCCTTCGACAGGTCCAAGAGCACGGCGCTCGCGTTCTCGAGCCGCCCGCCCTCGTGGTGCAGGTCGAGGACGAGCTTGGTGACTGCGAAGAGCCACGCCTCTCGATCCGTGAAGTCACCGCCGTTCGCGAGACTCAGCCCTAGCACTGTAGGCGCCGGCATGAACGCCCCGCCATGACGTGGATCGATCGGCAGGCGTTCGCTGCTGAGCGAGCCGCGCGCGACTGCGAGCGCTGACTCGATGTCGCCGCTGCGTGCGAGCACATTGACGAAGACGTCGTTGCGCGGCAGCGGGATCACGCAGCCTGGAGCGGCGACGGCGCCGAAGCGCTGCAGGAGCGCGCGCAGGCG
The DNA here is from genome assembly GCA_937858895.1 of uncultured bacterium. Classification (GTDB taxonomy): domain Bacteria; phylum Planctomycetota; class UBA1135; order UBA1135; genus JACKHW01. The sequence continues at coordinate 6,324 of CALLZN010000300.1, read as the reverse complement.
CGGCGCGGCCTCAGCGGTCGTGAGCTCGGTCGACCAAAGCTCGACGAGCTGCTGGGCCCAAGCCACGAAGCGGCCGCGTTGCTCGTCGACCGCGAGGCCATCGAGCAAGTCGACGGCGAGCCGCCCGCCGTCCTTGCCGAAGATTTCCTTCATCTCGGCCAAGACCGTCGATGGCATGACCCCGCGCCCCACCGACGACCCGACGCGCGCGAAAGCCGAGAGCCGGTAGAGGTCGAGGGCACGCTCGCGCTGCCCACTCCGCTCCAAGAGGACGACGAGGCGGCGCAAGCGCTCCGGGTCGAAGGGCTCGGTGCGCCGCAAGAGCATGGTCAAGAGCGCAGCGTCGACCGCCTCGCCCCGTTGCTCGAGCATGCGCAGGAGGATTTCGACGTCCTTCGTGCTCGCGGTGCCCGCTTCGACCGCCGCACGCAGAGCCGCGAGGCGGACGTCGGCGTCTGGGCTCTTGGACGCTGCGTTCGCGAGGATGTCATAGATCGTCGCTTCCACGGCCCGGTACGAGGCAGGGCTCCCGCTCACACCGATGGCTTTCAAGATGAGCTCGCACTCTTCTGCCAGGAAGGGCAGCTTGCCCTCGAACGCGCTGAGCCACGCGGGCACGAGCACCGGCAGGGCAGGCATGCGCATGCCGGGACGCTGAGGCTCGTAGCCGCGCCAGATTTCACGGAAGCGCTGCCGGGCTTCGTCGAGCTTGCCCGCCTCGGCGAGGTCGAGGATGGTCTTCTGCAGCGGGTGCTGCGCCTGCCGGGCCATCGAAGACGTAACGAAGGTGCCCCCCTGGAGCGTCGTCAGGGCCACCATGCGCGTCGCGGTCGTGACCGGCTGTGCGGCAACCGTCACAGCCTGACCGCTCGACGCAACGGGCCGCGTTGCCGACGCTGTGCTGCCCGCTTGCGCTGTGCTGCCCGCTTGCGCTGTGCTGCCCGCTTGCGCTGCGCGGCCTGCTTGCGCTGTGCTGCCCGCTTGCGCTGTGCTGCCCGCTTGCGCTGCGCGGCCTGCTTGCGCTGGGCGGCCCGCTTGCGCTGTGCGGCCCGCTTGCGCTGCGCGGCCTGCCGTCGCTCCGCTGCTAGCAGCCTCTCGCGCCGCATCGGCAGCGCCGCCCGTACCTTCGAAGATCGACGGGTGCTGCAAACGACGCCGAACATTCGTGAGCAGCACCTGCGTGCGCGCGGGCTCGTACTTCTTCTCGGCCAAGAACTCATAGTCGCGCAATGCAGCGACGAGCTCACCATCTTGTACGCGCTGGGCGGCGAGGTAGTTGCGCGCCATGAGGTCCTCGACGTCCGCTGCAACCTGCTTCTCGAGAATCGCTCGGTAGGCGCTGCTGTCGAGGCGTCGGGCGACGTCCATCGCCGCGCGCTGGAACTCGCTTCGGTCCGGATCGTCGCGACGCAACCGAGTCATAAACTCGAGGGCGAGCTCGGGCTTCGCGCTTTGGCGCAGCGACTGTGTCAGCGTCGACCACGGCGACGGTCCGCGGGCCGTGCTGCCCGGAAAGGTCGTGGTCTCGAAGAGGCCCTTGTGCTGGCGAACGAGAGCGACCGCTTCGTCCACGCGCTCGAGTTCGATCAGCGCGGTGACGCGCGTCCCGAAGTTGTAGACGTGGTCTTGGTTGTGACGAGTGAGGACCTCGACCGCGCGAAGCGCGAGGCGCAGCGATGGCTTGGCGATGGAACCCCGGATGGAGACATAGCCGATGCGGACGTTGATCACCGCGCTGGCCGGGTTGGCTTCGAGCGTCGTCGTCAGCGCCGCCTCGAACCACTCGAGGAAGCTGTCGTCGACCATCGAGTCCTCCATGTAGTTCGGCAGCAGCGTGAGCAAGTAGGACCGATACGACGACTGGCAGCGCTCGTAGACCTCGCGCACGCACAGGGCCCGGTCGGGGCCGTCGATGTAGCCCAAGAACTGCATGTACAAGACCGGGTGCACGCTCGCATCCGAGTTGCGCGCCGCGGCGAGGAGCAAGGCCTTGGCCGTCTCCCCATCGAGGACTCCGCCGCCAATGGCCTCGTCGATGCTGATGTAGTACTGCAGCATGCGCACGTCGCCCGAGAAGGACTCGGCACGCGCGAGTGCTTGGAACTCTTCGCGCAGAAGCGAACGCACGAGCTCGGGATGGATGGCGCCAACGAGCGTCGTGAAGTCGCGCAGCATCGCGGCGGCCAAGGGATCCGTGCTCGGGCTGCGAGCGCCCGCACGCACGCCGGCGCGCGCGAGGCGTCGCGCGAGGCCGTCGGCCCCGGAGACGACGCTCGCGGCGAAGAGGTTGCCGATCTGTTCGAGGTCGGCCGTCGTCAAGCGCCCGGTCTCGACGCGCTCGAGCATGTCGCGCACGGCTCGCGGCTGCGACCCAAGGAGCGGCACCACGACGCGCGCCGCACTCGCGATTCCGAGCGTGGGCGCGTCGGCGTCGACGAGTCCGGCCGCGAGGCGCAAGGCAGGCGAGTCGGCCTTGTTCGACAGTTTGTTCGACAGCTTGTTCGAGAGCGCGAGAAGGCGACGCGATGACGCCTCGAGCCCGCGCTCTGCGCGGCTCTCGAGTACCTCCACGGCCGCCGCTTCGTCCGCCTGGAAGGTCTCGAGCAAACGGGCATCGAGGGCATCGGCATCGTTGACGCGATCGCCGTCGAGCGACATGTTGCGCCAGAGTTCGGTCATGGCCGCTAGGCGCGGATACTTCTCGAGTAGTGCCTGGCCATCGTCCTTGGTGACTTGTGCGAGGTCGGCGTCGATGCGCTCGCGCAGCGAAGCGAGCAGCTCCTGCTTCTCGGCCGGCGTCCCGGCGACCGCGATGCCGACGGTCAAACGCGGCAGCGCTTCGTCCTCGGCGCTCACGTTGCGACCGACGTAGACCATCGGGTTCGCGGCCTCACTGCGCCGCTCATGACTCTCGTAGCGCTGCTTACGCGCCAGCACCTGTTCTAGGCCACGGCGGTAGTACTGGAAGGCGCGACCGTTGTCGCCGAGCTGCTCTTCGAGCATCGCGACCTTGAGCACGAGGGCCGGGTCGTCCTGGCCGACCGCGAAGAGGCGGCGGTAGAACTGCAGGGCCTCTTTCTTGCGGCCATCGGCTTCGAGCACCAGGGCCGCCTCGCGCAAGACCTCGGCATACTCGAGCACTTCGGCCGCGCGCCCGAAGGTCCGCATCGCCGCCGCGACGTCGCCTTCGCGCAAGAAGACCGTCGCGAGGTCCATGAAGGTCTGCGGCGGCACGTGGTCACCCTGACCGAGGAGGCGCCGCCCCACCATGATGTAGTCGGTCGCGTCCCACTCCTTGCTCGGCTTGAAGGCCGCGGTGCCGCCGATGACACGGCGGAAGGCCGGATCCGTGCTCTGCGCCTTGGCCATGACCTCGCGCAAGATCGGCGTCCGACGTTCACCGGCGACGGGCAGCCCCGCTTTGAGCGTGCGGATGGCCAGCGGCATGTCTTCGAGCTCGGCCGCGAGATCGGTGATCAAGCGATAGAGGTAGAACTTGTCCGAGCGCCCGGCGAGGCGTTCGAAGGTCACGCGCAAGGCCCATTCGACGACTTGGACCGGCACGCGCGTGCCGCGCTGGGCGCGCAGGTTGAGGATGCCGTCGATCGCGATCGTGAAGAGGTCGTCGCGGTCGGCCGTCTGCGCCAGGTACTGGAACATGCGCGCCGCTTCGAGCTCACGCCCGGTCTCGCGCATGAGGTTCGAGATCAACAAGTAGGTGTCGATGCGCTCGGGATGGCGCCCCATGCCCTTCTGGTAGGCACGCAAGGCCTCGTCCTTGAGACCGCAAAGGCCATAGACCCCGGCCTCGAACTCGTCGGCGATCGCCGAATCTTCGCTCGCTTCGCGCAGCGTCGGCAACATGGCGACGCAGAGATCGAGGCGGCCGCGCTCGAGCTGGCTCATCGCGAGCTCGCGCAGGTGGTCGATGCGGTTCTCCGGGTCCTTCGCGACGAGCTCGTGGATGGTCTGCTCGTAGTTGTAGTAGTCCTGGCAAGAGAGGTAGATCTTGGACTTGCGAATCAGGACTTCGCGCTCGCGCTCGGGGTCGCTGGCCCCGCCGCTCTGCTTCATGAACTCTTCGACGATCTCGGTCGCGGCGGCGGGATCGTTGACGCGGATGTAGAGGCGCACGAGGAGCTCGACGCCTTCGGCGTCGACTTCGCCGCGCATGAGGCGGTCCTCGAGTTCGATCGCGATCTTCGCGAGCGCGCCGGTGCGCGCGGCGACGCTCATCATGCGATCTTCGACGAAGCGTCCGCGCGGCGTCGCGCGCATGCGACTCCAGAGGTCACGCCAGATCACGAGGGCCTCGTCCTCGCGGTTGACGCGCGAGAGCAGGATCGCGAGCTTCATCTCGAGGTCGCTGCCGAGGAAGCCGCCGAGGTCTTGGCGCAGCTTCTCGTAGGTAGCGATCGCCTTGTCAGGGCGGCCGAGACGCTCGAAGCCCTCGGCGACGCGGGCGCGGGCGGCACTCGAAGTGCTCGTGGCGGCGACTTCGGTGAGGATGTCCTCGGCCGCCGTCTGCCGCCCGGCTTCGACGTGGAGGTCGAAGACGAACATGAGCGCACGTTCGCGTTCGCCTTCGTCCTTCGCAGCGAGGCGCGCGAGCCGCTCGGCCAAGTCCTCGAGACCGATTTCGGCGAGCGAGAAGGCGGCCTCGATGAGCTTCTTCGGCGTGGCCGAGCCACCTTCGATGTCGGCGAAGACCGCGATGGCCTTGTCGCGTTCGCCTTCTTCGAGGTAGTGGCGACTGAGTCCGCAGCGCCACTCGAGCTTGTCCGGTTCGCTCGCGATGAGGCGCTCGAAAGACGAGATGAGGAGCTCGGGCTTGCCGGTCTCGCGACAGATCTCGAGGAGCTGGCGGCGCTCTTGATCTTCGAAGACCGTCGTACCGTCACCGGCATCGAAGAGACGCAGCGCGTCGGCGGCACGCCCCTCTTCGCGCAAGAGCTCGACCCAGAGCTCGCGCAGTTCACGCGAGGGGCGTTCGACCTTTTCGAAGCGAGCGAGCAGGGCCGGTACGGCACCGCCGCGGCGATAGGCGGAAGCAAGCACCGTGAGCGCGTAGCGTCGGTCGCGCGCGAGGACCGCGTGCTCGGTCGCGCGCCAGGCGGCTTCTTGCGCCGCCTCGTAGGCCTTCGCGTCGAGGGCCCACTCGGCGAGACGTAGCTCCTGCTGGAAGCGCTTCGCGCCCTCGGCGTCGGCGACGAAGGTCTTGGTCGCCGCTTCTTGCGCACCACGCAGCGCCAAGATGATCGCGGCCTCGTTGCGCAGGCCGACCTCGATCTTCGGGTCGCGCGCGAAGTCGGCGAGCGCGTCGAGGCCTGCACCCTCGCCACCAGCCATGAGAGCCCGTCGCAGCAAGATCTGCTTTTGCACGAGCGGGTCGACTTCGCGTTCGGCCAGTTGGCCGTAGAGGGTGCGTGCTGCCTCGTCCTTGCCGAGGGCGTCGAGCATCTCGGCGCGAGCCATTTCGTCTTCGAGGCTGCGCTCGTCTTCGCCGAGACGCTGGATCGTGATGAGGGCCCCGTCGAGGAGGCCCGCGCGTCGCTGGATGCGCGCCAGAAGGCGCAGCGCACGCACGCGCAGCCGCGCCTCGTTGTCGCTCGTCGCCTTCGTGCGCACGTAGCGCAGCAAGGGCTCGATCGACCCGTGCGCGATGCTCGCTTGCAGGTAGACGGCGTCGTGGTCCTTGCGCGGATCGCGGTCGGAAGCGAGCAAGTCGTCCACTTGCTGCCGCACGCTCGCGTCGAGTTCGGCGACGACGTTGTTCGCGGCTTGGCTCGCAGCTTGGACCGAGGACGCGTTAGCGGCGAGGCAAACTGCGAGGAGCCAGGCGACGAAGAAGCTCGGGCGGATCCTGCGGTTCATGAGGTGGCTTCCTCCACGCGGCTGCGGCTCTGGCGCCGGTAGTAGACATCGACGACGTAGAAGAGCAGCGCGACCAAGGCGCACCAGGGCCAGAGCACCTCGACCGCCTTCGGTGCTCGGGCCCCGGCCGCGAAGACGGCATAGCGCTCGGCATTCGTCTCGAAGACCGCGCCGCCGCTCTGCTCGGCGATGCGCGCGAGCGGGAAGACAGCGCTCGGATCGACTTGCCCCTCGGGGCGAAGGTCGTCGAAGGGTGAGGACACGAGACGCGTCATCGCAGTCGGGTCTTCGCTCGCAAACGCGCTGGCCTCGAAGGCCTCGTCAGCCTTCCAAGCAAAGTCGGCGCGGAAGAGCTCGGGTGCTATCTGCCGCAACTCGGGTCGGAAGTCAGCGCCATCTTGGCGCGCAACGACCATCGGCACACAGTCGCGACGCACGAGTCGCGTGGCG
>CALLZN010000299.1 GCA_937858895.1 uncultured bacterium | reverse complement strand
GGATCGGCAAACGAGCTGGGCCAGCTGAACCCTTTCCGCACAACTGTTTCTCTGGCAGTCTGGCCGCCCGTTATGGACGTCCTGATTGCCCTCGAGCGCCGTTTCCGGCGAGACCGCCTCTTGACCGACAAGGCCTCGCGGCTCGCCTATGACTGCGATGGCTTCCCGCTCCACCGCCACGAGCCCATTGCCATCGTGTTGGCGGAGACGAGTGACGACGTCCGCGACGCTGTCCGCATCTGCAACGAACACGGCACGGCCTTCGTCGCCCGCGGCGCTGGCACGGGCCTGTCGGGCGGAGCGACGCCCGGCGAGCGGCCCACGCTCGTGATCGCGACCGCCGCAATGCGCAAGATCCTGCGCGTGGATGTCGACGACCGCGTCGCGGTCGTCCAGCCGGGTGTCATCAACCTCGACCTCAGCCTCGCGATCGCGGCGACGGGCCTCTGCTTTGCTCCGGACCCCAGCAGCCAAAAGGCCTGCACGCTCGGCGGCAATGTCGCCGAGAACAGCGGCGGGCCGCACTGCTTCAAGTACGGCATGACCACCGACCACGTCGTCGGCCTGACCATCGTCACGGCCGACGGCGACGTGCGCCGCCTGCGTGAGGGCGACGGCCCCGACCTGTTGGGCCTCGTCACGGGGCACGAAGGGACCTTCGGTATCGTCACCGAGATCGAACTGAGGTTGGTTCCAACGGCAGCCAAGGTGAGGACCTGGCTCGCCGCCTATCGAGACATGGATTCGGCTTGTCGAGCGGTGACGCGCATCGTGAGCTCGGGCGTCGTGCCCGCCGCCCTCGAGATCCTCGACGACGTGACGATTCGCGCGGTCGAAGCGAGCGTCTACGCCGCCGGCTACCCGCAAGACGCGGCCGCCGTCTTGCTCGTCGAGGTCGACGGTAGCGAAGTCGCGGTCGCCAGCGAGGCGACGATCATCGAAGCGCTGCTCGCCGAAGAACCCGCGCTGTCGCTCGAGGCCACCGAAGACCCAGCGCAGCGGGCGCGCCTCTGGAAGGGCCGCAAGGGCGCCTTCGGCGCGATGGGCCGTCTCGCGCCCGACCTCTACGTCCTCGACGGCGTCGTGCCTCGATCGAAGCTCGAGGATGTCCTGCGCGAGATCAAGACCATCGGTGAGCAATACGAAGTCGTGCTCAGCAACGTCTTCCACGCGGGTGACGGCAACCTGCATCCGAACCTCAGCTTCGACGGCCGCGACCCCGTGCAGCGCGCGCGCGCTCTCGAAGCAGGCCGCGAGATCCTCGCGCTCTGCGTGCGGTGCGGCGGTAGCATCAGCGGCGAACACGGCGTCGGGAGCGAGAAGCTCGAGCACATGCCCTTCATGTTTTCGGACACCGACATCGAAGTCTTTCGCAGCGTCAAGGCATGCTTCGACCCACGCGAGCTCTGCAACCCACGCAAGGCGATCCCGACGGGAGCATCGTGCAAAGAAGGAGCGAGCGCCAAGGCGCCGGGAGTCCTCGGTGTCCACTGAAGCAAGCCCGCTGACCGAGGCGGGGCGCCAGGCCCTGGTCGTGGAGGACGAAGCGCAGCTCGTCGACGTCCTCGCCGACATCGCGGCGCGGCGCGCCTTCGCCCTCCCGGTCGGCTACGCGAGTCGCGTCGACTTCGGCGCTCCCCTGTCGACCGCGACCGAGCTCGTTTCGCTGCGCAAGCTCAGCGGGCTGTCGCGCTTCGCGCCGCGCGACCTGACCTGCGGGGTCCGCGTGGGCACGCCTTGGTCCGAGCTGTTGCGCAGCGTCGAGGACTGCGGCTTGACGATCGAAGCCGGCCCCTTCGCCAAAGCAACGACACGCAGCGTTGGCGGCGTCTTCGCTGAGGCGGCGCCTAGCCCGCGTGGCCACGACCGCGCGTCCCTACGTTCGCAGATCATCGGCCTGCGCGCCGTCGATGGCCGGCGACGCGCTTTCACGGCCGGCGGCCAGGTCGTCAAGAACGTCGCGGGCTACGACCTCTGCAAGCTCTTCGTTGGTTCGGGCGGTGCCTACTTCGCGGCCATCGAAGTGCAGCTTCGCCTCGTTGCCCTGCCGTCCGCGGTCGCAAGCCTGCGCTCCGAAGCCATGCCGCGTAACGAAGCAGCACAGCTCTGGCTGCGCACGCGGCGCGAGGTCGTCGACGCGCGCAGTTGCGACCTCGTGCTCGAAGGCGACGGCAGCGCCGCGGTCGCGTTCACAGTGGCTGGCCCCAACAAACTCGTCGCGGCCTGTACGCGTCGGGATGGCTTCCGCCTCGACCTGGAAGGCATGGAGGCATGGCACGCCGCGCCGCCGTCGGTGGACGACGCCAAGCTCGTCGTGCGCGGTCGCATGCGACCGAGCTGCATCGACGCCTGGCTCGCCTGGTTACCCCGTGCGAGCCGCGGCCGTGTCCACGCGCGCGGCGCCTTCCAAGTCGGAATCGACAGCGGCGTCCCTGCCGAGCTCGACGAGGCATGCGGCTTCGCCCGCACCCTGCGCGGGCCACGGGGCCAACTCACGCGCGACGCGGATACGAGGATCGAAGAGCGCCTCAAACAGGCCTTCGGCGCTTGCTTCGCGCCAGGTCGCCTCTCTTTCGACACTGCCTCGAACGCGCGAGGAGCGTGAACCGATGGTGCGACCTGGCCTCGAACGCGCCTATGACGCGAGCCTCGACTGCGTGCACTGCGGCCTCTGTCTGCCCGCTTGCCCGACCTACCAGAGCACGGCCAAGGAGACCGATTCGCCTCGCGGCCGCATCTACTTGATGCGGGCCCTCGCCGAGGGCCGCATCGAAGTCGACGACCCGAGCTTGCGTGGTCCGCTCGATCGTTGCCTCGCTTGTCGCGCATGTGAGTCGGCCTGTCCCTCGGGTGTGCGCTATGGCGAAGTGCTCGAGGAGACCCGTGAGCTCCTCGGTCGCGCCGACGCTAGGACGCGGCGACGTAAAGTCCTGGCGCTCTGGCTCGATCACTTCGTCGCCAAGCGCCGGGGACAGCACATGTCGATGCACGCCCTCGCCGTCACGCAGCGGCTCGGCCTCGACAAGGTCGCCCTGCACCTGCCATTGCCCAAGCCCATGCTGCGCAGCCTCAGCCTCATGCCACGCCTGCCGCGCTTACGCGAGCGCCGTAGGATCGAGCCGCGCGTCTACGAACCCAAAGGACCCGTACGGGCCAACGTCGGTCTCTTCACGGGCTGCATGATGGAGACCGTCTTCGGTCGCGTGAACCGCGCCTTGCTCCGCGTCCTCCTGGCGAATGGCTGCCGCGTCCACGTGCCGGCCACCCAAGGCTGTTGCGGTGCATTGCACATCCACGCTGGCATGCGGGAGCGCGCACGGCCGCTCGTCGACGCCAACCTCCAGGCCTTCCCGGCGGACCTCGACGCGATCGTGCTCGACTCGGCGGGCTGCGGCTCCGCCATGAAAGAGTACGGACACTGGCACGAGGGTGCGGCGGCCTTCGCGGCCAAGGTGCGGGACATGAGCGAGTTCCTCGACGCGCTCGGCATCGTGCCGCCGCAGCAGCGCCTCGACATCACGGTCTGCTACGACGACGCCTGCCACCTCTGCCACGGCCAAGGCATTCGCAGCGCGCCGCGGCGCCTCCTCGACCCGATACCGGGCCTCGTCCAGCGACCGCTCGAGAAACCCGAGGACTGTTGCGGCAGCGCGGGTATCTACAACCTCCTGCAGCCGGAACTCGCTGACGCCATCCTTGCTCGCAAGGTCGACGACATCATCGCGAGCGGGGCGTCGACCTGCGTGACCGCCAATCCGGGCTGCATGCTCCAGATTCAGATGGGCTTGAAGCAGCGCAGATCGACAGTCCGCGTGCTCCACCTCGCCGAAGTCCTCGATGCCGCTTATGCGGACCGAGTCGACGTCAGCCGATGACGACGCGTAGTGCGTCCGAGAAGACGAGGTCGAGGGCGGCGTTGTTGCTGTCGTCGATGACCGCCCATTGCATGTAGAGGTTGTAGCCCTTCAGCAGCCCCGATGGCGGGATAGGAAAGGCCAGCGAGCCATTACCCGTGCCCGGGGATCCACCGGTGATGGTCGCCGCCACGAGGTCGAGGGGCTCTGCCAACAAGGTGCAGTTTGGGATCCCAATATTGATGAGCGCGAAGGGCAGCGTGATGGGTCCCCATTGCGAGTCACTCGCCCCCCACATCAAGATGCCCACGGTCGAAGGACGCGCCTCTGTGACGTTGATGCGGAAGTTCGGGTTACCGACCGTCGGCAAGCTCGTTGTCGAGGCCTTTGGCGTGAAGCCACCCAAGCCCTTGCAACCTGTGCCGTAGTTGATGGCGACTCCGTCTTGGTAGTCGAAGCGGAGCATGTAACCCTGGTTCAGCAAGGTCACGTTCGCGACCGTGGCGTTCGTGCCGAGGGCATACTGCGAAGTCACACCCGCGCTCGCGTCGGCGCCGATCCAATCCCACCAGTAGAAAAACTGCCGGCCCTGATTGCCGTTGCCAAACATCTGCACGTCGATCACGACCGCGCTCTTTCCGTCCCAAATCCAATCCTGGGTGAAGGGTAGGGCGAGGTCGAAGCCTCCAGTCGAAGGCGGCAGATTGAAGGTGCGCCGCGGGATGACCACCGTGGCGTTGCTCTGCATGTTGCGCGAGAAGAAGCCATTGAGCGGCCCGCCGCTGAAGTTCGAGATCGCGACCTGCAAGTCGATCTGGACGCCCGTGTCGCCGGCTGCCTTCGTTTTGAAGCTCATCCCACGCAGGCGGCACGGCAGCTTGATCTGCTCGGTCATGATCGCTGCCGAAAAGGACTGCTGGAAGCGCACCGGCTGCTCGGAGAAGGGGACGAGCGTTCTCGACGTGCCGCCGTTCTCGTATTTCTTGGGAACTGTGATCTGCTTGTTCTGCGCCACCAGGGCGGACGCGAGCGGCAAGGCGCAGATCAGCGCGGCGGCAAGGGTCGATCGTGTCATTTTCATGCTTCTCCTCGGTCTTCGACCGTCATCGGGCCGGGCATGCAACGACAGCCCCGTGCCTAGTCTACAGCCAACGATGCGCCGGCGGATCGCGAACAACAGCTCCGCTTAGTCCAGATGACCCTGGGCGCAACGCTCCAGCCAACGGATCAACGGATCAACGTCTCTGCCGTCGTGACCGCGGCGTTCGAAGCGCCGGTGGCGCCGCCGATCGCGAAGACCGCGCACGAATCGGACATCGCCGCGACGTGCGTCGCCCGGGCGGTCATGAGCTTGGGGAGCGACGTCCACTTCGCGCTGGCAACGTCGTAGGACGCACAGTCATCGAGCGGCAGTGGCGCGAGGAAGGAGCCAGCCGCACCGCCGATCCAAGCCGGACTGCCATCGCCCAGTTGCACGAGAGCACCAAGCGCCTTTGCGGTCGGCAGCGATCCCGTCGCCGACCACTGCCCGCTCGCCGCGTCGTAGAGCTCGCAAGCCGCAGTCGCGACCCCGCCGACGAGGATGGAACCGCCGATGCCACCAGCGACGAGGACCTTGCCCGACGCCAGCAGAACGGCAGCATGACCGGCCCGGTCGCTCGCCATGGAGTTCACGCGCGAGATCGTGTTGTTCTTCGGGTCGTAGACCTCGACGACCGAGCTGAACGTCGGCACACGAACCGTGAAGATCGAGCGCCACGACAGGCCACCCGAGAGCAGGACGCGACCGTCAGGCAAGCGCAGGGCCGCGTGGCCGGCCTTCCCTTCTCCCATGTCGGGCCCCTTGGTCCACTTGTTCGTGACGGGATCATAGATCTCCGTCGACGCGAGCGCGGAAACGAGGGCCGCCTGGGTCGTGCTCATGTCGTTGAGGCCGCCGGCGACGAAGACGCGCCCATCAGCGAGCTCGGTCGCGCTGTGGGCCATGCGCTTGTCCATCATCGGTGCCCCGCTCGTGAAGACCTGGGTCGACACGTCATAGAGGTCGCACGTCGCCTGCGGATCGTTGAGCCGATCGACCCCACCCGCGAGCAAGTACTTCTTGCCGGGCAGGCGGCTCACGGTGTGAACACCGCGCTCGACACTCATCTTGGGCCCCTGGGTGAAGGTCCGCGTCGCGAGGTCGAAACGGTCGCTCGTGTCGACCGAAACCAACGCCAACAGAGCTCCGCTTCCGCCGCCGGCGACGAGGTAGTTGCCGTCGCCCTCGTCGATGAGCGAGGTCCAGGCACGCGGGTTGAACATCGTCTTGGTGATGTCTTCGCGCCACGAGCCGGCCGCGTCGAGCGGCACGACGAGCACGTTGCTGAACTCGCCGAAGGTCGTCGTCGTGCCGGGATAGCTGAGGACCCGGTGGAGCAAGGCCTTCCCCGCGAGGCTCGTGTCGTTCGGGATCGGCAACTGGAACTTGCTGCCACCCGACGCATCGAAGGGCGCCGTGACCAGAAGGGCGAGCAGGTCGAGGCCGACACCGAGCGTGCGCGTGTCACGCGGATCGATCGCCGACATAGGGAAGTTGCTGCGCTGGAACGAAGTGAGCAGCAAGAAGGGAAAGCCGGTCCGGCCGCCTCGGATCTCGTACGCGGTCGGCTGACCTAGACCTGCCGTACAAGCTTCGATGCGAAGCTGCGAGGACGCAGAAGCGACGGGCAGCGTCGCGAAAGCAAGCATGGCCAGGGTGGCCGTCATGGATCGAAGCATCTTCATCACACAGGCTCTCGAGGGACTTCGCGCATCTTAGGCGCGTTTCGCGTGCAGCGGGCAGCTTGCTACGATCCATCGCGACATGGATATCTACACCAAGACCGGCGACGACGGCCTGACCGGCCTCTTCGACGGGTCTCGCGTCGAGAAGGAAGACTTGCGCGTCGCGGCCTACGGCGACGTCGACGAGCTCAGCAGCCAAATCGGCGTGCTCCGGGCTCTGGGTTTGGCGGTCGAGATCGACACCGAACTCGACGACATTCAACGCGACCTCTTCGAACTCAGCGCCGACCTCGCGATGCCAGGCGGCGCCAAGAGCGTTGCCTTTCTTCCAGGGCGCATCCGCGACCTCGAGCTCGGCATCGACGAACGCATGGACCGCTTGCCGCCGCTACGTTCCTTCATCCTGCCCGGCGGCTGCAGCGAAGCAGCCCAGGCCCACGTCGCGAGGACGGTCTGCCGCCGCGCCGAGCGCTCGTGCTGGCGCGCCCACCGCTCCCACGCTTATCCGCGGGAGGTCCTTGTCTACCTGAACCGCCTCTCGGATTGGTTCTTCGCGCTCGCGCGCGACCTCAACGAGCGGCGCGGCATCGCCGACGTGCCTTGGACGGCGCGACCGCCTGTTTGACGCGGCCGCCGGTTCGAAGGGTCAATCGAGGCGGACGAGGACCTCGACGGTGTCGCCGTCACGCTTGCGGAGATAGCGCAGCTCGACCCAGTCGCCGGAATAGTGACGCCCGATCGCGTCTTGGAGATGCATCGAGTGGCGGAGCTCCAGGGCATCGAGCGCGAGGATGGTGTCGCCTTTGCGCAAACCCGCGCCGTGGGCCGCGCCACCGCGCGGCGTGCTCTGCACGATGGCGCCGGGACCGAGGCCCGCTGGGTCGAGCTGGATTCCGAGCTTGCCGCGCTTCAAGACTTCGCCCTGCTGCAAGCGCGCGAGAACTTCGTCCAGGGCTCCGAGGGTCGCGGCGAAGCCGATGCCCGAATCGTACCAGTCGACCCCCGCCGCCTCACCTGCCGGCGCCAGGGGCGCGATGAGCCCCAAGACCCGACCCTCGATGTCGACGAGCGGTCCGCCATAGTTGGCAGGTGAAGTGTTGGTGTCGCACTGGATCGCCTTGCCCGAAATGCGGTCGAGGGCGCTGACGGTGCCGACGTGAACCGTCGGCCCGCTGCCAGCCAGCGACCGCGCGATCGCGAAGGCCCACTGGCCGACCTCGACGCGCTCGGGGGGTGCCAAGGTCGGCACGGGCAGGTCATCGGCTTCGACCTTGAGCAGCGAGATCCCGCGCGTTTCGTCGGTGCCTGCCATCTTCGCCGTGAACTTGCGACCGTCGTCGAGGGTCACGAGGATGGTCGAGGGGTCCCAGTTGAGCGCGAAGCTGCTCGTGACGATCCAGCCGTCCTTGGAGATCACGAGGCCGGTGCTGGCACCCTGGGCTTGGATGAAGCCCGGCATGCGGATCGGCCCGAGCCCCTTCTTCTTGTCCTTGTCCTTCTCCTTGTCACTGTCCTTCTCGCCGTCCTTGGGTGGCAAACCTGGCACGGCCGGCTTCCCAGGAGGCGCGCCGGCGCCTGCGAGCACCTTGCGGAAACCGCCAAAGGTCTCGACGGTGACCACGGACGCGCGCACCGACTCGACTGCACGGCGAACCACCTTTGGCAAGAGCCAGAACTCTGGCTGCGCCTCGTGCCGCTCGCCCTGCGGCGCAGGAGCCGCTTGCGGGGTCGCCCCAAGCGTTACGACCGTCGAGCAGAGAACGAGCGCGATGCGTAGGGCGCGGACAACGACCATAGTCTCGGCACTCATCGCTTGGCCTCCAACTCCAGGCTGACCTTCATGACCGTCGACCCGCGCTTGAGGGTCAGGTCCACCTTGTCGCCCGGGCTGAAGGAACGCATGGCCCGGTGGAACTCGGCGCAGGTGCGGATCGGGAAGTCATTGACGCGCACGATCAAGTCGTCCGGCCGTAGCTTGGCGCGCGACGCGGGGGAGTCGCGACGCACGCGATCGACGTAGGCTGGCGGCGACCGATCTCGCCCCGCTTCGAAGAGCTGGATCCCGTGCTCGACCGGCGCCTTCTCGGCGTCTTTCTGGAGGGCAGCGGCGATCTCGCGCGCTTCGCTCCTCTTGCCGGTCGCGAGTGCCACGAAGGCCGAGAGCTCGTGGCTAGGGATGGCCATGTGCAACTGGGTGTTGGTTTCGGCCGACTCCGAGATCGGCGTGAGCATGCCGAGGAGCTGACCGTCGAGGCCGAAGAGCCCGCCGCCGTGTGAACCAGGACCCGAAGGCGCATCGACGATGAGGACTTCGCCACGGAAGGGGAAGCTACGCAAGTTGAGGCGAAGGTCCGAGCGCAGCGAACTCACGACCACACCGAAGGTGACCGAGAGCGGCTCGGCGAACTCAGCGAGCTTGAACATATTGCTGATCGAAAAGACGGGAGTGCCCGCTTCGACCGCGACGCGCGCCGTCGGCATCTCGAGTGGCTGGACGCACGCGAGGTGGGTCGCAGCGATCGGGAGGCGGGGGCGCAGAATCGTCGCGCCGAGCTCCTCGTGCTCGATCTGCCGCATGTAGTCATGAACCGACCCGTCCGGGAAGACGACCCGCGCGTTGCCGTCGAGCAGACTCGCGTGGCTCCACGTCAACACGTGCCCCTCACGTGAGACCACGAGGGCACTGCCGTAGGCCTCGATCTTGGCGATGCCGCTCTTGCCGAAGACCTTGACGACCGACTTCATCGACGGCGCGATGCGCTGCGCCACGATGTCGGACGGCTGCGGCAACGCGGTCTCAGAAACACGGAAGCGCGGTGCACCGCGCGTGATGGACCAGGTCTCGACGCGGTGCAGGCCCGCGCGCAGCTCGGCCGCGATCGGCGTCACGAAGTCGCCGTCACGCTTCCAGTCGACGAAGCGCAGCTCGACGAGCCGGCCGCGCACCGGGTCGCGGTAGCGGCAACCGAGCGGGTAGCCGTGCTCGGCGTCGACGAAGACAGCACGCTTGCCAGGCCCACGCAGTGCGAGCACGTAGGCGATGCGCCCCGCGATCGCGATGCCGTCCTCGACGTAGGCGCCGGCGTCGGCAGCAGCGGAAGCCTCGCGCACAACCGGCAGCACGCGCCGCGCATCGATGAGCGGATCGAGCAAGAGGCGGCGCGCCATCGTCGTGGCGATGTCTTCGTCCTCGGAGTCCGAGGCATGGATGACGTCGCCGCTGCGCTCTTCGAGACGTTCGCCGCGCAGGGTCAGAGTGCGCACGACGCTCTCCTTGGCAGCCGGTTCGACCGCCTTGGCGGCGCCGCCGTTCGCTTCTCGTGAGTCTTCGGCGATGCTGCGGACCTGGATCTCGACTTCGCGCTCGGCGGCGACCGGGCGCTCCGCAGCGACACCGTCGAGGCTTCTTTCGAGGCGCGCGGCCAAGTCCTCGACGAGGCCGTCCATGTAGGCGAAGAGCGCGCGCTCGCGCTCGACGTCGCGCGGCTTCGGCAGCTTGGCGGCCTCGAGAGCCTTCCACCGCGCTTCGAGCTTCTTGCGGTCCTTCTCTTCGAGTTCCTCGATGCGCTTGGCCTTGCTGTCCTTGGGCACGAGCTTCTTGAGCTCATCCGGCAGGTCGGCGATGTCGGCTGGGAGCGGCGGCAGCTCGAGGAGGCGCTTTTCGAGCTCCTTGGCCTCGATCGCGAGCTGGTCGAAGTCGGGGCGCTCGGACCAATCGGGGACGTTCGGCGCCGGGTCGCGACTCGAACCTGTATCGCTCGGCGCGAGGCGCACGACGATGCTGCGCGCTTCTCCGTAGTCGCGCTCTTCCTCGCGCCAAGGCTGGTAGCCAAGCTCGACCTCGAAGCCGGCCGGCAGCACACCCTGCCAGCGCGCGAGGTCGTTGACCCAGCGGATCTCGCGTCCATCGAAGCGCAGCAGTTTGTCGCCAGTCCGCAGGCCGAGTTGGTAGACCTCGCAGTTGTCGAGCATGCCCTGCACGAAGATGCCTTCGCCGACACCGGTGTTGGGGTCCTGCATGCGCCAAGCGTTGATGCTCAACGTGCCATGCTCGGCGTGGCGCCCGGCGAAGAGGCTCGGCAAGAAGTTTCGGATCTGGTCGATGCTGACGGCAAAGCCGACGCCGGTGTTCACGCGCCCGCGGTCACGGATCGTGATGCGCCCGTTGATGCCGACGAGCAGGCCGTTCTCATCGAAGAGCGGACCACCCGAGTTGCCTGGGTTGACGGCAGCATCGACTTGGATGCAATCGGGATAGTTGAGGTTGCGACCGTTGGGTCCGGTGCCGCCCTGGTAGCGGTGGATGCCGGAGACGATGCCAACCGTCACCGTCGGCTTGAAATCGGTCGCGAGCAGGAAGGGATTCCCCATCGCATAGACGACACCGCCGAGCTGCAGCTTGCTCGAGTCCCCGAGTCGAGCGGCATGCCAGCGGCCCCCTTCGAGCGGACCCTTGCCGCGCAAGGCACAGACCGCGATGTCACCACCCGGGTCGATGCCCACCACGTCCGCGAGGTGGAAGCGTCCATCGGGCAGGCCGATCTTGACGACCTTGTCGGTCGTCGTGACGTGGAAGTTGCTGAGGATGTAACCACGCGCGTCGAAGACGACCCCAGATCCTCCACCCTGCCGCTTGAGCGACATGACCGAGCAGACGGTCGGTTCGAGCTCGGCTACGAGCTTGCGTCGCGCGGCTTCGTGGGCTCGCAAGCGCGTGAGGGCGTCGTCGCCTTGGCGCGCTTCGACTCGTGCTGCTGTGACTGCGAGAGCAAATGCAAGCCCAACGCCGATCGTGATGCTCGAATGCTGCATGCGCTGTGTCCTTCTGGTGACGCTCGACGGGTCGAAGCTCATCAATCCGCGATCAATCTCAAGTCGCCGAAGACGACCCGCGACCCGCTGTCGAGTTCGGGGCCGACTTCGACCTCGATCGTCAGGCGCTTTGCTTTGCCGACTTCGACCATGAGCGGGAGAACTCGGCCATCGGACCGCAGCTCGACTTGCTCGAGCAGGACTCGGTCATCGCCGAGGATGCGCAGGCGGGCTCGCCCCAATGGCGCCTGTGGCATGCCGACTTCGCCGATCAGACGGTCGAAGGTTCGCGGCAGCTCGAAGACGAGGCTGCGTGGCGGCACCACGAAGAGCCCGCGCCGATAGCGACGCTCACCGAGCGTGAGCGGACGCTGACCCGGCCCGACATCGCGCAGCAAGGGCCACGCTCGACCGAGGGCAGCAGGCGCGCGGCTCGTCTCGTGGAGCGCCAGCGAAGAAACGTAGACCAGGCGTTCGGAGCTGACTTCGAGGTCGATGACCTTGGTCCACGGGATCTCGACTTCGAGCCCCTCATCGAGGAGCAGGCGGACGCCGACGTTGCTCAGCTTCTGACAGTGCCCGCGCAGGCGAAGACCGTCGTGCAGGCGCAAGAGGACGCGTCGGTCGGATGGGCGTGCTTCGGCCTCGACTCCGCTGATCTCCGCGAAGACGATGCCGTAGACCTTGTCGAGCTCGACCTCGCCACGCTCGACGACGACGCTCTTGTCCGTGATGCGAAGGACGCGACAAGGCACGCGGCGCAGCTTCCCCGAGACGACCGCGAAGAGGAGGTCGCGGTCGCGCGGCGGATTGAGGCAAGCCGACGCGAAGCCTTCGTCACTCGGCGTCGCCGGTGAGGCGGCGCTCGGAGCAGCACTTGCCTCGGCACCATCGGCTTTGGTGGCATCCGCCTTGGCGCTCGGCGCATCGATGCGCAGGTCGAAGCGCAGCGCCTGGACATGACGGAGCGGGAGCTCCGATTCGCCGCCGAGTTCGAGGTCGAAGCGCAGCCACGCGCCGCCACCCTCGTCCGCACGCGCACCAACGAAGCGCCCGTGCAGGCGCGGCCCCTTGCGCAAGTCGACGAAGGCTTCGCGCTGCTCAGCCTTGACCACGCGTGGCGCAACACCGAGCGGCTCGATCAACCAGAGGTCGCGCACGCTGATCGACCATTCGGCGCCGTTGTCAGCGCCACGGCTCTCACCGCGCAGCCGATCGTCGTCGAGCCGAAGGTCGGCGACGCGAGCCGTGTCAGCCGCACGACTCGCGACGGAAAACTCTACCTGCTGAGCGAAACCTCGCGCAGCGATGGCGCCTCGCGCGGCGATGGCCATCGAGGCGGCGATCAAGACGGCGCTGACGCGACGAAGTCGTACTCGGGATCCCACGATCGCTGAGGATAGGGCTACTTGCCGCCAGAGTTGACGCGCTTGTAGTAGTTCTCGAGCAAGACGCGGTAGCGCTCGGGCAGCTTGGTCTGGAGGTCGTTGAGGATCTTCGCGCGATCCTTGTCCTTCATGTTGCCCCAGCGATCCTTGACGCCGCGGCTCCCATGGAGCTTGCCCACGCGGCCTTGGCCCTCGGGCAAGGAAGAACTGTCGGCCGGGCCATTCGGGATGTCGTTACCGCTCGGTGGCCCACCGGACTGTTGCTGCTTTTCCAACTCCTCGATGATCTTCGCGAGCTTCTCGACGATGTCGAGTTGCTGGACCTCGAGGGGCTGCCCGAAGCGCTCCTTGCGGAGCTTGCGCTCGGAGCCCTTCATCTCGTCCGCCAAGGCATGGAGGGGACTGCGCCACTGAGCCTCGAGCTCTTGCAGCAGCTGCTGGGCGTTGGCGCGGTAGCGCTCGCTGGTATTCGGATAGAGGTCGAGGAAGACCTTGAGGTTGATGATCGCTGTGTCGAGCTGCGGGATGAGTGACAGCGCGTAGGCGTAGTAGAAGACCGCTTCGCCGTCGAGCAGGGTCTGCCCGCGATCCTCGAGAACGAAGTCGCTGAGGAGCAGCGATGCGCCCTCGGGATCGTCTTCATCGAGCAAGGCGCGAGCGAGGTTGTAGCGCACGTGGGCGCGTGTCAGCGCATCCGGGTCCGCGGCCAGAATGCCCGTGAGCTCGAGGACGCCCTCGGGCCTGCCCTCCTCGGCGAGCGCCATCGCGGCAGCGTATTTGGCGTCGACGGAGCGCAGATAGCGGTCGGTGATCTTTGCGTCTGGGCCTTCTTTGAACTCGGTCTCGAAGGCCTCGATGACTTTCGGCGCCGCGCCCTTGTTGCGTAGCCAGGCGACGAAGTCATTCGGCTTGAACTCGGGGACGTGCTTGCGTGCCTCGGCGAGCAAGGCCTCGCGGGCGGCCGCAGCGGCCGCTGCGCGCGCGGCCTCGGCCTTGCGAGCTTGGGCGGCGGCATCACCTTGGCCGGGCTGGGGTGGTTGCTGCGCTGGGGCCGGTTGCGCCGGGGCCGGTTGGGCTGGCGGCTGCGCCGGCCCCGGGTCTTGGCCATGAAGCAGCGGTGAGGCCCCGACGAGGGCGGCAGCCAAGGCGGCGAGCGCGCACGAATGCTTCTTCATCGATACTCTCCACATGTGTCGCAGGCTCATCCGGACTCTCAACATCTGTTTCTCCTGCGTTCACTCGCGCGGGACGGGCGCGAGCCCGAGATCTACGTGGGACGGCACCCGGAACCGAAATCTTCCTGGTCCGGAGCGACGATGTCTCTACGGGGGGCCTCTACGGGGTCTCTACGGGCTCGGCGCCATGACTTGTTCGACCGCCGCCGCCGGCTTCTCGAGCATAGCAGCCCCTCCGCGTATTGAGTTGCTGCCCCCCCGGACCTTTTCCTATGGCGACACGCCATCTACCCAGCCGCTTCCAATGCCTCGATCCTCACTGCTGCACTCGTGCGTCTGCGTTGGCCTGCTGACAGGCCTGACCTTCGGCCAAGAGACCCCACCACCCAATCCACAACAGAGCCAGGCCGCGATTGACGATCCCTATGACTGGCACGCGGCGCACACGCTCACCGTCGAAGGTCAAGGCTGGTCGAAGGACCTCGCTTCGCCCTTCGATCGGTTGCCGGCCAAGGCAGAGCAAGCGGTGCGCAAGATCGTCTGGGACCTGAGTCGGCACGCGACGGGCATCTGCGTGCGCTTCCGCAGCGATGCAAAGGAAATGAAAGTGCGTTGGGAACTGTCGCTCGAAGCACTCGCGATGCCGCACATGGCGGCTTGTGCGGTCAGCGGCCTCGACCTCTACACAGTGCACGATGGCAAGTTGCGATGGCTCGAGACGTGCATGGCGAAGCAGTTCCCGGTCAACGATGCCTGGCTCTTCCGCAATCGCGACGGCGAGATGCATGAGTACGCCCTCTACTTGCCGCTCTTCAACGGTGTAAAGCGACTCGAACTGGGTGTGCCCGCCGGTGCGAGCATCTCGCCATATCCACGTGCTACGCCGCGCAAACCGATCGTCTTCTACGGCACGTCGATCACCCACGGCGCCTGCGCTTCGCGGGCCGGCATGACCCATGTGGCGATACTCGGTCGCCGCTTGGATGCTCCGATCATCAATCTGGGCTTCTCTGGAAACGGCCGCATCGAGGCAGAGGTCGGCGAGCTCTTGGCCGAAGTGGACGCGTCGGTCTACGTCATCGACTGCTTGCCGAACGTGAACGCAGAAGCCGTCGCGCAACGCATGCAGCCCTTCGTTCGTGCCCTCAGGAAGGCGCGACCCGACACGCCCATCGTGATCGTCGAAGACCGGCGCTATCCCGATGGCTACGCCTACAGAGAACGGTGGCGTCACAACGACAAGAATGCCCAAGCCTGTCGCGAAGCCTTCGACGCACTGCGCGCGAGCGGCCTGACAAAGCTCTTCTACGTCGAAGGGCGATCGTTGCTCGGCGAAGACGGCGAAGACACTGTCGACGGATCTCACCCGTCGGATCTCGGCTCCTGGCGTCAAGCCGCGGCGATCGAACCCGCGCTCCGCGCCGCGCTCAAAGCCCTCTGACGAGCGTGAGCGGCGCGCCCGCGACGAGGGCTTGCGGCCAACGTCGGCGAGCGCGCACGCACGCTTGTTCAGCGGTCGTCGCCGTCCGGGTTCTCTTCTTTCTGGATCTTGCGCGCCAGCTTGCGCGTGAGGTCTTCGACCCGGGCCTGCTTGACCGCGAGCGCGTCAGTCTGCTTCGTCCGCAGGGGCGAAGCGTCCTTCTTCTCGAGA
>CALLZN010000298.1 GCA_937858895.1 uncultured bacterium | reverse complement strand
CTATGAGCGACGCCATGCTGCTTGGGCTTTGAGTCTGCTCGTCGTCGCGGCGGCCATGGCGATCTATGGCTTCGTAGATGGCAACAGCGCGATCCCTCCTCCGACGCGCACGATCGTCGAGGTCCTGGTGACCGTCATCGCGGCCTTGCTCGTCTTACGCTGGCTCCCTTGGCAACTGCGTGCGGTCGTCGACGCTGATACCGCGACGTGCACGGTCACAAACTGCTTCTTCTACCTTCCTTTACAGAAGCGACGTTCGAGCTTCGATGGCATGCGCTTCGTGCCGGGACGCGCCGAGCTACCCGTCATCAAGACCGAGCAGAGCTCGGAACTCGGCAGTGGTTGCCTTCTCGCGCTGCTCGGGCCGCTCGGCATGTTGATCAGCTTCTTGCGCCTCATCTCGGCGCCGCGCGCCAAGCCGCGATCGATGACGACCGTCACCTGGGTCGAGGTTTCGGGCCTGGTCCTCGAGCCCAGCGATGGCCGAAGTGGCGACGGCGCGCAGCTCGTGCTCCATGTCAAAGATCTGGACAGCGTCGAGGAAGCGACCTTCCACCTCGACCATGTGCTGCGAGGCCTTTGAGCCGCTGCTGCGAACAACTGCGGCGCATCCGTTGCCGCCAGAGACGACGTCGCTATGGAACCTTGCATCAAGTTCCACTAAATGGAACACCGAAGATCCGAGTTGGTGCCTTCTCCTCGGTGTCAGGCACAGCGGTGTCCGACACAGGGGTGCCAGAGTCAGAGGTGCCACAGACCGAACGGCGAGGACCATGGTTCGCAAGATCGGCAGAGACCTGCCGCGCTTCCGCGAGATCGTGAGGGGTCGCATCAAGCGAGACCTCAAGCGCTTCGTGAGTTCGGGCGAGATGATCGGCAAGCAGGGTGGGCGCTACGTGTCGATCCCGATTCCGCAGATCAACTTGCCTCGCTTCCGCTTCGGCAAGAACGAGAAGGGTGGCGTCGGCCAAGGCGAGGGCGACGGCGGTGAGCCGGTCGACGGCCAGCAGCAGGGCGGACCCGGGCAAGCCGGCGAGGACGAAGGCCAACACTCGATCGAGGTCGAGGTGGGCCTCGACGAGCTCGCGCAGATCCTCGGCGAAGAGCTCGGCCTGCCGCGCATCGAGCCCAAGGGCAACAAGCAGCTCGAGACCGAGGGCGGGGCCTGGCGTAGCATCCGGCGGACCGGGCCAGAGAGTCTGCGGCACTTCAAGCGCACCTACACCGAAGCGCTCAAGCGTCAGATCGCGGCGGGGATCTACGACCCCGAAAACCCTGCGATCATCCCGATCAAGAACGACCGCCGCTACAAGTCGCGCAAGGTCATCCGCGAACCGCAGGCCAACGCCGTGATCGTCTACATGATGGACGTCAGCGGCTCGATGGGGCGCGAGCAAAAGGAGATCGTGCGCATCGAGGCCTTCTGGCTCGACACTTGGTTGCGCAGTCAATACGACAACCTCGAGGTGGTTTACATCGTGCACGATGCCGTCGCGCACGTGGTCGACCAGCACACGTTCTTTCACCTTCGGGAGTCGGGCGGCACGAAGATCAGCTCGGCCTATGAACTCTGCTTGCGCGAGATCCGCGATCGCTATCCGCCGAGTGAGTGGAACATCTACCCGTTCCACTTCAGTGATGGTGACAACTGGTCGACGCGCGACACCGAGCACTGCGTCCAGCTCTTGAAGAACGAGATCTTGCCGATCTGCAACCAGTTCAGCTACGGACAGGTCAAGAGCGCTTATGGCTCGGGCCAGTTCAAGAAGGACCTCGACGCAGCGCTGCCTGACGAAGCGCGGCTCGTGACCTCCGACATCCTCGATCGAGACGGTATCTTGGGCTCGATCCAGACGTTCTTGAAGAAGGGGCGCTGATGCTGCCGTTACCGAACACGTCGCCGAACACGTCGCTTCCCGCCGAACTGCAGCGCTACCACGCAGAGATCAAGGAGCTCGCCAAGAGCTACGGGCTCGACACGTACGAGATCGTCTTCGAGATGGTCGACCACGACGAGATGAACATGATCGCCGCCTACGGTGGCTTCCCGACGCGCTATCCGCATTGGCGCTTCGGCATGGACTACGAGCAACTCAGCAAGAGCTACACCTACGGGCTGTCCAAGATCTACGAGCTCGTGATCAACAATGACCCGTGCTACGCCTACTTGATGCGCGCCAACAGCACGACGGACCAAAAGCTCGTCATGGCGCACGTGTATGGGCACTGTGACTTCTTCAAGAACAACTATTGGTTCAGCAAGACCAATCGCAAGATGATGGACGTCATGGCGAACCATGGGACGCGCATTCGCGGCTACATGGATCGCTATGGGGTTGGCGTCGTCGAAGACTTCATCGACTGTGTCCACGCGCTGGACAACTTGATCGATCCGCACAGTCCTTTCATCGAGCGGCGACCGAGGTCCGAGTCTCGCAACGTCAGCGATGACGATTCGAGCGATGCCGCGGCTTACGAAGAGCCGCGCATCCGCGCCAAGGACTACATGGATCGCTACATCAACCCGCCCGAAGTGCTCGCTGCAGAGCGGCGCAAGCGCGAGGAAGAGGCCAAGAAGGCGCGGCGCTTTCCAGCCGAGCCTTCGCGCGATGTCCTGCTCTTCTTGCAACAGTACGCGCCGCTCGAACGCTGGCAGCAGGATGTCCTCGCGATGCTGCGGGACGAGGCGTACTACTTCGTGCCGCAGATGATGACGAAGATCATGAACGAGGGCTGGGCCGTGTACTGGCACAGCAAGCTCATGTGCGAGCACCTCGTCGAGCCGGCCGAGATCGTGACCTACTGCGACCACCATTCGGGCACGCTCGCGACCCAACCGGGTCGCATCAATCCCTACAAGCTCGGCGTCGAACTCTTCCGCGACATCGAGGAGCGCTGGAATCGCGGCAAGTTCGGGCTTGCTTGGCAGAACCTCGACATCGACGAACGACGCAGCTTCGACGCTGGCGTAGGTCTCGGGCGTCAGAAGATCTTCGAAGTGCGTCGCGACCACAACGACGTCACCTTCATCGACAACTTCCTGGGCGAAGAGTTCGCCGAGGCGCAGAAGCTCTACGTCTATGGCTTCAATCAACGCAGCGGGCAGTACGAGATCCTCGATCGCGACTGGACCAAGGTGAAGGCCCAGTTGCTCTGGTCCTTGACCAACTTCGGTCAGCCGCGGATCTCGATCGTCGACGGCAACCACGCGAACCGAGGTGAGCTCTACCTCTTCCATGATTGGAACGGAGTCGATCTGCAGTTCGAGCAGGCCAAGCTCACGATGCAGTCCCTCTTCACGCTCTGGTCGCGCCCGGTCCATCTCGAGACGCGCGAAGACGGCGAGGGCCGGCTCTTGACCTTCGACGGCAAGAGCTTCGAGTTCAAAGCGATGACCAACTCCGCCCCGGCTGCTGACGTCATCGGTTACGGCCCGGCCTGAGCGACTCCTTGGCTTGCGAGCGAGACTTCGTGACTGGCTTCAGAGTCCGTTCGGAACTTCGCGCGATCTTGTCGGCAGATGAAGGACATACTTCATCCGCGCGGGGCTTGCGGCACTGAGCTTGCACAACCGCGCGTGGCTCGTTCGAGGGTGTCGACGGGCCGCTGAACCACGGATCGCCGAGAGAGGGCGAACTCCAATGGAGCGTTCCCGCACGGATGCGCTGCTACTGAGCCTAGCGTTGACGAATCTTCTGGCCTTGGTTGCCTGCGGCGGGGGAGGCCGCTCGAACGTCGTCGTCATCAACGATAACTTTGTCGACGTTCCGAGTCGTTTCGGTGTCGCCAACGCCCGCCGACCCGCGGTGCGCTGGAAGGCCGTCGCCGGCGCCCAGCGCTACGAGGTCGAAGCTCGCTACAACTCGACGAGCTTGCCGGTCACGGTCACGGGCACGGAGGCGCACATCGCTGTCGATGTGCCGAACGAAGCCGATGTCGACCTCACGGTCCGCGCGATCGACGCGCAAGGCCGCGACGTCGGCCGCGACGCACGACGCTTCCGCGTCCGGCCAGTGCCGGACTGGATGCCGACCCTGCGCTTGACCAAGTCGGAGGCGGGCGCCTTTGGCGGTTACCGGCTCTTCAACCTCCTCGACTTGCAGACGCCGGCGAGCTCCGGACGGGTCGCGAGCCTCGTCCTCGTGAACGACGCTGGCGAAATCGTGTGGTGGGTCGAGCGGCAAGGCATCACCGACATGCTCCTGGCTGGCCTGTCACCCGCTGGCAACCCGATCGTCATCGAGCGCACGGTCGATGACTCGTTCCAGGTGACGTCGCGCGCGGTCGAGCGCAGCTTTACGGGGCAAGAGATCTGGGCGAGTGACCCGTCGACCCTCGTGCATCACGACGCCGGCTTCGGACCGGACGGTCATCGCATGCTTCTGACCTGGGTCTTCAAGACCGTCGACTCGATCAGCTACGAAGGGGATGGCATCGAGGTCGTCGATGCCGTCTCAGGTAAGGTGCTGTGGCGCTGGAACATCTTCGACCACTTCGATCCGGCGACTTTGCAGGTGCCCGAATCGAAGACCATCGGCCGCTCCTTCAAGGGGCAGGACTGGAGTCACGCCAATGCGGTCGTCTGGGACGAGGCGCGTCGTGTCATCTGGGTCTGCGTGCGCAACTTCGACCTGCTGCTGGGTGTTGAGTATCCGTCGGGCCGCATCGCCTACAGCATCGGCAAGCACGGCACGATGGGTAAGGACCTGCTCAGCCATCCGCACGCTCCCGAAGTCCAAGCGGACGGCTCTATCTTGTTGTTCGACAACGGCAATACGCTCGATCCAAGGCTGAGCACGGTGTTGCACATGCGCATCGATGCCGCGACGCCCGCGGTCGAAGTGCTGCGGCGCTGGGTCCCCGACCCGGCCTTCTACGACGACAGCCTCGGCGACGCGGACATGCTGGAAAATGGCAACATCCTCGTGACGGCTGGAGTGTCGGGTCGCATCTTCGAGGTCAGTCCATCGGACAAGGTCGTCTGGAACCTCGAGATCGAAAAGGGCACGCGCATACGCATGGCCTATCGAGCTGTTCAGGTGCCGCGCGCGGCGTTCGGCGACGTGGGGCTGCTCGGCGCCTACTGCGGCGTTCGCTGACGGGGCGCTCGCGGCGCCGCGTAGCGCTTCGGAGCGAGCGCTTGGATGTCTTGGTGGGCGGCGGCAAAGTGCCGTGGCATGCCGCTCACCGACACCGCTCCTCAGCACCGCTGGGCCGTCCTCGTGCCGCTCCTCGCCTTGGGGATCGTCGCGCTCTACTTCGTGATGCGGCTCGAGATCGAGACGCTGCCGCGGCGCTTCGCCTTCGTGCCCCAGGAGTGGAACAGCGCTTGGCAGGCGCTGCAACGCGAGCCTTTGCGCCTCCTCTCGGATGCGCCTTGGCTCGTCCGTCGCCTGCTCGTGCCAGCGCTCGGCGCCTCCGTTCTGGTCGCTGGGCCGCTGCACCTCGCGACGGCGGTCTTCTTCTTGTGGATCTTCGGCGACAACGTCGAGGCGCGGCTCGGCGTCGTGCGCTTCGTCATCCTCTGGCTTGCAGCGGCGCTCGTGGCCGCGTGGGTTCATGTCTACCTGCACCGTGGCGGCGTGCATCCGGTCGTCGGCGCGACAGGGGCGATCGCGGGCGTTCTTGGTGCCTACCTCGTCCTCTTTCGCCGCGCCCACGTGCGCGTGTTGGGTCTCGTCGAAGCGCCGTGCTGGCTTGCCTTCGTCGCCTTCTTCGTGCTGCAGCTGCGGCCCGTCCAGCAGGCCTTGGGCTGGGTGGGGCTGCTCGACGGCATCGACGTTCGTGCCCACGGAGCGAGCCTCGTCGCCGGCGTCGTTCTGACGCCGCTGCTGCTGTTGGGGCGTCGCGCCCCGCAGCCGGCGAAGCGCTGACCTTCGCCTCAGCGGTCAGCGTGTCAGCGAGAGCTCGTAGTAGTTGAGGCGGCGAATCGCAGACGCGAAGTCGTCCTCGATGAAGTTCGGCTGGATCTGAAAGCCGTTGTCCCGCCCGGCTGCGCCAGTGCGCACGAGGATGGTGCCTAGGTTCGCACGACTGCCGGCAAGGATGTCCGTGCTCGTGTCGCCGACGAGCCAGCAGCGCCGCAGGTTGAGGTCGAACTCCTGTTCGGCCATGCGGAACATGCCGGTGTTGGGCTTGCGGAAGACGGACTCCTTGCGCCAGCGGCCCTTCCCCTTCGGGTCGTAAAGGCAAGCGTAGAACTTGCGCAGCGGGATCCCCTCGATCTCGAAGCGCTGGCAGACGGCTTCCTGAAAGCGCTTGAAGTCACGCTCGCGCAGGATGCCTTCGGCGACGGCGCTCTGGTTCGTTGCGACGAAGATGTCCATCCGCGCCGGGTCGACGCGCTTGAGCGCGTCGAGCGCACCCTCGTAGAACGTCGGGTTGCAGTAGTCCGCTCGATCGGTCCAGGGCCGCACGAGGATGCCGTGGAGGTCGAAAAAGAGGGCTTGGCGGGTTCCGTTCTTGGCCATCGTGGTCGTCGGGGGTTGCGGGGCAAGCGATGTCGGTTCCCGCCGCCGTGATGACGTCGATGGCGTCGCGGCTTACGGGCTTGCCCTCGCATCGGACGGCCGTGGCCTAGCCTTGAGTCGCTGGGAATAATTCCCTGCTCGAGTGGATCGCTTCTCGTTCTGTGGAAAACGTCGCAAAGCTAGAGGATATCCTGGCTTCCGTCGCGGCCGAGGACGTAGGGCGTCCATATCCTGGCTCCGATTGCAGCGCGCGCAGCCTCGACATCCACCACGACCACCTTCGGCGGCCACGCTGCCGCGAAATCGCAATGTCCGACAAGGCTCGCAATGTCCGACAAGGATAAGTCCTCGACGCCTCGGTCCCTCGCCCGTGCGACCGACGAGGAACTCATGAGTCGCGTGCGCGAGGGGGACCTCGCCGCCTTCGAGCGCCTCATCGAGCGCTTCAAGGTCGGAGTCTTCAGCCTCTGCTACCAGATCCTGCGCTCACGCGAAGACGCAGAAGAGGCGAGTCAGGACACCTTCGTCAAGGCCTTCCGCGCGCGCGAGACCTACGACGAGGAGCGCAAGGTCTCGCCCTGGCTTTTGCGCATCGCGAGTAACGCCGCGCGCGACATCTTGCGCAAGCGTCAGACGCGGACGCTTGTCAACAGCGACATCCTGGCCGTCGAGCCGGACCAGGTCTCCAACCTCAACCCGGACGGCGACGGCGTCCACCGCCTCGACAACGAGGAGGTGCACCGTGCCCTCGGAGACCTGAGCGAGCAGTACCGGACGCCCATCGTTCTCAAGTACCTGCATGGGCTGACCAATCAGGAGATCGCCGACACGATCGGTGTGTCCCTGTCGAGCCTCAAGGTTCGCCTCAGCCGTGCGCGTGAACTCCTTCATGCCCGGCTGTGGAAGCGGTGGGAGGAATGATGCCCGCACGCTCGAACGACTGCCGCAAGTGCGATTCGCTGCTCGTTGGCTACTGCGACCGCGAACTCGATGCGCGTCTGCGCGAGTGGGTCGATGAGCACGTCGTCGCTTGCAAGCGCTGCGGCATCGCGCTCTCGCGCATCGAACTCGAGACGCTGCGCCTGCGCGAAGCCCTCGTGCCGATGGAGCCGTCGGTGCATTTCACGGACACGGTCATGGACCGGGTGCGGGAGGAGATCGCGCTCGATGCGACGGTCGACGCGCCTGCCAGCATGCGCGGCCGCGGCTTCACATCGCGTGTCCTCGACCGGGTGCGCGGCGATCTCCAAGGAGAGAGCGACTTCGAAGACGCCATCGATAGCCCTGGTCTCGCGCCTCGGCGCGGTCTCGGTCCGCAGCGCTTCGTGCGCCGGGCGCGGACGCGGGTCTTGGCCGGAGCCTTGGCGGCGGCTGTTCTCTTTGTTGCGCTCCTCTTGCCGTACTTCTTCAGCAAAGAGGTCGCTCCGCTCACGAGTGGTGCGTCTTGGGTCGTTGTCGAAGCGAGCGGGATCTTTGGTGCTGCCGGCGAGGCTGACCCGCAGGTGGGCTTGCCCCAGATGGGCTCGACGCTGACGCTTCCCTTCACGGGTGAACTCCGCAACGGTCGCATTGTCCTCGAGAATGCGTCGCGCACGCTCGCTTCCGATGACGGCTCGAGCGGCGCGGTTGACCGGCCGGGTTGGCGCATCGGCTTCGAAGGGAGCGGCCGCTTCACGGTCCTCTCGCACGATCGCATCGCGCTCGATCAGGGTGAGTTGGTCGCCTGGTCGGAGGCGCGCAGCGCGTCGACCTTGGCGGTCGACTTGCCGGGCGCGACGCAGGTCGAGCTCGCTGCTGGCCGCTACGAGGTGAGCGTCGAAGGCGTCGAAGGTCGTGAGCTCAGCTTCGCGACGGCCCGGCTCGACCGCATCACGGTTCGCGTCCTCGAAGGCTCGGCGGGCTTGCGCACGGGCGGGCTCGAAGTCCCGCTCGCGAGCGGAACGCTCGCGCTGCTCGAGCCCTTGCGTCCCTTGGTCATCCACGAGCTCCCGTCGGCAGACGCGCTCGCGCTCGTCGTCGAGCCCGAGTTGCGGAATGGTCCGTCCACGGCGCCGGCGGCGCGTGCCGACTTCGTCGTGCGCGGCTTCGTGCGCGGTGCGCCGCGCGGGACCCAGGGCGCATTGGGTGTGAGTCAAGGCGAGGTCGTGGCTGGCGCGGCCGTTACCGTGCACGCGGGCAGCAAGAGCGCCGTGGCTCTGACTTCGGACGACGGCTCCTACGAAGTGAGCCTGCCCCTCGGTGACGCCTCGGCGGACGAAGTTTGGTTGTCGGTTGCTGCGCCCGCGACCCGGGGTGACCTGGCCGCTGTTCCCTTCCGCAAGCTGCGGGATGTGCCGCTGTCCAAGTCTGTTCCTGGCGCGTGGGTTCGCGAAGACGTGAGCCTGGCGACGCTCGGCCAGCGCTCCGGGCGCCTCGTCGGCGCCGACGGCGCGGCCTTGGTCGGCGCCCGAGTTCGTGCCTTGCGCATCGACAGCTTCGTCGGCGCCGCTCGCTTGCTCGATGGCGAGGCCGTCAGCGACGACGCTGGCCGTTTCGTCGTCGACGGTCTAACACCCGAGCGCGCGGGGGAAACCACGGCTTGGGTCATCGAGCCCGTCGCTGCTGGGCTGCCGCCGCATGTCGAGTATGGAGTCCTCGACGCCTTCGGCATGGGCTCGGGTGTTGCCGATCGTGGTGCTGCCCCGCTCGTGATCCACGTCGACGACGGAGTTCTCGTCGAGTTGCCGATCCAGGATCCGGCCACCCGAGTCTTGTGGGTCGAGAAGCGGCCCGTTGGAGTCGCGTCGCAGTTCGTGGCCCGAGTCGAGCGCATCGACTTGCCGGCCGCGGGTCGCAGCGCGGTCCATGTCCGCCTCGTGCCGGGCTCCGACTTGTGTTGGTGGGAAGATGGGGGCAGCGGCTCGCCGCAACGTGCCCACATCGGAAGTCCGCGTCCGTCCACGAAGGGAAGCTTGGCCCTGCTCGCGGCGCCGCCCGAACCCTGGAAGGCCGGCGCAGCCCTCATGAGCGCGAGCTTCCTCGCTGCCGAGCAGGCGGGCCTGCGCTTCTTCGGGACCGTGACTGCCTTCGATCGCGACGCGCCACGGCCGGCCTCGAGCCGCGCTGCGGACGATGGCGTGAGCGCGAAGCTCGAGCTGCGCGTCTTCGGAGCGGACTCGGTCGCGCCAGTCGAGTCGGCAAGCATCTACGTGCGAGTCGGCGCTGGCCTGTCTTGGTTCGCGGGTTGGACGGACCTCGATGGACGCATCGTTGTGCGTGACCTACCCCAAGGTGCGGCCGTCCAAGTGCTCGCCATGCTCGGCGACCAGGAGGTCGCGGTCGGTGGTGGTCGCTACGTCGTCGATGAAGCGAGCGTCGCGCACCACGTGGCGCTGCAGCCCTTGCGTCGCATCACGACCCAGGCGCCGCCGACGCTCGGCTCCAGTCTCGCGCGCATCGGCGTCCTCGATGGCAGCTTCGAAGGCTTCGAGACGAACGTGCGCGTCGGCCCCGACGGCATCGTGCGCGCAGAGGACCTGCCGCCTGGCACTCTGCGCATCGAGATCGATGGTCGTATGGTCGTGGTCGGCGCTGATGGATCGCTTCCGGACATCGATGCGTGGCGCAGCACCACGAGTTCCGACGGTCGTTGAGGCCAGTCATGGATGGCCGTCTTTGAAGTGCACCAGGCAGCGACGAGCGACACGATTTACGCGCTAGCGAGCGCGCCCATCGCTGCCGAGCGTGGTGTCTTCCGCATCTCGGGTCCGCGCGCCTTCGAAGTCGCGGCAGCGCTCGCGCAGCTCTCGTTCGACAAGGAGCGCCGGGTCGTGGACGTCGACCTCCACTTGCCTGGCAAGTGGGCCTCGCACGTCGTGTTGCCGGCGCGCGTCCTCTTCTTCCGTGGGCCGAAGAGCTACACCGGCGAAGACGTCGTCGAGGTCCACACGATGGTCTCCCCGTCGATCGTCGAACTCGTCGAGGAAGTCTTCGAGTCCATGGGGCTGCGTGCGGCAGGGGCCGGCGAGTTCACACGCCGCGCCTTCGAGAACGGCAAGCTGGCCCTCGACCAGGCCGAGGCCGTCCTCGCGCTGATTCGCGCCGAGGACGATGACGCCATCGCGAGGGCCACGCGGCGGCTGCGCAGCGGCAACGACGACGAGGCCGATGCCTGGCGCAGCGAACTCGTTGACATCCTCGCGCTGCTCGAGAGCGGCCTCGACTTCGAGGAAGCCGAGACCGGGTCGGTCGAAGTCGAGCTCTGGCTGCCTGGCCTCCTTCGCATCGCCGCGCGCATCGAGGACTTCGTCGGGGAGGCGCGGCCGCGGAGCCGCGCCGGCCTGCCTTCTTTCGTCCTCGTTGGCCCGCCGAACGCCGGCAAGACGAGCTTGTGGAATGCCCTGCGCTGCATGACCGCCGACGCCGACCGGTCCGACATCGCTGACAAGGTAGCCAGCGTCGACGACGGGCTCGTTTCGCCGCTCGCAGGTACGACCCGCGACGTGCGCTGGGCACGCTTGTCCTCCATACGGCTCGGCGATGCGCCAGGACGCGATGCGCCAGGACGCGATGCGTCGAGCACCGATGACGACGAAGGCGCGATCCTGCGCCACGAGCTCCAAGAAGCCGATGGCTACATCCTGGTCGTGCCCGTGACTCGCGTCGCTTCACTTGGTGAGCCGCGCGACGCTCTGGGGCCGCCGGCGCTGTGCGTCGTCTCGCAGCGCGACCTCGACCCCAGCGCAGAAATCCCGGAGTCCGCCATCGCGTGCTCGGCCAAGACTGGTCAAGGGCTGGAAGCTGTCCTGGACGCGCTGCAGCGCCTCGGCGCGCGGCCGCACTCGCGCCTTGGCACGGCCCTCCTCGAAGCCCGAGCGCGTGCTGCTCTGCAGTGCGTGCTTCGCGCCATCGAGGTCCGTGACTTGGGCGACGAGGTCGTGGTCGCCGAACTCGCGAACGCCATTGCGTCGCTGGCGCCGAGCGATGCAGCCGCTGTGCCCGAAGAGCTGCTCGATCGCATCTTCGCGAGCTTCTGCCTCGGCAAGTGACTGGCAACGCGTGACACGCAGCAGGTGATTCGCCAGGCCGCGGTCCGCGCTTCACCTAACGCACCAAGAAGTAGGAGCTTACGTGCGAGATCCTGCTAAGCTCAACCCGCGGAGGCTTCGTTAGCGGCGGAGGGTTGGGCGGTTCCGTTCCTTCGGCAGGACCCTCGAGGAAACTCGGGACGTGAAACGAGCTTCGATCAACGTTTGCACGATGCGACATGCGCTGCCCGTATTGCAAGACGGACAACGACCGGGTCATCGACTCGCGTTCCTCGTCCGACGGATTGTCCATCCGTCGGCGACGGCAGTGTCTCGGGTGCACGAGGCGCTTCACGACCTACGAACGCGTCGAGTCGACACCGATGCGCGTCGTCAAAAAGGACGGCATGCGCCTGCCCTTCGACCGGGACAAGATCCGCCACGGCCTCCTCAAGGCCTGCGAGAAGCGCCCGGTCAGCAAGGAGCAGATCGAGACCATCGTCGACCGCGTCGAGCGCCAGTGCTCGGAGGCCTTCGACAACGAAGTGCCGACCTCGATGATCGGCAACCTCGTCATGCTCGAGCTGCGCAACCTCGACCAGGTTGCCTACGTGCGCTTCGCGTCGGTCTATCGCGAGTTCAAGGACGCGTCCCAGTTCCTCGAGGAGCTGCGACCCTTGATCGAGAAGAAGGGCGGCGAGGCCGAGGAAGCGCAGTCGCAGTGATCCGCAGTAGGGTGAGCTTGGGTGCCAGATACCTGTGGGAGGGGATTCGATGAGCACGAATGAATGGGAGCAGGTCCGTCCAGCGACGGGGGCGTGGCGATGAGGCTCAAGCGTCTCACCTTGCACGGCTTCAAGTCCTTCGCCGACAAGACGGACTTCGAGTTTGGCGATGGCCTGACGGGCATCATCGGGCCGAACGGTTGCGGCAAGTCGAACGTCGTCGACGCGATGAAGTGGGTCCTCGGTGACCAGCGGCCCTCGAGCCAGCGTGGCAAGGAGATGCTCGACGTCGTCTTCCACGGCGCCGAGGGGCGACCGGCCATGGGCTGTGCGCAGGTCACCCTCGTCCTCGAGCGCGAAGCGGGTGATCAAGACGGCCTCGCCCCCAAGCCAGTCGAGATGGCTGTGGCGCGCCGCCTCTACCGCAGCGGCGAGAGCGAGTACCTGATCGACAACAACGTCGTGCGGCTCAAAGACATCAAGGAGGCCTTGCTCGACACCGGCCTCGGCGTCGGC
Source organism: uncultured bacterium (assembly GCA_937858895.1). Classification (GTDB taxonomy): domain Bacteria; phylum Planctomycetota; class UBA1135; order UBA1135; genus JACKHW01. The sequence continues at coordinate 34,978 of CALLZN010000298.1, read as the reverse complement.
GGCTACTCCGTGATGGAGCAAGGGCGCATCGATGCGGTCCTCTCGGCCAATCCTGACGAGCGTCGCAGCATCTTCGACGAGGCCGCCGGCATCAGCCGCTACAAGGTCCGGCGCAAGGAAGCCCTGCGCCGCCTAGACCGCGTCGAGCTCAACCTCGCGCGCGTCCATGACCTGCGCCAAGAAAAGGCCAGCCGCGTTCGATCGCTCAAGATTCAAGCAAGCAAGGCGCGGTCCTGGCGCGAAGCCCACGAGCGGCTCATGGCGCTGCGCGTCGCGGTCGCGGTCCTCGATTCGATCGAGCTGCGGGCCAAGCTCGATTCGGTCGACATCGAACTCGAGCAACTCGAGCAGCGAATTGCCGCCGCCGAGACCGGGCGCGCGGAGGCCCGCAGCGAACTCGAAGAGGTCGACGCCGATGCGCGCGCGCTCGCCGCGCGGCACTCCGAGCTCCGCGACCTCGCCGCCAAGCTGCGCGGCGAAGAGCGCAGCCGCCGCGAAGCGAAGGCGACCGCCGAAAAGCGCCTCGCCGAGCTCGCCGACCTCCAAGCGCGCGACGCCGTCAGCGCCGATGAAACGACGCGCCTCCTCGACGCGCGGCGCCTCGAGCTCGAAGAGTGCTTCGCTGGCGAAGCCGACTTGCGCCGTCGACTCGAAGCCGCCGAAGAGGACCTGCCGGAGCGGGCCGAAGCCGCCAAGGCGGCGCGGGATGCCTTCCGCGAGCAACAGCGCGTCGAAGAGCGCTTGCGTCAGCGCATGCTCGAGTTGATGCACGACAAGACGCGCGCGCGCAACGTCGTTCGTCAAGAAGAGATCGACGGCGGTGCTCTGCGCGTGCGGGCGGAGTCGCTGCGCGAGCAGGTCCAAGTGCTCGAACAGCGCCTCGCCGCGAGCCGTCGCGAACGCGTGCACGGCGACCGCGAGTGTGACGACCTCCAGGAACGCTACGACCGAGCGCGCGCCCAACTCGAAGCCAAGATCGAGGTCATCAAGGCGCACGCCGCCGACAAGGACGCCATCGTCGAGAAGAGCCACGCCCACGCACGCGAGCGCTCGTCGCTGGTCTCGAGCATCGACCTGCTCCGCGACCTCGAGGCTTCCTACACGGGGCTCGACGAAGCAGCGCGCGCCCTGCTCGGCGAGGACGAAGGCCGCGCGAATGGCATCCTCACGCGCATCGCGCTTTGCGTCGACTTCCCGATCGAGCTCGGCCCGGCGCTCGAGGCCGTGCTCGGCTCGCGCGTGCAAGCGCTCGTCGTCGAGGATCGCCACGGCATCGAAGCCGCCCTCGCCCAGCTCGAAGAAGCCAAGGGCGCGCGGCTTTCGCTCGTCGACGCGAGTCGCTTGACGCAGAGCCATGCGTCGTCGGCCACCAGCGAGCCGGACGCCCCGGTGACAGTGCCAGGCGACCTGCCACGAGCAGGCCTGCCCTTGAGCGACTTCTGTCGCTTCCAAGAGCCCGTGCGTGAACTGCTCGAGGACGCCCTCGCCGGCGTGCTCCTCGTTCCTGACCTCGAGGCTGCCTACGAGCTCTCGCGCGCGGGCGCTGCCGTCCGCTGCGTGACCCTCCGCGGTGAGCTCGTCGACGGCCCGTGGATCCAGGCCGGTCGCGCCGAGGTCGCCGCGAGTCCGCTGCAACGCCGCAGCCAACTCGAGCACCTCCACGCCTGTTTGCAAGCGGTCGACCTCGAGCTCGAGTCGATTCGCGAGGCCGAAGCGAGCCTCGACACGGTGCTCCAGGAGCACGTCGCGTCGCGGCGCCGTATGGAGGCCCTGATCGAGTCGCTCGACAAGAACCTCGCGTCCGCCCGCCATGCGCAACAGACGCGCGAAGCACGAGAAGGCGAGACGCTCGAAGAGATCGCTCTGCTCGAGCGCGAGCTCTTGCGGCTCGAGGATCGTGCCATCGCTTCTCTCGGCGCGCGGATGCGGCCGATCATGAACCTCGTCCTCTTGGACAAGCGGGAACGGGCCATCGAGGCCGAGCAGCGCGTGGTCCGTACCCAGATGTCGGACCTAGATCGCTCGGTTCACGACTCGCAGGACCTGCTCGCCGAGTCGCAATCGCGACTCGCGGGTCTCCAGGCCGAGGTGCGTGGGGTGCTCCAGCAGCGGACCTTGCTGACGACGGCCATCGAGGACCTCGAAAAACGGGGTCTCGACCTCGACCGTCGTCGCGTCGCAACCGCCCGCGAGCATGACGAGCTCGCCTCGAGCCTCGAACGCCTGTCGATCGAAGTCGTCGACTTCGCTTGTCGCCTCCGCAGCGTCGAGGACATTGTCACACAGGCGAGCGAGAACCTCACGGAGCTCGAGCGCGCGCGCGACGTGCAGCGACGGCGCGTCGAGGACCTCGAACGCGACTTCGAGAGCGCGCGCGAAGCGCGGTCGTCCGTGTGGCTCCGCAACCAAGAGACTTCGATGCGCCTCGAACGCCTCGACGCCGAGGTCTTCGACGACTGCGGCATCGAGGTTGCGCGCTTGCGCGGTGAGATCGAGGGCCGGGGCTTCTGGTCCGAACGTGAGATCCTCGGCCCCGAAGTGCCGCCGTCTGGACCGGTCTTCGAGCGCATCGTCGCGACCTCGCTCCAAGGTCCCGAGCTGCCGCCGGACTACTGGCGTCGTGAGCTCGAGCTCGAGCGGCTCTGGGAACAAGACGACTTCGAGCGTGACGAGGCCCGCAAGGAGACCGGCATTCTGCGCGTGCGCATGCAGCGCATGGGCGCCGTCAACCTCGACGCCGAACGCGAGCTCGCCGACGCCGAAGGGCAGTTCGACCAGCTCGAGCGCGACTGCGTCGACCTCGAGAAGGCGAAGAAGGAACTCATCGACGCGATCCACAAGATCAACCTCGAATCGCGCCGGCTCTTCGAAGAGACCTTCGAGCTCGCGCGCAAGAACTTCCAAGACATCTTCCGCAAGCTCTTCCAAGGCGGAAAGGCCGACATCGAGCTCGTCGAAACCGAGGACCCGCTCGACGCGGGAATCGAGATCTTCGCGCGGCCACCGGGCAAGGAGCTGCGCTCGATCCGACTCCTGTCGGGCGGCGAACGCTCGATGACCGCGCTCGCGATCCTCTTCGCGGTCTTCCAGATCAAGCCGTCGCCGTTCTGCATCCTCGACGAAGTCGACGCCGCCCTCGACGAGGCCAACGTCGAGCGCTTCTTGCGCGTCTTGCATGACTTCACGGCCGACACGCAGTTCCTCGTCGTGACCCACCATAAGCGGACGATGGCCGACTGCCGCGTGCTCTATGGTGTGACGATGCCACGCAAGGGCATCTCGACCCGCATGAGCGTGAGCTTGGACGATGTCGCGCGTGGGGCCGTCGACGATGTCCTCGAGGATGGGGCGGCGGTGCCGCACGTGGCGGGCATCCGCAGTGTCGAGGCCGCCAGTCGTCAGCCCGCAGGCGGCGCGAGCCGCGAGAAGGGTCGCGAGCGGGGCGTCAAGGGCGAGAGCTTCGAGGAGGCCTCGGCCTGAGCACCGGGCTGCGAGTTTCTTTGCATTTGTGAGACCCGTCGACGCCCGCAAGCGCTTCGATGAAGCACCATGAAGGCACGACATCTCTCGATTCTCCCGCACGGTCTCGTTTGTCTGTGTGCGTCTGCTTCGCCCAAGTGGTCTTCGAAGAGGCGATGACGCAGTGGGCCCATAGTCCTGTTGCGGGTTTCACGGACGACTTCACCTTGGCCGGCTCGAAGGGCGGCAAGGTCGACCGCCTCGACTCGGTGACGAGTTTTACTTACACGCGTACGCTGACGACGCTCAAGAAGGGCCACTACGTCGCGACGGTACGCATGATGAAGTTCATGGACAACGTCGGGGTAGCGCCGATCGACTTCGAGGTCTTCTCGAGCGGTCAGCGCAAGACGAGCGTGACCATCGCGCACTCGCAGTTCACCGACCGCTGGGTCTACTGCCAGTCGGTCGCCTTCTCGGTGCCGGCCGACAACGCGCCTGTGTTGTTTCGGCTCTTCAATTCAGACACGACGAAGACGAAGCAGAACTACTACTTCGACTGGTTCAAGATCGGTCAGACCGCGGTGAAGGCCATCGAGTACCAGAGCCTCGACTATGACTACGCGCCGTGGAGCGGGGCTTGGCTCGGCAACGCGACTTGGTTCATGAACCACGTGCCCGAGGCCTCTTCGGCCTTTGGCGAGGTCGCAGAACCGATTGGTGTCAATTGGCTCGAGCACAAGAGCTTCTATGGGTGGAGCGCGACGGATCCAGCGCACGACCTCGTCCTCCAGCCGGGCGTCTACACGATGAACCACCGTGTCTACGTACCGGCCACGGGCTTGTGGGCGCTCGACATCATGCACAACATCAATTCTGCTGGTTTCGTGACGCGTACTTGGGCCATCGCCGAACAGAAGACCTCGCAGTGGCAGCTCACTCCCAACGTGTCGTTCCGCGTCACACAAGCGAACACGGGGCTGCGCTTCATTTTTCGCAACATCGCCACGGGCTCGAAGCTCGGCTACAAGCTCGACAGCTTCTTGTTGCGTCGCGGTGCCTTCGACGTCTCGGGGACCTCGTGCAAGTCGACGGTCGGTGACGTCCACTTGACAGGTGACGTGCCGCAGCTCGGTGAGGCCTTCACGATCGAAGTGAGCGGCGTGCCGAGCATCGCGGTTTCGATGATCGGCGCGCAGAAGGTCACTGTCGATTTGACCGCTGCCGGCGCACCCGGCTGCACGCTCTACACCTTGCCGCTCCTGACCATCGGCCTACCCGCGACGGCGAACGTCGCCAAGCGCAGCTTCGTCGTGCCGACGGACTCGGCCCTGCTCGGCGCGACCTGGTTCGAGCAAGTCCTCGTGCTCGACGCCAGCGCCAATCAGATCGGCTTCGTGACGAGTGAAGTCGCCGAAGCAATCATCGATAACTGAGGCGGCTGGGCCTGCGCTCGCTCCCAAGGTGGCTTCCCAAGCGCGGTAAGCTGGCATCGATCGAAGCCGGGGCTGGTCCATGGCGTTCGCCTCAGACTACACGTATCGTCTTTGGCCATCTCGCGAGCGCGACCACAGCGTGACCACAGCGTGACCTCAGTTCGATCAACCAGCGGAGCCACGGACATGAAGATTCCGTTCTATACGTGCCTGAGTCCCAGGACTCTCATCTCGTGCCTCAGCGCCTGCGGCTTCGCCCTGCTGTTGGCGAGCCCTTCGATGGCCCAGGTCGAGGCGCCCGAGAAGCCAGATGCGAAGCCCGCCGCGAAGCCAGCCGCCACCACGAGCGCCGACGAAGGGTCGCCCATGGCGCGCGCGCGCGCGACGATCACGGCCAAGCTCCTCGAAGGTCACGGAACGACGCTGGCATCCGACGCCTTCGAAGGACGCCTGACGGGCACAGCGGGGCAGCAAAAGGCCGCCGAGTACTTCCGCACGCACTTCGAGAAGTTCGGCTTGCAGCCCTGGGGAGACAGCAAGCAAGGCAAGCGCGGCTGGGAGCAGCTCTACGAGGTTCAGCACAGCGGCTTGGTCGCCGACAAGACAGGGATCTTCGGTCCTGATGGCAAGAAGCTCTGCGAGCACGGCGCTTGGTTCGTCGACGCGCGCAAGAAGCAGGAGGTCAAGCGTCAGGGGCGGCTCTTCTGGTGCGGCACGACCAACCCACGTGAGCTCGCGCTCGACGGCATGATTGCGGTCTGCCTCATCAAAGAGAGCGAGCGCGCGCCGACGAGCACGATGGCCGCGATGGGCGAGGGCTTCCGGCTCATGGGCGAGATTCGCACGCTCGCGAAGAACGCACAAGCCGGTGGGGCGCGCGCCTGCATCGTGGTCGCGCCTGAACTCAGCGTGAGCTTCCTTTCGGCTGCGAACATGCAGACGTCCTATCCGGGCAAGCCCGTCGTGACGCGCGGCCGCGAGCGCAACATGTTCGAAGGTCTCCCGCCGAAGGTGCCGACCATCGTGGTCGACGGTAAGGACGCCGCAGCCGTTCTCGCTTTGCTCGAGATCGACGCCAACGCCACGTGGTCCGACGAAGCCCTCGTCGGCAAGAAGTCCAAGGGGCAAGTCAAGATCCAGGCCAAGCCCTACAGCGAAAAGGTCGACGCGAGCAACATCATTGGCGTCATGGAAGGCCGCGATCCGCAGCAGAAGGATGAGGTCGTCGTTTTCTCCTGTCACATGGACCACCTCGGCTTGACCGCCAATGGCGGCGTGTTCAATGGAGCCGACGACAACGCGAGTGGTTGCTCGACCGTGCTCGCGATCGCCGAGGCCTTCTCCAAGCTCGAAGGCGACGCGCGGCCGCGGCGCAGCGTCATGTTCCTCGCGGTGTCGGGTGAAGAACTGGGGCTCTGGGGATCAGCGCACTTCGCGGACCATCCGACTTGGCCGATCGAAAAGATCGTCGCCAACATCAACATGGACATGCTCGGTCGCAGCACCGACAAGGTCCCGAGCGACGCCGTCGCTTTGACGCCGACCTTCAAGAACAACGACTACTCGACGCTCGCGCTGCGGGCCGCGCAGCTCGGAGCCGACTTCGGACTGCGCATGACGAACGGCGACAAGTTCTACCAGCGCAGCGACCACTGGAACTTCGCGAAGGAGGGTATCCCGGTCGTCTTCTTCTGTGACGACGAACACGCCGACTACCACATGCCGAGCGACACGGCCGACAAGCTCGAGTTCGAGAAGATCGAGCGCATCGCGCGCCTCGCCTTCACGATCGGCCACGAGGTCGCGTCCGACGATCGTCGCCCCAAGCGTCTCGGCAAGCAGGACGATTGGTTCACGGAGGGCGGGCGATGACACGACCGACCTTGATCGAGCACATCCGCACGACCGAGCGCTTGCATCCAGGGGCGACCGGCGAGTTGTCGCGCATCCTCGCGCGGCTGAGCCTCGCCGGCCGCATGATCGCCCAGCGCCTGCTCAACGCGGGCTTCCTCGGTGAACATGGCGAGACGGGCATCGTCAACGTCCAAGGCGAACGCGTGCAGAAGCTCGACGAACTCGCGGATGCGACCTTCGTGCGGGTCTTCGAGTCGCTCGGGTCGGTCTGCGCTGTCGCCTCCGAGGAACGGGCGAAGATCCACGCCTTCGATGACGACGAGTCGAAGGCGGGCAAGTACTGCGTGCTCTTCGACCCGCTCGATGGTTCTGGGAACATCGACATCAATGGGTCGCTCGGTTCGATCTTCTCCGTGCACCAGCGCATGGACGTCGAGCGCCCCGTGAGCGAAGCGGACTTCCTGCAGCGCGGCGATGCCCAGGTCGCGGCGGGCTACATCCTCTACGGGCCGTCGACGGTCTTCGTTTACACGGCAGGTGATGACGGCCCCGTCAATGGCTTCACGCTCGATCGATCGATCGGCGAGTTCTTCCTCACGCACGCGGACATCCAGATGCCAGCCGGTGGGGGTGCCTACAGCGTCAACGAATCGAACGAGGGCCAGTGGGATGAAAAGACCAAGGAGTTGGTCGCGTCCTTCCGCCAAGGCCGTGCTCCGGTCGGCAAGCGCGCCGCGCGCTACACCGGCGCCTTGGTCGCGGACTTCCACCGCACCCTCCTCCAGGGAGGCATCTTCCTCTATCCCGGTCTCGTAGATCGACCGCGCGGCAAGCTGCGCTACCTCTACGAGGCGGCCCCGCTCGCGAAGATCGCCGAGCGGGCGGGTGGCGCGGCGAGCGACGGCAGCAGGCGCACGCTCGAACTCGAGCCCACTGAGCTTCACGAGCGTTGCCCGCTCTTCGTCGGTTCCCGCGGCGACGTCGAATATGCCGTGGAGAGCCTGCGCTAAGCCTCGCCGTTTTACGTTTCACGAGGCGCATGCCACCGACCTCACGTAGTTCTCGGACGTCATCCCTCTCGCGTCTCTTCGGTCGCGGGCGGCGCCCGGCTCCGGGAAGCATGCCGGGCACGATCGCGGTCGACGAGGGCGCCGAAGCGACGACCCTGCGTTGGATGCGCTTCGACGAGCATGGTGCGGTCGAGAGCAAGGATGGCGCGACGAGCCTCGCGGACCTACCGCCGGTCGATGGCGCAGGCGTGCTTTGGATCGACGTGTCCGGCCTTGGCGATGGAGCCTTGCTCGAGGATCTCGGTACAAGGGCAGGCATCCACGCGCTCGCCCTCGAAGACGTCGTCCACACCGGACAACGCGCCAAGACCGAGGAGTACGACGAAGGTCGCTTCCTCGTCTGCCGCATGCTGCGTCCATGCACGACGGGCATCGAGACCGAGCAACTCGGAATTTGGTTGGGCCGACGGGTCGTGATCACCTTTCAAGAACGCGAAGGAGACGTGTTCGAGCCAGTCCGCGCTCGGATCCGATCGGGCCGCGGTCGCCTCAAGCGCTCCGGACCTGACTATCTCGTCTACTCGCTACTCGACGCGTGCGTCGACGCCTACTTCCCCGTGCTCGAGACTTATGGCGAGACCCTCGAGCAATTAGAGGATGCGGTCCTCAAAGGCGTCGAGCGCAAGCATGCCGTCGCGATCCTGCGCATGAAGCGCGAGCTGACGCAGCTGCGTCGCTCGTGCTGGCCGATGCGAGAGATGCTGCAGGCTCTGGTCCGCAGCGAGGACGAGAGCTTCGAAGAGTCGACGAAGATCTACTTGCGCGACGTCCACGACCACATCATCCAAGTCCTCGACTTGATCGAAGGGTATCGCGAAATCGTCTCGTCGCTCATGGACCTCTACCTCTCGACGCTCAGTCACGGCATGAACGAGACCATGCGCGTGCTGACGGTCATCTCGATGATCTTCCTGCCGATGATGTTCTTGACTGGCGTCTACGGCATGAACTTCGACACGAGCAAGGCCGGCAACATGCCCGAGCTCGAGCTGCCCTATGCCTACGTAGTCTTCTGGGTCGTCATCCTGCTGATCGCCGTCGTCATGTTGATCTTCTTTAGACGGCTCGGCTGGCTCGGGAAGAAGCGCAGCGCTCTCTGACAACCACGCTCACTGGACGCGATGCACGACACCGACGCCGAGCTGCGTCGAGCCAGTGGTCGCGGTCGAGCTCGAGAGGTTGTAGATGCGGACGCAGGGCAGGTAGCCACCGATCGAGACCTCGATCGCGGGACTCGAATCCCAGATCGCGCCGAGCGCGACCCACTGGCTGTAGACGACTGGCCCGACCAGCGCGCGGGTGCCGACGGGGATCGGGTAGGTGACCGTCGCCGTGCCCGTCGCGCTCGTGGCTGCGCCGACGAGGAGGAGGGGCACGATGTGGAGGGGACAGTTGCCGTTGGGCAGGGGGACCGCCTGCGGCAACTTCTGGAAGCCGAGGATCTGCACCGCGGCGCCGTTCGCAGGACCAGCGCTCAGGTTGAAGGCGAGCGTCGACGTCGCCGTGAGCGAGGAGCCGCCCGTGAAGCTCTGACTCGCGGCTTGGCACGACGTGCCGATCGTGCTCGACGCGACAGCACGGCCGTAAGCGCAGTTGGATGGATATGCAGTGCTGCTGCCTCCCGTCACGAAGTAGTCGATCAAGAGGTTGCCCCTCGCGCGCAAGTAAACGAAGGCCTTGTCGAGCTTGAAGCTGGTCGGGAAGCCTGGCGAGGCGGAGGACGCGTAGCCCGGGAGGTTGACCGCCTTCGGCGAAAAGCAGACGGACTCGTCGGGACCGACGTTGCTGGTGAAGGTCGTCGACGCCGCGTTCCAGACTGCGGCCGATGTCGAGAGGCGGATCTCGATCGTCGCGGTCTTGGCGTTGCCGACGATGTTCTCTTGGCCGCGAACATCGAGCTGGTTGATCGGCAACACGGGCGGCGTGATCACCGATGTGTCATAGAGGTACTGAACGCGCGCGTTGGCGAGGCCAAAGGGATAGTTCGTGTAAGACGCGCCTGGCGTCGTGAGGAAGTCACTCGGGATCGTCTGTTGCGCCGCGGCCGCACTCGTAACGACCAGGCAAGAGATGGCGATGGAGATGAGAGCTTTCATGATCGGCCCAATATAAGCCGACGCCGTGCTTCGTGTCACAGCGCATGGTGCGAGAGCCGGGACTCGAACCCGGACCCCGATAGCGGGAGCGGATTTTAAGTCCGCCGCGTCTGCCGATTCCGCCACTCTCGCCTCGGCGCATGACCTGGATAGCCTACAGGATGTTCCGACGACATCGAGGCTGTGTCTCGCTCGCCGCGACGCGGGCGCCACCGACCATTTGGTGGGCTCTTGCCGCCGGCCATGGTCCTGGCAAAGTAGGGCGCTTGCTCGTTCCACTACCTGCCATCACGGATGCAAGCTCCGATCGTGACCATGACGCCATCTTCTCTGCGCTTCTGTCTTCCAGCCCTCCTCATTGCTGCTTCGCTGACAGCACAAGGCATCGAGTTCGCGACGCCGCGAGGCATCGAGTTCTTCGAAGGCAACAGCTCTTCGAACATCATGCTCGGCAACTACGCGGCTGACACGCGCGTTCAGCAGGTCGACAACAGCCTCGTCGGCGTCGCGTTGCCGGCGATTCGCTTCCTGGCCTGGCGGCGTGATGGCGCCGGTGCGGGCACGGCCAACAAGGTCGTGACCCTCGAGATCGTCATGGCGCACAGCGACTATGCGACGGTCTCGAACGTCTGGGCAAGCAACTACAAGGACGCACCACGCACGGTCTTCACCAAGAAGTCCGTGAACCTGCCCGATTGGACCGCGGCGAAGCCCGTCGCGCCTCAGGACTTCGACCTCCAGGTCAAGCTCGACGTGCCGTGGCTCTACAACCGGCAGGACGCGATCGTCTGGGATGTCATCAATTCGGCGAACACGCTGGCGGCGATGCCACAGGACTGGCAGAGCGTGAACCTTGCCCATACCTATGGTGCCTATCCGACGCAGCTCGGTGGCGCCTGCACGACGGCCAATGGTGTCATGCGCTGCGACACGGGCTTCCGCGCCGACGCGACCAACATCGAAGTCGCGATCCGGGTCGCGCGTGGCCCGTCGAGCGCTCCGCTCGTTCTCCTCGTCGGAGCGAGTGATCCCAACCTGAGTCTTCCGAATGCCTGCGGCGTGCTGCACGTGAACCCGATCTTCCTCTTCGGGCTCGGCGCGACCGACGCGAGCGGCTACATGCCGACTACGGTCGCTTTGCGGGCACCCTTCCAGGCGAGCTACACGTCGATTTCGCTCTACACCCAGGTGCTCTCGCTCGACGCTGCCAACCCTGCCAAGCCGCTCGTGTTGTCGAACGGACAATTGGTTGGCGCGCCCCAGGCGGCGAGCACGCAAGTGGTCACCGTCAAGCGCATCTACAGCACGACGCCGAGCGGGACGAGCGGGACCGGCCCTTCGATCAGCGGCTGTCCGACGGTCTACGGGATCTGAAGAGCTCGGATCCTGGTTGCTGTGTAGAGCGCGCTGCGGCTGCGCAGCAACGTGATCTCGAGCGTCGCGTGCTCGGAGTTACCAGTCACGACTTTGTCGTTCGTGATCGTCGCCGAAAAGCCACCTGGCACGCGTGTCAGTCGCGCATCCGTGAAGCCGAGTTCGACGTGGTGGAGTGGCCAGAGCGCCTTGAAGATCGACTCCTTCGCGGAGGCCAAGGCCAACAAGCGCAGCCGCACTGACTCGAGGACTTCGTCGTCGCAGTCCATGATCCAAGCGCGCTCACTGTCGGTCGCGATGCGCTGCGCCAGGCGCAGCGGCAAGGCCCGTCCGTCTTCCTCGACGTCGATGCCAAGCGAGCTGTAGTCCTGCGCGTGGGCGACCGCGACGATGACGCGCTTCTTGGTATGAGAGATCGAGCCGACGCAGTTCGGCGGCCAGAGCGGCGCGCCGCGCGGATCGCGGCCGATGATCGAGGCGGCGTCGCTGGAGCCGAGCAAGGCCAGCGCGTGACGAGCGAGGCTTCGCCCAGCGGTACTCGCCTCGCGCGCAACCTGCGTGTCGATCGCGAGCTCCATGGCGATGCAGGACGCTGGCAAGATCTCGTTCAACCTGCGCATCGCCGCAGTCTCCCGCAGACTCAGTGCGTGGCCTCGATGCTGCCGACGCGGCCGAAGTGGAGGATGCGCGCGCCGGTTTGTGCGACTGGGTTCGTGCTCTTGCCGATCACGACTCCGTCTTCGGGCGCCGTATAAGAGCAGATGACGTCACCGAAGACGTTCGACAGCGTCGCGATCATCGCCCCGCGCTCGATGCGTTTCCCGACTTGGGGATGCACGGTCAAGACGCCTCCATGGTCGGCATAGATCCAACGCGAGCTGACACACTCGATCGGTTCTTCGACCGCCTCGAGGGCTTCGTCATCGAAGACATCTAGGTGGTCGAGGACCGCGAGGATGCCGCGTCGCGACGAGCGGATGAGGCTCTGCTGGAAGAGCTGCGGGTCCCCGATCTCGATCGTGATCGCATGGATGCCATGCTCTTCGGCCGCGCTGCGCAGCGTGCCGTCACCACCCTTGTTGTGAACAATGATGCGTGGGTTGACGAGCCGCGCCATCTTGGCCGTGACGTGGTTGGTCATGTCAGCCCGGACGTAGAGGCTATTGACACGCCCGAAGCTGGCCGTGTGCAGGTCGATCAAATATTGAAAACGCGTGGCGATGCGGTGCAAAAACCTGTGTGCATAAACCTGGCTCGTGTTGCCACCTGCGCGCCCTGGAAATTGCCGATTGAGGTCCGCGTCATCGTTGAACTGTCGCTGGTGCAGCAGATAGCCCGGCGAATTGACAACGGGAACGCCGACGACCGAGCCCTTGATCTCATCGGGGTCGAGTGTCTGGAAGAGTCGATGGATGGTCGGGATCCCGTTGAGCTCGTTGCCGTGCAAGGCCGCTGTTACGCCGACGACTGGGCCCGGCCGGCGGCCATGGGCGACGAGGACGGGCACGACGATCGGTCGACCGAGCCCGTTCTCGCCGAGCGTGACCCAGAAGCGGTGGCTACGACCCCGCGTGAGGTTCTCGAGATCGAGGGCTTCGACGGTAGGGATCGACGACATTGGGAACTCGTCCATGAATGATCAGTGCAGGATTTCAGCGAGGAGGGCAGGGTCGTCATCGAGTGACCGGAACAAGCGGCTCCGCAAGCGGCCCTTCTGGGTCAAGAGCAGGTCCGCGAGGCGGTCGATCGCGATCGTCGACAAGGCCGTTTGGATGAAGCCGTCGATGAGCTCGTCGATGCCGAGACCCAATTGGTTGAAGTCCTTGCGATCCATCAGCATCAATCGCGAGTCGTCGCTGTCCCAGCCGCCATCGGCGCGCTTCGACGAGAGGTTCGTGCCGAGCACGTCCCAAGAACTCCCGTCCTCGATTTTGGCCGTCAAAGGCTGGCGCGCCCTGCGGCCGTAGATGGCGATCGGACAAAAGCCCCGCTCGGTGGAAGCGATCATCATGCGGACGTCGGCGACGTAGATGTCGCCGTTTTGATTGGGCATCGTACCGACTTGATAGAGGCGGCTGCGACGTCCGAGCGAACTCCAGTGGCGGTCCCCTATCAAGCTCTGCACGACGAACTTGTCATAGGGAAAATCCGTCGCCATGAAGGCCGCCAGCTCGGCTTCACCGGTGATCGTGAAGACGCCTTGGCCTGCATTCGAATACGGTACTTTCACGACGGCGTGGCCGCCGAAGCGCTGCACCCAGAATGGCACCTCGCCCTTGGCGGCGTCGCGAATCGTGTCGGGTGTGCGGATCTCGAGTCCACTCTCTTCGAGCGAAGTGTTGAAGAAGTCGTAGGCCTTCGAAGCGACGAGCTTGTTTCGACCGCCGGCGAGGCAGGCGATGATCGGGTTGAAGATCAGCGTCTTGGTCTGGATCGGGATGCGCGTCCACGGCCGCTGCGTGACGTAACGGAAGGCCGCTCGGATCGGATGCCAGGCGCCTCCAGCGTCGAGCACTTCGAGGACGCCGTCGGTGAAGCGCGCCGGGGCGTCGGTGCGCTCCTCGGGCCAGGGCACGAGCCAGACCGCTTCACCGCTGAGGTCGGCGAGGGCTGCCGCATAGCCGGAGCACTCCGTGTGGTTCTTGTCGAAGAGCACCGCCAGCGCACCGCGTGGCAAGCCGCGCCTGCCGAGCGTCGGCAGGAAGGCCAGCTCCATCAGACTTCGGTAGCCACCTTGCTCTTGGTCCTCGAAGAGCTGGGGCATCGACTTGTTGCCCGACGGGCACGAGTTGGTCTCGATGACGACCATGCGTCGCACGCCGTCGACCGTCGTCACGTGGAAGAGATCGGCGCCGGACCAGCGTAGGTGCCGCGCACCAGTGGCGAGCAGCTCGCTGAGACGCTTGGGATCGACGCGCGGATTGAGGTGGCAGTAGCGGCTGATGATGCGCTCGTTCGAGAGCCTCAGAAAGAAGCCGACGAGCGCATGCAACTGCGCGTTACGCGCGCGCGGGTAGAAGTGCAGCTCGGGTGTGAAGCTGCCAGGTTGGACCTCGCTCGCAAAAAGCGCCGTCAGTTGGTCGGCCGTGATGTTGTTGTGCATCCTCGTGACTCGTGGGATGTAGAGCAGATCCCACGAGCGATCTCCGAGGCGAGGCTAGGTGCCCCTTGCATCGGAGACAAGGGCATCAACCACGAGCGACCCTTCCGCCGCGACTTATTGGATGAACAGAGTCGTCGGGTTCGTGACCGCGACGAAACTCGAGAAGGTCCGGTCGAGGATGACGGCCGCGTGGTTGAAGACCATGCCGACCGTGACCGGCGACGCCGGCGGCAGAGCAAAGCTGCTGGTCAGGCGACCCGTGGCATCGAGGAGGCCGACCGACGGATTGAGCACGGTGTTCGGCGCGCTGAGCAGCAGCGAGGTGTAGGCATCGAAGTTGACCGGGATCGTCAAGGACCCGAGCGCGATGCCGGGCTTGGTGCCCGAGAGGCTACCGACGATCAGGGCGAAGCCGTTCGCATTGAGGCTACCCGCGTCGACCAGCAGTTTTTGGCTACCGCCGTTGGCTGCGTTGATGCCGTAGCCCTCGGCGCAGAACTGGAGGCGACCGTTGCTATTGCCGAGGTCGAGCTGCTGGGGGCCGAAGCTCTCGGCGAGACCACCGGCGAAGTCATTGCCAACGAAGTCGAAGACGAAGGGCCCGTCCGGCGCGGTCGCGGTCGTCAGCACGTCCGCGAAGGTCCAGCACCAAGCAGCGCCATTCTGGTCGTAGAGGCGGTAGGCCGCGTCGGGCGTGAACTTGCCCGTGTTCGGCTGGTCGTAGCCGCCGAGCGCGCCTGCATACATGAAGTCGCTCGCGCCGCCGTCGGTCCAGGCGACGGCATCGACGACCGTGAAGCCAGGGATACCGTTGTCGAGGACGCCGTCGTTGTTCGCGTCGAGGTCCTGGGACACCGTCGGCGCCATGCCACGACCGAGGATGATCGTGATCGTGCCGTTCTCGATGTCGGGCGTGAAGGCGGCGCTGTCGACCGCCACGACGGTCGCCGCCGCCGGTGCCGGCTTGAGGACGATGGTCCCGTCGTCACGCATCAAAAGAAGGCCATTCGCGCCGGTGCTGTGCGCGCCGAGGTTGATGACCGTGTCGACGGTGCCAGCGGCTCCGCCGTCCCCGTCGATCGCGAGGATGTAGTATCCCGTGAGTGCCGTGCTGGCCGGACCGCGGACTTCGATGGCTTCGTAGCCGTCGTCAGCGCCGGGGGGGTTGATGAGGATCTCGCTGAGCGTGAACTGGGCGCTGGCGAGGCCGCCGACGAGGGTCGCGGCGGCGAGGGTATAGAGAGTCGTCTTCATGGTTCTCGAGGAGCTACAGGCATTGAGGGCTGACAGGCAAGCCGGTCCGAGAGGCTCCCCGGACGGCTTGGACGGCCTGACATCATGCCTCGAAAGATGAAGATCGGTGGGGCCAAGACGTGAAGACGCCGTGTGGCGCTCTGTCCTGGTCCCTTGCTGGGCGCCGGGCCCTCAGTGCACGACTTCGCACATGAGCGGGCCGCGCACTTCGGCGGCGTGTTCGGCGCCGAAGAGCAGCCCGACGAGGTCGAGCGCGAAGTCGAGGGCGACGCCGGGGCCGCGCCCGGTGACGAGCTTGCCGTCGAATACGATACTCTCCTCGGCATACTCGGCAGCGTGGGCCCGGACCTCGTCGGCGACGGTCGGGTGCGAGGTCATGCGCCGATCGCCGCCGACGCCGGCCTTGGCGAGGACGGTTGGCGCCGCACAGATGGCCGCGATCCAAGCCTCGGAAGCCTCGAAGCGCCGCAGCAGCGCGAGGACCCGTTCGTCCTCGCCGAGCCGGCGTGCGCCTTCGGCACCGCCCGGTAAGTAGACGAGGTCGGCCTCCTCGTCGCCGACGAAGTCGTGGTCGGCGACCAAATGAAGCCCGCGGCTGCCACGCACCGTGCGCTCGCCACCGATCGCCGCAAGGCTGACCGTGGCGCCTGCACGCACGAGAATGTCAGCGACGGTGACGACCTCGATCTCTTCGAAGCCGTCGGCCAAAGGAATCAGGACACGTACAGACGTCATGCTCGCTCCTTGCCCCGGGTCGCCCGGAGCTCGTCTCAGGTGATCGCGAGTTTATCGGCAGCGCGGCGAAACCACCGCTCGCGTCGAGACATGAAGGAGTATGACCGGTCGCTGCTCCATGCTCTCGAGGTCGTTCGCGACCGCTGCCCTCGCCGCCCTTTTGCTGGCTGCTGGCCTCGCTGCCGCGCCGCGCCCCGAAGGCGAGCGGCCAAAGTGCATCCACGTCTTCGCTCCCGGCCCGCTGCGCATGGGCTTGCCCCTCGCCGTGGTTGGGCGACTCGAAGTGCCGGGCTTCGTCGAACTCGTGCAAGGCTCGGTCGTCGTTGGGCACGGCGAGCTCGTCGCCCTGAGCCCAGCGGTCGTCGAGCTCCGCGCCGTCGTCGAGGTCGTTGGTGCTTGTGTGCTGCGTCGCCAAGCGCGTGTTGGCGCTGACCGCGCGCGCTTCGCGGGCTCGAGCTTTCGCTTCTTTGGACGCCGAGAACCTGCTTCCATCGACGGGGTCAGCGTGCCGCGTCGTCGGGACGCTGAGCGACAACCCGATTTCGACTGTCGCGCCGAGTGGTTCGTGTGGCCCGACCACGGCCTCGAGGTCCGGTTGCGCATCGAGCCTCTGACCGCCGAAGCGGTCCAGCGCGACATCGACATCGACTTCGAGAGCGACCGTCAGCTCTGGCACCCGCTCCTGGCGCGTGGCGTCGGCATCGCGACGACGAAGGTCGCGAGCTCTACGTGGCGCGTGCGGCTCACGCTGCGCGGTGGTCGTCTTCGTTTTCAAGACGCGCTGCACATCGTGATCGGGAGCGACCAAGTCCGAGTCGACCCGAGTCGAGCAGCGCAACCCTTGCCGCAACTGCTCGACCTCGTGACCGTCGCGCCACGCGTCGTTCTCGACCACGACAAAGATCTCGGCTTGGCCTTCGCTCGTCTTGCGGCGCGCATCGACGCCGAGCGTCCACGCGACGAGCTCGCCGATGGGGACTTCGTGCGCGACCTCGTTTCGGGGATCGATGGGCCGCGCCTGCGCTACACGCATGGCGAGTTCGACAGCGTCTTGGCCTGGATGCAGCGGGCAGTACGCGCTGGTTCGAGGACCAAAGTTGCGGTGGATGCGGCGCGGCACGCCTTGTCCGTCGCCGAAGCCGCGACGTTGCACCTGATCGAGCGCAACCTCGCAAGGGGGCGGATTCGCTTACCGGTCCAGCATGGCCCTGTGCCTGGCGAAGGCCGCATCGACTTCGGCCACGTCTTCGTCGAAGGGGCGCTGCTCTTCGCGCTCGCGACGGCGCGGCGCCTCGAGCTCGATTGCATAGCCAAGGTGATCGACACACTCGAGTCGGTCGCGGTCGACGACGCGAGTGCCGTCGCGTTGCGAGACGTGGCCTGGCCGCTCCGCAACTTCACAGTCGCGGCCATCCTTCTTGGTCGCGCCTCGAGTCGCGTGGCTCGCGACCGCTGCGTGCAGCGCATCGCTGTGTCCTTCGTCAGCGGGGCTTGGCCAGACTGGCCCGAAAACCGCAGTAGTCTGCACACGCGCCGGGTCGAGGCCTGGTTCATCGCTGGCGTTCTCTTTCCGACGCTCGGCCTTGCAGCGAGGGACAGGAGTGCGGCCGCGCGCCGTTTGCTGGAGACGCTCGTCGCGGCGTGGCAGGAGCTTCCATGGGCCTCGCTCGGACCGGCTCCGACCCTCTTCGTAACGACCGACAATGCCCGCGCGGCGCGAGCTGCGGGAACCGACATCGTGGCAACGTGCTGCCTCATCGAGGGCTTCGCGCAGGTCCCCGCTCTCGCACGTCATGCCAAACGCTGGTCAAAGAGAGTCGCGCGTGACCTCGTCGCCGTGTGCGACAGCGGCACGGGCACGGCTTGGGATGCGCCGACGGTCTTCACGCTCTGCGCACGCCTCGCTTGGCTCAGTCCTGCACTCAGCGTTTGCGCACCCGCATCCGACCCGAGAGCAGACCGTCCGTGGCGCGCCACACCGAGAGGCGGGGAGAGCGACCTTCTTCGCTGACCTGCAAGAGCGATGCGAGCTGGGCGATGTCGCCGGTGAGCGGGAGCCACGATTCGAAGTCGTCGTGGCTCACGATGTAGCCGACGATGAAGTCGCCTTCGCGCAAGCCGAACTTGGCCGCAGGGCCGTTCTCCTCGACTTCGATGACGCGCAGGACATCGAAGTTGCCGCCCGTGAAGCGATAGGCCTCGAGCAAGTCACCGAGCACGCTGCGGTAGATGTTTCGTTCTTTGACAACATCGACGAGTTCGACGACGAGGCCGCCAGCTTCGAGGATGGTGCCTTTGCTGCGGCTCCAGGCGTCGATCGACTTCCACTCCGAAGCCTCGCCACGTTGGATGAGCAAGGGCACGCGCTGTCCCACGCGGTAGGTCACGAGGGCTTTCGCGTAGGACTTGGAATCCAGGGTCTTGCGTTCCCCGACCTGATCGATCGCGTCGCCTACTTGGAGGCCAGCCCGCGCCGCTGGACTGCCGGGCACGACACGCGTCACGACGAAGCGACCACCGCGCTCAGCAGTGTCGATGCCGAACCAGACCGCAAGCCGGGACACATTCAAGAGGTCCTGGTCGAAGACCTTGCGCACATGGTCGACCGGGATGGCGAAGTTGATGTTCTGTGACTCGACCTGCATCAGCGTGTTGATGCCGATGAGCTTGCCCGTGAGGTCGAGCAGACCGCCGCCCGAGTTGCCCGGGTTGATCGCGGCATCGTGCTGGAGCAAGGTGTCGAAGTGGATCGGCTGTCGTTCGCCCGGCGGCTTCACGGCGAGCGAACGGCCGACGGCCGAGAGCACACCGGTCGTGACACTGTTCACTTGTCCCCGCGGGTTGCCGATGGCGATGACGGTCTCGCCGATCATCAGCGATTCGGAGTCGCCCATCTCGATCGGCGGGAAGCGCTGGGTCGAATCGTTCTCCGGCGTGATGAGCAAGAGCGCGAGGTCATTGGCCCGCGAAGTGTTGATGACGCGCGCCGGGAACTGGCGTTCGTCTCGCAGCTTGACGCGGCACTGGAAGGCGTCTCGGAGCTGTTCCTTGAAGCGGACGACGTGCCAGTTCGTGAGGACGAGGCCTTCTTCACTGACGATGACCCCGGAGCCTTCACCGAGTTTGCGAAAGGCCGGTCCCTGGGGTGTGCGGACGATGTCGCCGACTTGGATGTTGAGGACCGAGGGCCCGGCCTTCTGGACCGCGCGCACGACGGGGGTGACGCGGATGCTGTCGACCGCGTTGTTCTTGCCGCTGCTGGTGAGCGCGTCTTGCCGGTCGTTCGGTCGCTCGCCGCTGCTCGCGCCGCCTTGGTCGGCGCCGTCCTGGTCATCGTCTGCGAACATCCCGAAGTCGGTGAAGATCGTGCCGCCTCCGCCGTCGTCGCGGGTCAGCCTTTCGGCCGCCGATGAACGGCCACGAACAGACGCGGCGCCTGCCGTCATCGAAGTGAGCGTCAGCGAAGCCCAAGCGCAGAGCGTGAGCACCGTCGCTGCGACGACGATCCTGAAGAGCGTTGTCCACATGATGCTGACTACTCAAGGTCCGAAGCCCGCCGCTTACAACCCCTGCCTGCATTTCCCGCTGGGATCGGAATCTTCGGCAAGAAGTCGCGCAAGCCGCGCCCTTCGGTCGCGCGCGCTCGCTGGCGGCGTAGAATCCTTCATCCCCGGGTAAGAAGCGACTGTCGCCCAGCCAGTCGAACCGGGGCTGAAGCTGCAGCAAACACGGTCCGCACGAGAGTGGAAGCCGCCGAGGCTCATCGGAGGAAAGGTATGTCGTCCCGCAACCAGGCTTCGCGCTGCGCGCTCTTCGTGCTCGCGTTGCCCGTCGTCGCCCTGCCCGCGCCGCTCTTCGCCCAAGATCCGTCGCGCGAGAGCTTCGACGTCGCCATCGGTCTCATCCAGCGCGAGCTCTTCGATGACGCCGCCAAGCAACTCGGGCGCTTCTTGCGCGACGCGCCCAAGCACCCGCTCGCGCCCGAGGCGCGGTACCGCCTAGGCGCCTGCGAGGAGAAGCTCGGTAACAAGGCCCGCGCCATCGACGCTTACGTGGCGGCCCTCGAAGCCCGCGGTCTGCTCTACCGGCCGGAGTGCCGTTACCGCCTCGGCAAGCTCTGGCAAGAAGGCAAGAAGTTCAAGGACGCGGCGCAGCAACTCGCTGCCCTCGTCGACGAGGTCGAAGAAGGGCACTACCTACGACTGCCGGCAGGTTATGCGCTCGGCGAGTGTCTGCGCGACGCTGGCGAAGGCAAGCGAGCCGTCGAGGTCTTCCGCCAAGTCGGGGCCAGCGACAAGGATGCCAAGGGGACCTTCGGCATGCCGGCGCTTTACCACGCTGGCTTCGTGCTCTCGAAATCCGGCCAGCATCGAGAGGCGGCCGACACCTTCGCTGAGGCAGCCAAGAAGTGGCCGCAGCACGAGGCGCGCGCCGAGTGCCTCTACCTCGCGGCCGAGGCCTGCTTCGCCGCCGAGGACTGGGCTCGCGCGGTGACGACCTACGAGGCCGCGATCGAAGCCGCGGGCCCGCACGTCGCCGAGGCACGCAACGGCAGGGCTTGGTCCTTGCTGCGCCTCGATCGCCAAGAGGACGCCGCCAAGGCCTTCGCCGAGCTCGCCAAGCTCCACGCCGACACCAAGCTCGCTGTGCCGGCTGCCCTCGAGGCGGGGTCGCTGCGCTGGCAGCTGGGCCAACACCAAGAGGCGATCACGACTCTCGAGGGCGTCCTGGGTCGCAAGAACCTCGAAGCCGCTGACAAGGCGCGCGCCCTCGAAGTGCTCGGCCTCGCCCAACTCGACGCCGATCGGGCCAAGGATGCGCGCCTCACCTTCCAACGCGCACTGCAGGGTGAAATCGACGCGGCTGCGAAGGCACGCATCGCCTTCAACCTCGGCGAAGCGACGAGCGAACTCGAGCTCTGGCGCGAAGCCGCCGATGCCTATGGCCTGGCTTCGAACGCCGCGATGGGGGTCAAGGACGATGCCTTGACGGGTGACGCTCTCTACGGCGCCGTCGTCGCCTTGCACGAACTCGGCGAGCACCAGGCCTCGGTCACGATGGCCGGTCGCATCGTCGATGCCCTGCCGAAGCATCGCCTCGCGATCGAGGCGCGCTTCGCCCGCGCCGAGGGGCTCTTCGCGCTGAAGAACTTCGACGCAGCGCAGGACGACTACGCGAAGCTCCCGGCCGGTCACGACCTCGAGGCACGCGCGAGCTTCAAGCACGCTTGGTGCGCCTACCTCGGTGGTCGCGCCGCCGAGGCCGCGACGCGCTTCGAGGCCGTCGCTGCGTCCGAATCGCCCTTCGCCGAAGAGGCCCTGTCGCTGGCCGTGCTCGCGAGCTACCAAGCCAAGGACGCCGATCGCGCGCTCGTTGGCGCCGACCGCTACTACGCGCGCTACAAGGATGGCGGTGCCTTCCTCGCCCGCACCGAGCGCGTCGCGGCCCAGGTGCTCGCGGCGCGCGACCAACTCGACGCGGCGGCGACGCGCGTCGCGCGCGCAGCTGCCGCCGAGAAAGACGTGGCCCAGCGCGACGCCGACCTGCTGCAGGTCGCCGAGTTCTCCTTCCGCCGCCGCGACTACGAAGCCGCTCGCGCCAGTTACGCCAAGATCGCCAAGGCCAAGGACGACGTCGGCGCCAAGGCCCTGCAGGGTCTCGCCTGGTGCGCCTTCGAGCTCGGCGACGACGCGGCCTGCGCCACGGGCGTCGAAGCGGCTCTCGCGCACCCGGCGATCGGTGACGGTGCTGCGTCCATGCTCGAGTTGGTCTCGTCCTTGCACCATCGCGCGGGCCGCTTCGACGAGGCTGAAATCGCTGCGCGCAGCTTCTTGAACCGCTTCCCCAAGCACGCCCGCGCGCCCGAGCTGCGCTACGCCTTGGGGGTAGCGCTCGCGCGGCGCGAGCGTCACGCGGAGGCGCTCGAGGTCTTCGCCGCGCTCAGCCGTGACGCGAAGGCCCGTGCCGCACTCGAGCGGCCCGACCGCCTCGACTATGAACTCGCGTGGACCCTGCGCAAGTTGGGCAAGGAGGCCGAGGCCCTCGCGGCCTTCGCGCGCGTCGCCGACGCGAGCAAGGACAAAGAACTCGCCGGCGAAGCGCGCCTCCACCTCGGCGTCGCCGAGCTCGGCAAGCTCGGTGCCCCGAGCGATGCCGGCAAGGGCGGCGTCGACGATGCCAGCGCCGAACGTCTCCTGTTGGCGGCGGAAGGTCGCTACCGCGCCCAAGCTCTCTACCGTCTCGGCTTCGCGCGCTTCGAGCGCGGTGCCTTCGACGCGGCCGCGCCGCTCTTCGAGCGCATCCTCGCGCTCGGCGCCGACGACGCTCAGTCGCTCTACGACGAGGCGCTCTTCTTCGCTGGCGAGTGCGCCTACCGCCGCGGGGATCGGCAGCGCGCCCGCGACGCCTTCGTCGAACTCTTGAAGCGCGACCCAGACGGCCGTCGCTCGTCGATGGCGCGGCTGCACTTGGGGCACTGCGACCTCGAAGACGGGCGGGCCGCCGCGGCGATCGCCTCGCTCGAGGCCTGGACGCAGAAGAACAGCGACGCGCCGGTCGGCGAGCGCGCGCGTGCTGCGCTCTGGCTCGGTCGCGCGCGGCAAGCCCGCAAGGACCATGCAGCAGCGGTCGCGAGCTACGAGAGCGCGACCAAGCTCTCGGACGGTCCGATCGGCGCCGAAGCGCAGTTCCGCATCGGCGAGGCCTGGCTCGAGGCCAAGCAGCGAGGCCCGGCGATCGATGCCTGGCTCAAGCTCACGATCCTCTATGGTCACGCCGAGTGGGTCCGCAAGGGCCTGCTCGAGGCCGGCAAGACCTACCTCGAGGACAAGCAAGTTGCCAAGGCCAAGAAGCTCTTGGGCGAAGTCGTCGAGCGCTTCGCCGAGTCCGAAGAAGCCCGCCAGGCAAAGTCCCTTCTCGACAAACTCGGCCAGGATTGACGTGACCGTGATGATGCAAAGTGTGGCAATGCTGCAGACCGAGACGAGCGTGCAGACCGTCTGGGACTTCTTGAGTTCGGGCGGGCCCGTCATGATCCCGATCGCGCTTTGCTCCTTGGTCGCGGTCGCGGTGACGCTCGAACGTTGGCGGGCGCTGAGTCGCTCGCGCGTCTTGCCCCTTCGACTCAGCGAGGTCGAAGCGAAGATCGAAGCCCTCGACATCGAGGGAGCGACCGCGCTCGCCCGCGACATCGATGCACCCGCGACGCGCATATTGGGCGCCGCGCTGCGTCGCCGCGGCCGCGCCCTCCGTGAAGTCGAGCTCGCGATGGAGGACCAGGCTCACAAAGAGCTCGAGAAACTCCGCGCGAACGTCCGCACCCTCAACCTGATCGCCGCCGTCGCGCCGCTCCTCGGTTTGCTCGGCACGGTGCTCGGCATCCAAGAGGCCTTCCACCGCGTCGTGAAGACCAAGATGGGCGAGCCCGAGATGCTCGCCTCCGGCATCGAGGTCGCGCTCGTGACGACGATCGCCGGTCTCTGCGTCGCGATCCCGACCATGCTCGTGGCCTCGCACTTCTCGAACAAGGCGCGGCGTTTGATGCTCGCTTGCGACGAGCGCCTCGCGCCCTTCGTCGAGCTCCTCGCGGCGCCTCCGGAGAAGCGCGATGCGGCTTGATCTCGGCGACGACGTCGACGCAACGCCGAACCTGACGCCGCTGATCGACATCGTCTTTCTGTTGCTCGTGTTCTTTCTCGTCGCGACGACCTTTCGCAAAGAAGAAGTCGAGATGGACCTGCGCTTGCCAGACGCGACGACCGGCGTCGCGCGCAGCGAGGTCCGGCCCATCATCATCAACGTCCTCGCGAGCGGCGCCTTGAGCGTCGACGGCAAGGACGTGCCGATGTCGACGCTCGAGCAGATGCTGCGCAGCGCGGCCAAGCGCGACGCCAAGCAAGAAGTCTTGATCCGCGGGGACACGAACACGCAGTTCGGCGTCGTCGCGCGCGTCCTCGACCTTTGTCGTGCGGCGCCGCTGCGTCAGATCGCGATCGGGGCGACGCCGCAGCAAAAGGGGCGCTGAGGAGGACCACTCGATGGCAGCCGGACAGGAGCACGACACGAAGGCGAGCAGCAGCGCTGCCAGCAAGGGCGAAGCGAAGCGCATGCGCCGCCGCGTGTTTGCCCTGCTCTCGCTCTTCGTCTTCGTCGCCATCCTCCTGAGTCTCGTGCTCCTGCGTTCGGGGCGACCGATCTACTATACGGCTGCGGGTGCAGCGAACGCGGCCTCCGCGCCGAAGAGCGCCCACGCCCTGCGCAACGCGTCGATGCTCGTCTTCGACGCGCCGCGGCCCGACCTCGAGCTCCTGGGCCCCGTGCGGGGCCGCAGCGCTGCCTTGCCCGATGGCCGCCTCGTCTACGCACGCAAGTGTGGCCAACCGCTGGGCCGCGAAACCGAGCTCGTGCTCTTCGACCCGCAGCGGCCGCGTCTCGAGCCCGAGCTCCTCGTCAGCATCGACGGGCCGTCCCACGACTTGGCGCCGGCCTTCGGCGTGGATGGCCGGCTCTACTTCGCCTCCGATCGTGAAGGGCCGGGCGGCGGCTTCGACCTCTGGTCGGCGCGTTGGAACGGCCGCGGCTTCGACGACCTGCGCGCCTTGCCGCCGACGATCAACGGACCGCTCGACGAGACCGATCCCGCGCCGCACAGCGACGGCCTGCGCGTCGTCTTCGCGCGGCGCGATCCGTGGATCGCGCGCGGCGCGCACGCTGTCTTGCATGTAGCTTCGCTGTCAGGGACGGAGCCTGCGCGCAAGCTCTTCGACGATGCCGGCGACGAGGGACCCTATCCTAGCTTCTTCGACCGGGATCCCTGCTTCGACGCAGCGGGCGAGGTCCTCTACTTCGTGCGGCGCTTCGAAGACGGACGCCGTCGCCTGCTGCACTCGTGGGTCGAGCCTTCGAAAGAGGGGCTCGCCTTCGTGGCGCCGCTCGCGGTGCCGGGGCTCGAGGCGCTCGGTTCGTTGCGCGGCCCGCGGCCGTCGAACGATGGGCGTGGCCTCCTGCTCGTCGACGAGAAAAGCTCGCTCCAGTACCAGGCCTCGGCCCGCATCGTGCGACCGTGGTGGGCGGGGCAAGGCCAGCTCGAAGCGGTGCTCGCCATCGTCGCCGCAATCGCCTTCTTGCTCTTCTTGCTGTTCGCGGTCGGCGGACGCTGGACGGCGCTCGACCTCATCACGCAGTGCCTGCTCGCTTCGCTCTTGCTGCACCTCGTGCTCTTGCTCTGGCTCATGCGCGTCGAGATCGTGCGCACCTTCTTGCCGCCGGTGCCCGAGCTCGGCGACGACACGGCGACGGTGCGCATTCTGAGCGCGGCCGAACTGAAGGGCGATCGCGCGCCCGACGCGGAGCCTGCGCGCGCGGCCTCCGACCTCGGGCAGCGCCTCGAGTTCAAGGGCTTCGAGCGTGATCTCGGTGTCGAAGCGCCGAGCGCGGAGCTCAGCGCTCGGAGCGACGAGCGCGCAACTCCGACGGCGCTGCCGCTGCCGACCGTGCGCGCGCAGCAAGCCTTGGCTGCCGCCCTCGATGGGCCGCGCGTCGAGGCTCGAGACGTGACGTCGGACTTGCAAGCGATCGAGGTCAAGGACGGTCGCGATAGCACGGCGAAAGCGGCGGCGGTCGAGGTCTCGACCGAGAAGCTCGTCAACCCGAGTCCGAGTCCTGAGCGCAGCACGGCGGCCTTCGACCTCGAAGTCGCCGCGCCGCAGGCGTTGGACGTCGTCGCGGCCGACGTGTCGTCGGTCGTGGCCCGCTCTCTTCCTCCGCCGACGCGTCCCGAGAGCGCGACGCAAGTCGCGAGCGTCGCCGCGCCGGAGGCCAGTGCCGCGGTCGAGGCCAAGCACGCCATCGCGGCGAAGGCCGTCACCGATGCGCCGCTGCGCGGTCGCGCCGCCGACGCGCCGCTCACGGAGCCGACGGCAGTTTCGACTGCGACTTCGCGTTTTGAGGCGAGCCCGCGTGCTTTGCGCGAGAAGGCTGACGTACAGCGCAGCGCCGACGACGTC
Source organism: uncultured bacterium (assembly GCA_937858895.1). GTDB lineage: Bacteria > Planctomycetota > UBA1135 > UBA1135 > JACKHW01. The sequence goes on along the minus strand of CALLZN010000298.1, from coordinate 8,593 downwards.
GCGGCGGCCGCGGCGTCGATGCTGCCCGAGACGAGGCCCATCGCAAGCGACCTCGTGCGGCCAGCGCCGCAAGCGCCCGTAGCCAAGAGCGCCGACAGCGACCTCGCCCCGCGTGAACTGGCTGTCGCCGCACCGGCCTTGCGGGACGCGACGCGACCCGCGTCCGAACTCGCCTCGAAGGCGGCGACAAAGAGCGAGGCAGCGCCCGCGCTGCGCGCCGCCGCGACGGACGTCGCCCGCGCGCGAGAGGCAGCGCTCGCCACGGTCTCGGCCGAGCTCGGCGACGCCGAGCGTGACTTGGCGTCGATCGCGCCGCCCGCGCCTTCGCTCACGACCTCGCGTCGTCGTCGTGCGCCGCCACCGAGCGCCGAGCGTCGCAGTACTGCCGTGACGTCCGGGGCCCTCGTCGCGGTGAAGACGCCCGAGCTCGGCACAGCTGCCGCTGCGCCTCCGTTGGCTTCTCCTGCACTTCGGGGTGGAGAGGGCGACGCTCTGCGCGAGTCCGCGATCGAAGCGCGCAGCCTGAAGACCGAACGTGCTACGACGGCAGCGCTCGGTGCGCCCCAGCGCAGCGGAGAGCCGCTCAGGGCAGAAGGCGTCGTTGCGGCGGCGACGCTGCCGCCCCCGCGCTTCCGTCTCGAGCGCCGCAGCGGTGCGCTCTCTCCGCCGCTCGATACTGGGCGAAGGTCCGCCGTCACAGGCGATGGACCCAAAGTCGCGCCGGGCGTCGCCGCGGCCGCGGTCGCGGTCGACGACGCAGCTGCGCCGCGCGCGCCACGCGATGCGCACGCGCGATCGAGCGAGGCCCTGGATCGCCGGCCGGAGGCACTGGCCATGCCAGCGATCGCACAGCTCTCCGCCAAGGTCGCTGCGCCGCGCCGCGACGAGCCGCGTCGCAGGAGCCTGACGGCCTCGGTGGGCAGCGTGCCGGCGCCGTCCGTCACCGTCGATCGAGCCCAGCGGCAGGCGGGCCGGCGCCCGCGCAGCGAGAAGGTGGCGAGCGAGCCCTCGTTCTACGCCAACCGCTTCGGCCAGAAGAAGGTCGAGGCCCTCGAACGCTTCGGCGGCACCCAAGAGACCGAACTCGCGGTGCAGCGCGGTCTGCGCTACCTCGCGCGCATCCAACGCGAGGACGGCGGTTGGGGCGATGTCGACGACGTCGATGAAAAGTACGGCGAGGTGCGCGTCGGCAAGACGGCGCTTTGTCTATTGGCCTTCCTCGGCGCGGGGAACCTGCCGCCGCAGGACCTCACACCGAGCACGACCAACAACGACGACCTGGGCAAGGGGCTCTACGCTTCGAACGTCACGCGCGCGCTGCGCTATCTGTTGTCGACACAAGACGAAGAGAGCGGGCACTTCGGGCGCTCGACTGCCTACAGCCACGGCATCACGACGTATGCGCTTGCAGAGTGCTACGCGCTCACGAAGATCGCTTCGTTGACGAAGCCCCTGCAGCACGCGGTCGACTGGATCGTCGAGCAGCAGAACGTCGCCGGGCCGAAGGACAGCCTCGGTGGTTGGGGCTACTACAGCCCGTTCCTACGGCCCGAAGATCGCTACGCGCGTGCCTCGGTCACGAGCTGGCAGGTCATGGCCCTCGAGTCGGCGCGACGCTCCGGAATCGACGTGCCCGAGCGCTCGCTCGAACTGGCCAAGGGCTTCTTGCTCTCCATGTTCGACGACCGCTACGGCTACTTTCTCTACACGAAGGAGCCGCAGCGCCTGCGCATGACCTGGCGCACGCTGCCGGCCTCGACGCCGGCGTCGGTCTTCTGCCTGCTCTTGCTGGGGCAGGATCCCGAAGACGAGCGCGTCGAGGCGGGTCTGCGCTACACGACCGATCGGCGCATCGAACGCTATGCGCGCGCGAGTGACGACGACTTCGTGCAGCGGGGGGCGGGGAATCCGTACTTCTGGTACTACGGGACCCTGGCGTGCTTCTTCCGCGGCGGCGAAGCGTGGCGACTCTGGAACGAAAAGCTGCGCGTCGAGCTACCGCGTGGCCAGAGCGAAGACGGCAGCTTCGCCCCGGTCGGCGCCTATGCGCGCTACGCGAAGGACACGCGCCGCGATCGTTCCTATACAACGGCCATGTGTGTGCTGAGCCTCGAGGTCTACTATCGCTACTTCACGCCGCTCCTCGAGAAGCGTGAAGGCAAGTTGCGGTGACAGAGCGAGGACCTTGGTGGTGGCAGTCCGGAGTGTGACCCTCAGTATCGGCGTGCCGGTGCGCAACGGCGCCAGGTGGATCGAAGCTGCGCTGCGCTCCATCCTCGACCAGGATTTCACGGACATCGAAGTGCTCGTCCGCGACAACGCCTCCGACGACGACACGGTGGCGATCTGCGAGCGCGTGGCGCGCGACGACCCGCGCGTCGCCGTGGCGCGCAACGATGTCAATGTCGGTGGAGCCGGCAACTACAACCTCGTCTTCGAGGCCGCGCGGGGGAAGTACTTCAAGTGGGCCGCCCACGATGACCTCTGCGCCCCGGGCTTCTTCTCGCGTTGTGTCGCAGCCCTCGAAGCCGACGAGGCCTGCGTCGTCGCCTTCCCGCGCACGCGCTACATCGATGAAGACGACCAACTGCTGCGCGACTCGAACCCAGGCCTTTCCATCGTCGACGACGACGCGGCGACCCGCGCGTTGCGCCTGCTCGACCTGGCCGACCAAAGCGACGACGTGTGGATGTCGATCTTCGGTGTCTTCCGTTCGAAGGCGCTCGCGGCGACGCCGAGAATCGCGACCCACGTCGCCTCGGACCAGACGCTGCTCTTCGAGCTGGTCTTCGCGGGCAAGTTCTGCGAGATCGACGAGCCGCTCTTCGTGCGCCGCCTGCATCCAGAGACGTCCATGATCAAGGCCGCGACGCCGCAGCGCCTCGCGACTTGGTTCGATCCCAAGCACGGCCGCCGCGTCGTCATGCCGATGTGGGATCTCTGGCGCGAGATGCGCCGCGTGCTCGAGCAGCAAGACCTCGACGCTCGCGCGCGGCGCCGCGTCCGCGCGCGCCTACGGAAGCGCTTCTTGCGCATGGCGCCGGCGCTCGCTGGTGAAGTCAAGAAGGCAGCGGGCCAGCTCCTCGTGCGCGGCCGACGCAGCTCTTGACGGAGCGTCAGCGGCGTTGGCCCCAGTAGCCGCGCCGTTCGAACCTTTGGGGCGTGCTCGCGTCGACGACGTCGACCTCGGGACGCAGCGCTCCAGCCTGCGGCAGGCGACTGTGGTGGAAGCGCGACCAAGCGCGGCCTGAGCGCATGCGCACGAGCGGGAGACGTTCTTGACGCAGCGTCGAGGCTTCGACGACCTGGGTCGCAGGCTCGGTCACGGGCAAGCGGCTCACACGGTGGAAGCTACGCCCGGACTGCGACTGCAGCGCGAGCAGGGTCATCAGGGTCGGAAGGGCGAAATACAGCATGGTTGGGGGCCTCTCTCTCGCTTCAGTTTACAACACGGAACTGCGGCGCCGCGCGCCGCTGCATCGCCTCTGTCAGAGGGTGACCTCCAAGCGCAGCAGAAACACGATGGCATCGTCGACGCCGGCGCGACCACCCGGATTGACGACGTATTGAAGGTCCGGTTTGACACTGAAGGCCGGCGTGTGCCAGCACCACTGCGGTCGCTGAGGTCGGCGTTGTTCATCGCGAGGCCAAGGACATCGGAGTCACGCCGCTCGAGCGGACCGACCCACGAGCATCCGACCGTCGTCGTGCGTCCGAAGAGGGTCACATCGTCGTCCGCGAAGCCGAGCGTGACGAAGCCGCGCAGACCTTGGTCGTCGCCCTGCTGCTCGGGGTTCTCGCGATGCAAGACCTGCTCGAAGGTGAACCACGCACCAGAGCTGCCGTCGCTCGTCCCGCCGCTGAACTGCGCGAACTGCGCGCTGTGGTGCCAAGCGCCGAGGGCGAGGCGGCCAGAACCCCATGTGTTCCCGCCAGCCCAGGCCGTGCCGACTTCGCAGGCAAAGAACCACGAGTCCGACTGTGTGCTCTCGAACGGGCCACCAAGGCCCTTCCTACCGGTCTTGAAGCCGTCTGCGCCTGCTCCATCGAAGGCGCCGATCGAAACGTAGCTCGATTCTTCGAGGCGACAGAAGGCGATGAACGCGGCCGCTGGATTCGGATAGGTCGGGTAGGCGACGATGGATGGCGTGATGGCGACTGTCGAGTGCACGAAGTCGCCACCGAACTCGTTGAACGCAAACTCGCTGTTGAAGTCGACCTTGCCGACTTTGAAGCGCAGTCGTTCACCGACCCAAGTCTCGAACCAAAGCTCGGCGACCTGTTCGGTGTTCGGACCTTGGATGTTGGACACACCTTGTGCGTCGCCGATGTCGTTCGATGGTTGACGCCCGTGAATTTGGTAGGCGTCCACATAGAGCAGCGAGCGTTCGAGCCCGAGAAGCGTGTCGAGGTCGAAGGCGACGTTGACGTCCGTCAAGGAGACGTAGGTGTCGCGCGAACGCTGCCCGCCGTGTAGCGGGCTCACCCAGTCCGCGGTGTAGCTGCCGGCGACTTCGATACCGATTTCTTCGAGCCGAGTGCGGTAGCCGCCCCAGTCGCCGCTGACTCTCGTCCACTCCGAGAAGGGCCGTCCGCCGATCCACTCGCGCGCGGCCGTCACCGTGGCGCGTTCGGTCTCGACGCTGTCCTGGGCTGCCTGGGCGTTGACGATCGCTGCCAGAGAAATGAGAGAAATCCCTACACGAAGCACTGAGCTGTATCGCACGCAAGAACTCCAGCGATGCGGTTCAAGGAGAGCCGAACGGATCTGCTTGCTTTCGAAGTCGCTGGTCACGGGGCTGAAGCGCGCGTCGACAGTTCCGGCTTGGCCTGCGTTCCTCGTGAACCTGTCGGGACTATCAGCACTTCGTCGGTCCGCCACACCCCTGAGAGGGAGAGAAGCCATTCCGAGCTCTAGAAGCATGCAACCCAAAGTCCCTTCGTGTGGCTATTCGATCGGCACTTGGCTGCTCGTCCTCTTGGCGACGGCGGCTTGCAATGGCGGCGCGAGCGGGGACCGCCGCGCCGAGGCGGCGATCGACGGCGCTCGTGCCGCCCTGCTCGGCGTCGAGTACGGTCGCCTCGTCGATGTTTACACGTGGCAACGCGTTGCTGCGGGTGACGCCGATCGGCTCGATGCGCGGCGCCGGCGGCCGGTGCTCTTCCGGCGCAACGTCCTCGTTCATCCGAACCTGAACAGCGAGAACCCGCACCTCTTCGAAGGAGCTCGCTTTCGCTTCTTGCCGCACGATCCGCGCATCGGGCATCGCCAACTGCTCATCCTCTATGACGCCGAGCTCGAGCCCGTGCCCTTCGACGCAGCCTTGGCGGCGGCGACGAGTGCGCTTCCGCTCGTCGATCCGCACTTCGCCTTCGCGCTGGGCTTGCCGAAGGCAGCGCCCGTCGTGCCGCGCGACGCGACGTTGCGGCTGAGCTTCGATCGACCGCTGGGCCTCGACCAGGACTACTTCGATGCGACGCCGGGCCTCGTGCAAGTGCTCGAGCTCGCCGGCGATCCCGAGGTCCTCGGCACAGCCCTCGCTTACACGCCGGTCGCTGCGCGCGTACTCGTTGCCGACGCGGGTCGTAGCCTGCTCGTCGACCTCGAGGTCAGCGGGCTCGAGGCGAAGGGGCGCGTCGCGAACCCGACGGGCCTGCCCGAAGCTCTGGACACCGTGACTGCGAACACGCGCATCGCGCTCCCGACCTCGGGCCCGCTGGCGCAACGTTTTCGTGTGCGCGCCGACAACGTGCCCCAGTTCAACGACCGCGGCATGAGCGGTGTCAGCGCCGTGATCCGCGACTTCCGCTCGGGGTCGACGCTGGATGCCAATCGTGGGTCCTTGCCGTCTTTCGAGGCGCCGCGTTTGACGGCGCGCCGCGACATGGGCCTGCTCTCCATGGACCCCTTGGCTCGCACGCTGCGCGTCCACAAGCGCAAGGCAGACCTCGTGCTTCGTCCGCGCGTGCCCTTCGTCGATGGTCCCTACTCGTTGCAGGATGGTCGCCCGCTCGGCCCGCGCCGTGTGCCGCAGGAGCGGCCACTCCTGTCGGGTGACTTGATCTGGCAGACCGTGCTGTCACCACACACCGGCGAGTCGGTCGCGATCTGCGCCGAGATCCTCGAGAACCGCGCGATCGTAGCCCGTGAAGGTGATCCTGCGCTCGGCACCGGCATGGCCGCAGAGATCGCCGAGCTCGTCGTCGATCGCGTCCACGGCTACGACAGCGCCGGCAACGCGCTCAGCTTCGAAGTCGAGGATGCAGGGGCAGGTAAGGACTGCACGGCGGTCGTGCACTTCTGCTCTTCCCTGCTCGTCGGCGCTCAGTCGGTCGAAGTCGGCGATCGCGAGCGGGTCGCGGAGTTCTTGACCATCGTGCCGGCGCCGCCGCGCTTCGATGCGAATGGCACGCCGCTGCCGAACGGTCAGGACGTCGATCCGGCGGCTTCGGTGACAGTGCACTTCAGCGTGCCGATCGACGCGACGACCCTGCGCACCGAGGACAACATGGTGCTCGCGAACCACCTTGGGTCTGAGCCAGCCTTCATCACGCACCCGAAGACCGGAGGGTTGACGATTGTGCCGACGCAGGTCACGGACCTCGACCGCGATGGGACGACCCTGCGCCTGAACACGCCGCTCGGTCTCTTTCATGAGGTCGGTGAGCGCGAGACTTACTACTGGCATCTCTTCGACGGTGAACTTGGTCCACGCGGGCGCTCGGGTGAGCTGCTCGACTTGAACGAAGGCCAGGCCAGTATCACGGCGATCAGCGCGGCGTTGCGCCTCGACGCCAAGGCGCCTTCGAACCTTGTTGGGTCCTACCTCGTGCGCATGAACGCTGTGGACGAAAACGGCACGAGCGAGGCCTCTTCGAGCATGGACCACTTCGGTCAGTTCCAGCTGCGCAACGGGCGCATGTATGGCTCGGTTGGCCAGCGCTTCAGTCGAGTGCTCGACACGGTTCGCATGAGCGCTGTGCGCAACGATCTGTCGCGGCGCTGTGAATCAGGACCGTCGTTTCTCTATAGCACGCCGCTCTTGAATGTGGGGCGCGTCGAGCCCTTTGTCTCCGAAGGAAGCCGCATGCAGCAGGCCTACCGAGAAGTCGACTTCGACCTCTCGTACACGGATCCTGCCGAACTCGAGATCGATGTCGAGCAACTGCACTGGGCGCCCTTCGTCGCCCGCGTTCCGGCCAAGCTCACCTATGACCTCTTCGATCGCATCTCGATGACGCTCGCTCATTCCGAGAAGCGGCCAGACATCCGTGTTCTTCCCAACTGTCTCCCCGAGTTCGGTGCCAGCCTCAGCGGCTTGGAGACCACCTTCGAGGCCAATTACCTCGACAACGGCGTGCGCGCGGAGGTCGTCAAGGACCAGGCTTACACGATCGATCCCAACAACGCCTTTGCGGCCGTGACCGGGTCGACGATGATCTCGTATCCGCGCTTCCGTGAGAGCTTCACGTGGCGCGATCGCCGTCTCATGTCGATCGCTGCGAACGACGCCATCCTGGGGCTTGGCGGCAGCCAGCGTCCCGACGACGGCACCGCGCCCGATCGCACGCGCGACGTGTCGAGCCCGCACATCCCCGAAGTCGATCCCGACCTCGATGGCGCCAACGCGCGGCAGGACGATGACTACAAGGGAAATCGCCGGCAGGACCTCTCGCCCTTCGCCTTGCCCCTGCTCGTCGACTTGTCGATTCATCCGGACGATGTCGCGAACGGCAAGTGCATCGCGGACAACCTGTTTCAGGTGGGCGTTATCGGGCTGGGTCTGAACGCGCGTGTTCACAGCACGGGTGGCATCGACGGTCAGCTCCAAGAGATCCTCGTCGACCCGACCAATGAGCGTCAGGCGCGCGGCGGTTGGATCGGGGGCGCGGGGAACAGCGTGCTCGTGCCTCCGGGCGACTCGGTCGTCTACTGGGCGCAGGCCGACTTCGTACGCCGCGTCTCGGTCGTGACGTCGGGCTACTTCGATACCTTGCTGCCTGGGCGCAACGAAGTGCAGGGGCCGGCGGGCTGGACGCCGACGCCGAAGGGCTTCCCCGACCTCGAGAAGCTCGGCGCCGAGTATGGGGCTCATGAATTTGCAGTCCTCGTCGACCCGGCGCCGGAGGACTTGCCGCTCGGCACGGAGCTCGTCATCGAGTATCGCGGTGCAGAGCGCTTCGATCGCGCCGCCGATCCCTATTCGTTCGAGGACAACGAGACCGCGGCGTCGCGCAACAACTTGTTGAACCCGCACTACGCCTGCGAGCAGTACCGCTATCTGGCCTCGGGCCGCGTCGACGCGCGCGGTGTGACGACGTATGTGCAGGACATCGACGACCTCGTCGATACGGCGAGGGGGGTTGCACCTCGTTACCTCAACTACCGCTTGACCTTCGTGAACAACACGACGGTGACTCCGATCCGGACGCCCTACGTGAGCTCGCTCGCGATTCTGTGGCGTGTGCGGCCGCGGAGGTAATCCGTATGCTGACCGACTCGCCATAGGGGGCCTTAGGCTGGCAGCGATTTGCGAAGCGTTGAACGAAACCGCTGCGCGGTAGGTGTCGCAAGGCGAGAGGCGCTTCCCAG
>CALLZN010000297.1 GCA_937858895.1 uncultured bacterium | reverse complement strand
CAGCTCTCGTCGCGCCAGGTGACGTCTACGATGCCGCGTGGGAATGCGAATGGCGTAGTTTCCACTTCCGCCGCGCTTGGGAGAGCCTCGCCTCCGAGTTCGAGCCGCGTAGCCTAGAGGCCTTCGAAGCATTGCTCGAAGGTCGTTCCATTCGCGACGTCGCAGCGAGCCTCAGCATGAGCGAAGCGGCCTTGCACAAAGTCAAGCAGCGCGTGCGCCAACGCCTCCAAGAGTGCATCGAAGCACAGGTCGCCCTCGAGGACGGCGCCGTATGAACCTCGCCAAGGACTTCGGCTTCGAGGACGACGACGCTTGGATGCAGGGCCTTGTTGCCGCCAAGCAGAGCTCCCCGGCGATGCGGATCGATGGCTACGAGATCCTCTCGGAAGTCGGCCGCGGAGGACAAGGTGTCGTGTATCGCGCTCGACAGCCGGGCACGCAACGCGTCGTCGCGATCAAGCGCGTCACGTGGAGCGACGACGGACAGCGCGAGCGCGCCTACGAACGCTTCCAGCGCGAGGTCGAAGTGGCCGCCAGCCTGCGCCACCCAGGCATCGCCACCGTTCACGAACGCATCGACAACGGACGTTCGGTCGTCATGGAATGGGTGGACGGCACAGCGATCGACGCTTGGTCCGATGTCCAGCGAGCCCGCGCCGACGCAACGAAGCACATCGTCTCCGTCGTCGAAGGCGCCATTGCAGCCCTCGTCTACGCCCATGGTCGAGGCATCATCCATCGCGACATCAAGCCATCGAACATCCTCGTCGACACGAACGATCAGGCACGCATCGTCGACTTCGGCCTCGCACGCGAGCTCGACGCCAACGACGAACGCTTCACGCTACCCGGGAGCTTTGCAGGCACGCCGAGTTACGCCGCACCAGAACAAGTCGAGCACGGCCTGCACGAAGCCGATGTCCGCTCCGATGTCTACGCCGTCGGTGCCGTGCTCTATCGCTGCTTGACCGGCGTTGCGCCCTTCGAAGCGAGCAGCTTGGCGACGCTCTTCGACCTCATTCGCGACGGAGTCGTTGTCGCCAGCTCGGAGCTGAACCCGACCGTCGACCGTGACCTCGCGGCCATCGTGCAGATGTCGATGCACCTCGATCGCAGCAAGCGCTACGCGACGATGGCCGAACTCGGCAGCGACCTCACCGCTTGGCGCGAGCACGAACCTGTGCGAGCGCGACAGCCGACCCGCTGGGACCACCTGCGCTCCTTCGTGAAGCGGCACAAGCTCGCGGTCACCGCCACGACCCTCGCGCTTCTCGCACTCGCCTCCGTTGGTGTCACGGCCGCCGTGACCGCGAGCGAGCTCGCATCGGAGCGCAAGACCCTGCTGCAGACGATCGGCGAACGAAACGCCGCCCTCGCGTCGGCGCAGAAGCACGCAAACGAGGTCGAGCGCGAGCTGCGCAAGTCGACGGCGATGAACAACGCGATCGCGGGCGTCGTCGACGCTGTCAGCGCGACCAATGCCGAAGCTGAGCGAGCAGCACAAAAAGCCTTCGCCTCGATCGCAACGCGCCTCGACAACACGCGCATGCCGGTCGCGATCGATGTCGCCATCGCGACCCGCTTCGTCGCCGCTGAAGGCCTGCAGAAGGCCGGCCTGTGCGCGGAGGCGATCGCGCAGTTCGAACGCATCGTCGCTGATGGCAGGCGCGCCGAACCTTCCTTCGAGGTCGCGAACGCCCTCGCGACGCTCGGGCGCATCGCCCTCGACGACCAGCGCTATGCCGCTGCGGCCCAGCTTTACGAGGAAGGCGAGGCCATGCGCTGCAAGGCGAGCCCGGCCTTCGACCCCAACGTGTTCTCGCTACCGAAGCTGTCCTACGTCGAGGCGCTGGCAAGGGCGGGTCGCAGGCAAGACGCGCAGCGAGTGTTGGGGGCGACGCGAGCGCCGCATCGCATGGTCCTCGCGACACTTCGTGACCGTGTCGAGGCGCTATGCGTCGACCTCGGCCTCGAGGCGCCGACCTGGTTGCGAAGCGCAACTCGCTGAGATTTTTCTATCCGAGCGTGTCCAAGGTCGAGGTTCGTGGCCGTACCGCTGCCATGAAAATACTCTTCCCATGTCTCCTCGCCCTCGCGACGTCGTCCCCCGCGAAGTCCAACGACGATGCGAGCCGTCCGAGCTTCCGCAGCGAGGCCCTCACCAACGTCAGCGTCGACGAGGTCTCCGAGGCCGGCGCAGTGTGGGTGCGCGGTCGCGACTACAAGACCCGGATCGATGCTTCCGGCCTGGCCTTCTATCCGATCTTGGGCACCACTTGCCCTCAGAACCCCCGCTTTTCCCTCTCGTACGCGGGAACACGGTTCGACGAGGAAGCCACCGCGGTCGCGGCGCAGGCTCGCTTTGTTTTTGCCGGACGACGAGCAACGTGGGACTACGGCACGACCCGCGAGCATCTTGACCTGCGGCCCGAAGGCGTCGAGCAGATCTTCGTCGTCGACGCGCGCCCTGGCCCGAACCCGAAGCGGCTCGAGGTCACGATCGACGTGGACACCATGCTCCGCTTCGCGCATGCCGACGACGCGAAGGGCTTGGTCTTTGAATACCCTGGCTTCGGTGGCATCACCTATGGGCTCGCAACGGTCTTCGATGCGCGCGGTCGCAGCGTGAGCTTTGCGCCAGTATGGCGCGACAACACGATCTGCCTCAGCGTGCCTGCTGACTTTCTTGCGGAAGCGACCTTTCCGCTGACGATCGACCCCGTCATCCGGACCTTCGCGCTCAGCACGACCTTGGTCGACGAGGTCGACCCAGACGTTGCCTACGACGCCGGCAGCGACACTTGGATCGTCGTCTACGAAGAACGCGTGTCGGCTATCGATTCGGACATCGCGGTCCGACGCTTCGACCGCAAGGGCACGCAGATGGACTTGACCTTCGCCGAACACACGAACGCAGTCGCCTCCTTGCCCGGCGTCGCGAACAACGGCGCCAGCGGCCACTTCCTCATCGTGTGGAAGCACACGACGGTACGGGATCGCGCGGACATCATGGCTCTTGGCCGTAGCGCCACGACCGGTGCGTATGGCTCTCCTTTCAAAATCGCCGATGCCAACTTGACGACGGGCTTGCCACAAGAGCTCGTCGTAGGCGGAACGGCGGCGCCTGGGGCCAACGACTACTGTGTCGTCTGGCGCCTGGGCATCGATCCGGCCTTTCAGCGCGTCCTCGGTACCACGGTCAGCAGTCTCGGCGGCATCGGAAGACTCCTCGACTTCGACTTCACGAGGTGTGCGCAGAACATCGCCATCAACAAGACCTGTGTAGCGCGCGCGACGTGGATCGTGGCGTGGGAGACGCGCGGCGCCTTGTGCCTCAAAGGCCGCATCAACTTCGCGGCCGTCGACGCTCCCGGCACCATGATCTCGACAGCAAGCGTCTTGCGCGATGCGAGCGCCACGGCAGAACGTCCGGCCGTCGCCGGCGACGGAACGAACTTTCTCGTCGCGTGGGAAGAAGAGCAGAACATCACCGGTGGCTTCGATATTCATGGAACTCTCGTTCGTCGCCTGTCGGCGAACAGCGTGCGAGCAGTGGGGTCTATCCACAAGTTGACTTCGTCGACCCTGTCGCAGACCGACGCCGCGCTCGACTACGATGGTCTGCGCTTCGCGTTGACCTACAGCGAGACACAAACGACGGGTCGTGCGCTACCCTTCGCTTCGACGATCCTTCGCAGGGGCGACGCGATCGAAATCCAAACGACGCACGAGCTCCTCGCCTCGTCGACGACCCAGAGCTGTTCGTCGACACGCGTCGCCGCCAAGGGCGGTGCGGGCGGACCGCGCCCAGAGTGCATGGCGGTGTGGCAGCAAATCTCGACGAACTCGAGCGCCGGCCGCGACATCTTCGGTGCCTTCTACGATGCCCATGCGAGCAGCGGTGGCGTCACGTATCTGCCTTCTGCCTGCAAGATCGCAGGTGATTTCACGATCACGGTCGACGACCCCGCCTCCGTCGGACTCGACCTCGTCGCGAGGCTCGCCGGCCACAGCGGTGTGCCGATCCTCTTCTTGGGCACGGAGATCACGCCACTACCGCTCTGCAATACGATCAGCGGAAGCTGTAGCTTGCGGGTCTCCTCCCTCATGAGCTTCGCGACCGCCGCGGTGCGCATCCCGATTCCTGCCAACACGCAGCTCTTCGGTGCCAAGATCGTGCTCCAAGGCTTCGAGGTCTTCGCACCCAAGGCATGCCCGTCGTCGATCTTCGGCTTCACCTTCGCGACGAGCAACGCCGCGCGCGTGACATTGCGTTGAGCACGCACATCCGCGGCAGCAGGGGTGACGCGCGCTCGAACGGGTCAGGCTTGCTCGCCTAGGGCGAGGCTGCGCGTCTTTGGGCCGACGAAGGCCGGACCTACGTCGGGGACTTCGGCGCCGAGCGCTCTGGTGATCGCAGCGCCGATGCGCCGCCGTGTTTCGACGAGATCGCCTGCGGTCAGCGAGACGCTGAGCGAGGCCGAAGCATCGGAGTGTGGCCTCGACAAGAGGTCCGCGTGCGTGGCCACGACGAGTTCACGGGCGCTCGATGCTTCGAACTGCGCATCATCGCCTTGACTCGCGTCGACGACGCGCAGGACGAGGTCGGCGCGCTCCTGCCAGACATGGCTGCGCGCGATCGCTCGCACCTCGAGCTCGGCATCGGTGCTCGCGTCGAGGGCATGCTGCGGCACGCCGAAGCGTTCGCCCGCGACGTCGGTCAAGACAATGGGCAGGCCCGTGGTCAACACGATGACCTCGCTCGTCGCGTCCCGCGTGAGACCCGGTGTCGGCCCCGAACGCACACGGCGACGGCCGACCAGCAGGTTGAAGAGCGTCGACTTGCCCGCGTTTACGGCGCCCGCCAAGACGACGTGCGAAGGCCTCAAGAAGGGCGCGAGCAGGCGACTGCGTCGTTCGACGTCTGCGCGATCGACACTCCCGCGCAACGCGAGCAAGCCATCTGGACCAAACTGGAAGAGGCAGGCCTCGAGGCCGATGCGCGAGGGCGCGTTCTGCGCCATGACCATGAGCTCGCGTCGCAGCTGCGCGTCCGTCTGCTCGCCAATCTTCGCATGCTGCCATTCACGCGCATCGACGACCATGAAGTCGCAAGCGAGGGCCACGGCGTGCAAGCGCTCGAGGTGCATGGCAACGAGTTGCTCGTTTCCATGCGTGTGGACTTCGAAGCTCGTCGCGGAAGCCCGCACGATGAGGACGGCCTCGACGATCTCGGGACCCAAGACGATCTCGCGCAAGGCGTGCATCCCGGTCCTGGGCAGGGTCCTCGGCCTGTCCGCATAGCGGTCGGCGCAGCGCTGCAGCGCTTCGTGGGCAGCACGCGTCGGCCCGACAAGACCGAAGCGCAGGACCGCGATCGCGCTCTCGCCCCGCGCGCTCAGGCGCTCGATGACGACCTTGCTACTCATCGCTACTCATCGCCGCAACGTGAGCGCCAAGAGACCTCGGTGCACGAGGTCTTCGACGATGAGCGCCCCACTCAGCGCTCGTAGGGCGCGCGTGGCATCGCTGCCGGTCAAGAGCAGCGGCGCCGCAGGCAAGCCTATGGCCGCGAGCCGCGCCTCGGCGTCAGCGACGAGGCCGCGCAAGGCCGCGTCGAAGGCGATCTCGACGCCGATCGCGAGGTTGTCGCGCGTGCCGCGTGGCAACCCTTGTGGCAGCGCAGCCCCGAGGAAGGGCGCGAGCGCTGGCGCGCTCGTCGCGATGCCGCGCTCGAGGGCTGCGCGGCCGATGCCGATCGCGAGCGGCCGGATGTTGAGCGCCGCATCGAAGTGCGTGAGCGTGACCGCCGTGCCACAGTCGACGATGAGGCCCGTTTCGTGGTCGCGCCGCGCGCCGAGTACTGCCAAGCGTCGATCGATGCCGAGCTCGCGGGGGTCGTCATAAGCGACGCTGCCCGGCGGCTCGAGGTCGACGCCGACCCAGGCGATCTTCGTCCCGTGAGCGAGCGCTGCCTCGAGGCAGGCGAGGCTCGGCGGTCGGCGCTCGCGCACGCCGTGGCTCGCGACGGCGACTGCGCTTTCGCAGCTCGCGGCTCGCTTCGCAAAGCTCGGCTCGAGCTTGGGCGTCTCGTGGAGCAGCCTCGTCGCCGCGACCTTGTCGTCGCCCCGCCAAAGGACCGCCTTGAGGCTCGTGTTACCGAGGTCGAGAGTCAGCCGCAGCTGCGCCACGTCGCGGTCCGACAATCGACGGACGATCAGCGCTTGCCGGCCGGAGCCGTGTAGGTGCGCACGACTTCGACCCCGTTGCTGATGAAGGTGAGCTCGAAGGTCCGCACGCCTCGATCGTACTGCCGTCGCCCGACGTTCATCGCGTTGGCCTTGCTCGTGACGCCTTCGCCGTTGACCTTGATGAGGACATCGCCCGAGCGCACGCCGAAGCGCGACACGCTGTCCGAGACCCGGTCGAAGCTCACGCCCTGCAGACTCTTGCCGGACTTGGGGTCCTTGCGTCGCGACGAGTAGTCCGACGTGACGAAGTCCTCGGTCAAGATGCGGTCGTAGTCGCTTTCGAAGGCGCCGTTGTCGCGCTCCGAGATCATCCAGACATCGCCCACTCGCTGCGTGCGATCCCCAGGACTCTGCCAGGTCCGCTCCTTGACCCCGGAAGAGCTAGCACTAGAGATCGCGGACGTCGCGCCGAGCACTGCCTTCGTGCTGTCGGAGATCGTGTCGCCGAGGCCGAACTCATCGGTGCCGAGCGTCTGGTCGATGGTCTCGCCGTCGGCGCCACCGGGCTTCGGACGCGAGAAGACCGCGACCACCTCGCCCGACGCCACGGTGATGCCCTTGAAGATGATGGAGTTGAAGGGCTTCCAGAGGCTGCTGCCCGGGACCAGGATGTGATAAGGCTGACCGAGGGCATTGGACACGCCGCCGCCGCCTGCGTTGAAGCCACCCGCGTTGAAGCCACCCGCGTTGAAGCCCGTCGCTCCGCTGCCCCCCGCGGTCGTCGATTCTGCCGGTGGCGGGGTCACGTCGCGCTTGTAGCGCACGAGGATGTGTGTCGACCCGTCCCCGCCCCCGCCGACCATCGAGGCGATCTGCAGGATGCCGCCGGGGCGATCGA
>CALLZN010000296.1 GCA_937858895.1 uncultured bacterium | reverse complement strand
GCAGAACCCGGCAGCTGCCGCTCTCGGCGTCGCAGACGTTCACGATGGCGTAGCCGCTCAAGTCGTGGCGCCCGACCTCGATCGAAGCGTCGACTTGGATCTCGTACTCGACGCTGCGCTCGCTGGCACCCTTCCGAGCGGGCCGCGCGCTCTGTGTATGACGAGGCGTGCGGAAGCCCTTCGGCAGCGCGAGCCAGGTGATCGGGGCAGCGGCCTCGTCGTCGAAGCGCAGTCCTGGCGCGGCCATGCTGAGCTTCCAGTAGAGGCGGAAGGCCGCGCCCGCGCGCACGGGGTTGGGGGCGACGACGGTCGTGGCCGTCACGGCTTGCGCTTCGACTGCGATGGCTGCCTGGGGGTCGGGCCTCGCGCTCGGCCGCCGTCGCCGCCTCGGGTTTGTTGAGGGGCCGGGCCACTTCGGCGCCCTCGGGCTCGACCAGGAGCGGTGGTGGCTCGTGGCCCCGTTGCTTCAAGTCGTTGCGCGCCTCCTCGACCCAGTCGTAGAACGGATAGGGCTTGTCGAGGCGGGGGCCGTACTGCTGGATGCGGCGACGGTAGATGTAGTTTTGCGGCGCCGCGTCGATGGCTCGCGTCCAGGCGTCGATTGCAGCTTGGAAGTCCGCGTTGCGCGCGCGTGTCGCCGTGGGCGACCCTGGTCGCGCAGCATCACAGCGCGCTCGGTGCGCGCACCCGATCAAGAAGTGCAGTGCATGGCTCGGCTGCGCCGCGAGTTCTTTCCCGGCCAAGTCGATGGCCGTCGTGTAGTCACCTGCGAGGTAGCTCGCCTCGGCCGGGCTCGGCGGCAGCTTCGTCACGCGGGTCTCTGCAGGCGCGTCGTACGTCGTCTCGAGAAAGTCGCCGAGCACCCAGTCGACCGAAGGCTTCGTGTGGCGCAGCACCCCGTGCTCGTCGATCGCCCAGACCAAGGGGACGGCCCAGACGCCCGAGCGGTTCAAGCTGTCGACGAGGATGGGCCAGTCGATGCCTTGCCACTCGAGGAAGAGGCGGCAGCGGTCGGGATGTTGCTCCTCGATGAGGCCTATGACGACGATCTTGCCCGCCGCGCGCGCTTCTTTCAGGCGCTCGTGCCACACGGGCACGTGCTTGCGGCAACCGCTTCACCAAGAAGCGAAGTGCACGAGAAGAACTTTCTTCCCGCGGAAGTCGGCGAGCGAGGCGAGGCGTACGGCGCCGCTCGCCTCAGCTTCGAGGAGGGGGAAGTCCCGGACCGGAAACATCGCTCCGACCTCAGGCGCCTGGGCCGTAGCGGTTGCGCTGACGGCCGCGCCCGCGCCCAAACCCAGGACGACAACGAGAGAGAGTGCCGCGATACTGCCTTGCATCGCCGCAGCATAGCCGTCCGACGCGTCAGGGTTCGTAGTCGAAGAGGTCGGCCCGCACCGCCTCCGTGCCAGATGCGCGTTGCCACGCGCGCAGGACCTTGGACATCGCGTTCTTGGTCAGGCGACGTCCGCGCATCGCTCGCTGCACCATCTTGTGTGTGAGCTGTTCCTCCGAGGCTCGCACGAGGTCGCGCGCTTCGAGGCCCTTGCCTTGCATGAGGCGGGCCAAGGGTTGCTCACCCATGTCGCGCTCGACGGCCGTCGTGTCGTCCGAGTTCTCACTGAGCTCGGCCGGCACGAAGTACGCCAAGGCGCGCGCCATCGCATCCTCGGCCGTGAAGCCGCCCTCCTCGAGCGTCGGTGCGAGCTCCGCGCCGACGCGCGCGAAGAGCGATGTCGTCACATCGACCAAGTCGGACCCACGCTGCGCCAAGTAGCTGCGCACGAACTCGACGCCGTCCAGCGCCGTGTCCGCCTCGAAGTCGCCGGCCAGCAAGGTCAAGTGCGCGAGCTGCTCCGCTACCCACTCGCGGTCGCGCACCTGCTGCGGCTGGCGGATGAAGACCGCGAAGAGCCCGAGCACGATCTTCTGGTCGCGGGCAGTAAGGGCTGCGAGGCGTGCGCGCAGTGCGGACTCCGAGATGCTCATGCGGCCTGGTCCTGACAGCTTGACTAATTGAAGACGCCAAAGAATGTCGTCACGAGCGTCGACACTGGTGCCGCCTCGCGGGCGTCCTCGAGCGTTCTGGAGATCTGCGCGAGCAGCCGTTCGAGCTGGTTCGCGATCGTATCGTCGCCGAAGAGCCGTCCGAGTGTGCCCTTACCCGCCCGCAGGTCCGCGATGAGGCTGTCGACGTTGTCGAAGATGCGTGTCGCCGTCGCCGCGAGCTCCTTGCCGTTCAAGAGCTTCGGCAGGAGGCCGTCGCCCTCGTTGACCGACTTCACCGCGGTCGCGACGCCGTCGACGATCTCGGTGAAGCGCTTTTCGGTCTCCGGATCGCGCAAGGCCTTGCCCACGGCGCCGCGGCCTGCCTCGAGGTCGTTCGCCACTGTCCGCAGGCTCGCGATCCCCGAGGACACGTCGTCGGCGAGCTTCTCGTCGTTGATGATGCGAGCCAGGATGCCTTTGCCGCCGCGCGCATCCTCGACGAGCTTGGTGCCATTGTCGAAGAAGGCCGAGGCATTCGTGATGACCTTGCCGATCTCGCCTTCGCCGCGCCGCGCTTCTTCGACCGTGTCCTTGAGCGAGACGGCGAGCTCGTCGGCGCGTTTGAAGAAGTCGCGCGCGCTCGCGAGCATGTCGCCGATGCTGCCCTTGCCCTCGCGCAGGTCGCGCACGACGAGCGCGATGTCTTCGAGGATGCGGGCGAGGTTGCGGCTGTTCTCTTCACCGCCGAGCAGGTCGCCCAAGGCCTCGAGGGGATTCGGCGGGGCGATGCCAGTCAGGGCTTGCTTCACATCGATGGCCGTCGGCGAGCGACCCGGATCGATCGCAACGACCTTGCCGCCGAGCAGCGAGGCGTCGGCGACGCGGATCTTGTAGTCGTCATTCATGCGCAGCTCGCGCTCGATGCGCAAGAAGAGCCGCACCGGCTGCTCGCTGCTCGGCCCCTCCGTGTCGACCTTGCTCACGACCCCTACCTTGGTGCCGAGGAGCTCGACGTTGTCGCCGACCTTGACTCCGCGTGCGTGAGGTACGTGGACTTCGAGGACTTGACGTTCCTCGAGCGAGAAGCTGCCGAGCTTGGCCGTCGCCCACAGGAGCCCAAGGAGGCCGATGAAGAAGACGAGACCGAGCGCCGTATCGCGCTTGATGTAGTTACTGCTCATGCTCAGTCAATGCCTCCGAGGAAGGCGCGCACGAGCGGGTGCTCGCTCGCGCGCATGTAGTCCTTGTCGCCCTGTTCGACGATCGTTCCACCTTTGACCAGCGCGATGATGTCGCCGGTCGTGTAGGCGCAAGCGCGCTTGTGGGTCACGATGACGCTCGTGACTCCGAACTTGGCTTGAACCTTCAAGATCAATTGGTTGATCGTGTCCGACATGATGGGATCGAGCCCGGCGTTGGGTTCGTCGTAGAGCACGATCTCGGGTTCGGTCACGAGGGTGCGCGCGAGGCCCGCGCGCTTCTTCATGCCGCCGGAGATGTTGGCCGGAAACTTGTCGATCGAATGTGCGAGGTCGACGAGCTCGCAGACCTCCATCGTCCGATCGTGAATCTCGGACTTCGGCATCCGCGTGTTCTCTCGCAGCGGCAAGGCGACGTTGTCATAGATGCTCATCCAGTTGATCAGCGCGCCGTCTTGGAAGAGATACCCCATGTGCCGGCGCAAGCGCATCAAGCCCTTGTGGTCGAGCTTCGGCACGCTTTCGCCGTTCACGAAGACGTCGCCCTTGTCGGGTTGCAGGATGCCGATGATGTGCTTGAGCGTGACGCTCTTGCCCGAACCCGAGCCGCCCATGATGACGAAGGTCTTGCCACGCGGAACCGTGAAGCTCATGCCCTTGAGGACCTCGAAGCTGCCGAAGCTCTTCCAGACGTCGCGCAACTCGATCGCAGCTTCTCCTGCTTTGCCCATGCTCACGGCCTCAAACCAGGAAGTAGAAGAAGAACCACGTGATGATGTAGCCGAGCACGATGATGAGGAGGATCGAGTTGCGCACGGCGCTCTGCACGGCTTGTCCGACGCCGAGGGCGCCGCCGCTCGCGCGCAGGCCCGACGAACAGCCGACGACGGCGATCGCGATGCCGAAGACGACGGCCTTGACGATGCCGACCCAGATGTCCTTGGGCAGCATGAAGGTCTGCTCGGTCAAGGACTCGCGCACGCTGTTCATATAAAAGGAAAAGCTGATGTCGAGATGCACCTCGGCGACGATGCTCCCACCGAGGATGCCAACCGCGTTCGCGAACACCGTCAAGACGGGGCACATGAGGGCGAGACCAACGACGCGCGGCATGACGAGGAAGCGCACCGGGTCGATCGACATGACCTCGAGGGCTGTGATCTCGTCGGACACGCTCATCGTCCCCAACTCGGCGGCCATGCGCGAGCCGACCGTCGCGGCGAGAATGACTGCCGTGATGAAGGGACCCATTTCGCGACACATCGACAACGCGATGATGTTGCCGATGACCGTGTGGGCGCCGGTGTTGCGAAGCCCGATGCCGGTCTGCAACGACAGGATCATGCCCGCGAAGACCGCGACGAAGAGCGTGACCGGCAAGGGGCGCACGCCGGTCACGAACATCTGGTCGAGGATGAAGCGCAAGCGCCGCGGTACCGCGACGAGCGCCGTGAAGCTGCGCAACAGCAGGGCGACGGTCCAGCCCGCCCCTTCGACCTGGTGACGCATGAAGGCGCCGACGTCGGACACCATGCTCATGGCTTCGAACTCCAGCGGATCGGCAAGAACTGAAAGAGCCGCAAGGTCCGCGAACCATCCTCATCGGCGACGAAGTTGAAGAGCAAGGGCACCGAGCACTGATAGCGCTGGCCTGCGTAGTTGCGGCTCGACCAGAGGTGGGCAACGGCACGCGTGCGCCGATTGCCTAGGGCGTCGCCCTCGTCGTGCCAAAGCGTCCAAGCAAAGTCGTAGGCCTCGCGCACACCGGTCGCGTAGATGCCGTCGAAGGGCCAAGGCGACAGGGCGCGGAAGCGCCAGTCACCGTTCCGCGTCACTCGATGATCGGCGAGCGGCCACAGTCTCCAGTGATCGTCGACGCCCCGCTCGTAGTCGTCTTCGTCGTCGAGCTTGTCGAAGCTGCCGCTTTTGTCGCTCTTCTTGTAGCGGATCGTGTTGCGCCAGAAGAAGGGCAGCACGTAGGTGTCGCGACGGTCACTGGCTTTGTTCCAATAGCGGCGTAGCCAGATCAAAGGGTAGAGCCAAACCGTGCTGTCCTGGCGGTCGGTCCACGTGCGCTGCCACAGCGGTGTGATCCAGCGCTGATGCAGCGGCTTGTCGCTGTAGCTGTCGTCGATCCAACGAAGCAGCGGCCAGAGGATGTCCCAGTAGACGTAGCGACCGCCCGCGAGCGGAGCGCCAGGCTCGGACTTTTCGCTGTTCTCCGCGTGCCGGAAGAGCGGCCACAGGAAAGACCACGCGACGAAGGCGCCACCCGTCTGCCAACCCAAGAAGGGGAAGAACTGGAAGGAACTGCGCGGATGCTCGCTGTCCAAGCGGTCACGGCCCCAGTGAAAAAAGGGCCAGAGCGCCGAGTAGGACTCGCTCTTGGATGGCGTGACGCTCTTGCCGAAGAAGGGCAGCACGCGCCACCAATAGGGTCTCCCAGAGACCTCGCTGCCGCCCCAACCGGTAAAGGGCCAGAGCAGGTGGGTGCCGGTCATGTCGCCCTTCGTGGTCCGCAAGAAGAGCGGAAAGAGGAACCACGTGAAGCGATCGTAGGTGAGGAACTGGGGGATGCTGCCGAAGATCGGGAAGAGCGCGAGGTAGTTCTCGCCGAGGACCGACGACCCTCCCCAGAGCAGCGGCGTGAAGAACCAATCGCGGTCCCACTGCCCGGCCACGCCATCGTGCAAGTGTTCGCGGTACCAGAAGAGCGGCAAGAGGCGCGCGACGGTTTCGGTCGCGTCGAAGCGCGCTTCGCCCAAAGGCACGAGGAACTCGTGGCGCGTCGTAACGCCGTCGGCGGCGGCGACGCGGCGCCACAGCGGTCGCAAGCGCAGGTCCTGCGCCTCGTCACGGTGGCGCTCCCAGTGGACGAGCGGCCAGAGGACATCGACTTCGGCGACGCGACCATCGGGGCTCAGGCGCTGGCGATACAGCGGCGAGAGGTTGAACTCGACGGGGAGCAGCGCGCAGGACGACGGCAGGGCCGCGGCCATGGCGGTCAGCGTCAGACCTGCGATCTTGCGTCGAGCGAGCACGGCACGCCGTGCGCTTCGCATGCCCCTCTTTACCATGCACCGCGATCGTACAGGCGGTCTCGGCGATCCCAAGCGCGGAGCTTTTGTTTCCGCGTGGCTTACGCGGTCTAATGCGCGCACGGGAGGAGCGGTGAGCAAGATGCATTTCAACGACATGGCTAACCATCGGGGCACGAAGCAACGGGGTACGAAACAACGGGCCCAGCACCGCGCAGGTCGCTGCGGTTTCGTCTTCGTGTGTGCGCTCTTGGCGAGCACTGCGTGCAAGGCCGGCGGCGATGGAGGCGCCAACGGCGAATCGAAGACCCTCCTCGGCCCGGAGAGCGCGAAGGAGCTCGAACGCCTCTTCGAGCCGATGCAGGTCGAAGGAACGGTCGCTTGTGACAACTTGGCGGTTGGCACGCATCGCGCGCTCTGGGATCGCTTCACCTATCCGAGCCGCAGCGAGTTCTGCGAGATCACCTTCGAGAAGCTCGGTGAGGGCTCGCGCTACAGTTTCCGCAACGTCGGCGGTCTCGACTACCCGATGAAGTTCATCATCGGCAAGCGCATCTTCCTCGTCATCGAAACGGCCGTCCTCGAAGTCCAGGGTGGAGCACCGCGCTTCGAAGTGGAGGCGCGTGGCAACGTCGTCTCCCAGGCGAGCGGCTCCTCGCTGCGTGAGGCCGGCTCCGTCCGTGTCGAGAACGGGACGTGGACGCTTCGCTGAACTGGCCCCGAGCACGTGCCCTCGTCGCCTTGCTCGCGAGCTCGCCCTTGGCGCTCGTCCCGGCCTGCGGGACGAGGACTGCGCCGGCCAAGGCCGACTTCGTCGACGTGCTCGAGCGGCCGCGGAGCGAAGAAGCGCGCCAAGAGCTCGACCTCGCCGAGCGCGAGCTCGAGAGCGGGGAGTGGAAGCGCGCGCTCGAACGCTTGGAGGTCCTCTGTCCGGAGAACGCGGCCTGCGCGCGCATCGCGATTCTCGCGCGCCGCGCCGTGACGCTCGCGCCGACCAGCGAAAAGGCGCGCCTGCGCAAACTCATCCTCGACAAGGTCCGCGACGAGGCGTCCAAGACTGGCGACACGCTCGAACTCGCGAGCCTCGCCTTCGCCGAGGCCCTCTTCGTCGACACGGCCCGTGAAGAAGAGCAGCTGCTCCGCCGCGCCCTCGAACTCGAGCCCGAGCACTACTACGCGTTGACGAAGCTCGGCGAGCGCTACTGGCGGCGCGGCGAGCTCGAGGCTGCGCGGGCAGTCCTCGAAAAAGCCGTGTCCTTGCGCCGGGACCTGCGCGAAGGCTGGCTGCTCCTCGGGCAAGTCGCCCAGGATCGCGGCCTCTACAAGCAGGCCGCTGGCCACTTGGAGACCTACTTGAGCCTCCGCCCGCTCGATCGGCAGGTCCAGCTCGCCTACGCGCGCTTGGTCGCCGAGCAGCTGCGCGACGGCAAGCGCGCCGAGGCCATCCTCGCCAAACTGCGCCTGGAGGATCCGGGCAACGTCGAGGTCGGTCTCGACCTCGGTTTCGCGCTCTATCTCCAGGGACGCCATCGCGAAGCCGAGAACCTCTACCATGAGATGCTCGACCGCCGGCCGCGCGACGTTCGCGTCTTGCTCTCGCTCGGCAATCTCTACTTCGGCGCACTCGAAGAGCCCGTCAAGGCGCTGCAGACCTATCGCTGGATGCTCGAGCAGCGGGCGAGCGACGACGTCCTCGCGATGCTCGGCCAGGCTCTCTTCGTGCCGGCGCGCATCCGCAACATCGAGCAAGAACTGAGCGCCAAGGGCAAGTCCCTGCCCGCGACGCCCAAGAGCATCGAGGAGCTGCGTGCCGTCTGGGATACCCAGGGCTGAAGCCTCATGATCGCCTGCCTCCAGCGCGTGACGAGCGCGAGCGTCATGGTCAATGCGACCTGCGTCGGTGCCATCGACCGTGGGCTCCTGGTTCTGGTCGGCGTCGCCAAGGGCGATGTCGAAGTCGATGCGCGACGCCTGGCTGCCCGCGTTGCCGGCTATCGTTGCTTTCCGTCGGAAGACGGCAGCAAACCCATGGACCGCAGCGTGCTCGACCTTGGCCTCGCGATCCTCGCGGTCAGTCAGTTCACGCTCTGCGCAGACACCCGCAAGGGCATGCGGCCGGGCTTCGACGGGGCGGCGCCGCCCGAGGAGGCCGTGGCCCTCTACGAGGTCTTCGTCGAAGAGCTGCGGCGATCCGGTGTTGGTCGGGTCGAGACCGGTCGCTTCCGGGCTTCGATGCAGGTCAGCCTCGTGAATGACGGGCCGGTCACGCTCTGGCTCGATACGCGCGCGCGCCGCGCGGCGCCTTGAGCTGCGCCGTCCGGCGTCGACGAGTCAGTGACTCGTTTCTCGAAGCGTCTGGATGACCGCTGGCGCGGCTCCGACGCGTTCGAGGTCGTTGAAGAGGGTCTCGAGGCAGCGCGCCCGGCTGCGATCGTCGCGGCTTCGGCGGACCAGCCACGATGAGCTCGCATCGATCTTCGCGAAGGTCAACACCGGGTCGCGCCGCACGAGGACGTTGCGCGCGACGAGGTCTGGATCCCGTACGCCGGCGTCCTGCATCGCGGTCAAGAAGGCGCCGAGCCGTCGCCACTGCGGCAGCGCCAGGCCGGCGTCGCCCGGCGCGCGCAGGAGGCTGGCTTCGAGGTCGGGGCCCCCAAAATCCCTGGTCAGGATACGAGCTTCGCGCAGCACGCCGTAGTGGCGATCTTCCGCGATCTCGGCTTCGAGGTCGCTCTGGACCCCGGCGTCGCGTAGCCGTTCGAGGGCGCGCAGCTCGCGGCGGGGGCGGCTCGGAGCGAGCCATGTGTTGCGAAACGCGCCGCGCAGCGCTGCCCGGACATCCCGGTACCAGTAGGCCTTGAGGAAGCACACCCCGTCGCCGTCTTCGATGCGCAGCACGCACGAAGATGCGGACCGGCGTATCTGACGCACCTCCCGGAAGCCTGGCCAGGTGGCCAAGGGGCCGGGCCCGGCAGCCGCCGCAGCAGCGCTGTCCGCAAGAGCCGGGCCTGACCACGATGAGTCCAGAGCACCCCAGGGGATTGATAAAATCTTGCGCCGCATTAGCTTGGAGCAATACACGGTGCGTGGGTCCAGGTCGTGACCGGGTCTTCGAGGCCTTCGTCTTCCTGGTCCAAGGCGCCGTGTTCGGGTTCTACCGGGCTCCGCAGTACGCGGTGCTCGCAAGCAGTATCAGACCCCATCATCACCTCCTCTTCCTCCTGGGTTCCCCCGGCCCTGGGGTGCAGGCATGCGGACGATCACGAAGAAGGACCTCGTCAATTCCATCACCGAAGCCCTCGCCAAAAGCGAGGCGCTGCAGACGGATGAACCACTCACCGAGGAGGCGCGTGCGGCGCGAGTCCGCGTGACGAAGGTGCTCGTCAAGGACGTGATCCAGCACTTCCTCGACTCGATCACGACGGAGCTCGCCGCGGGCAACCGCCTCGAGTTCCGCGAGTTCGGCGTCTTCGAGGTCAAGCGTCGGGCGGCACGCCGGGCGCAGAATCCCCAGACCCTCGAAAAGGTCGATGTCCCGGCCAAGCGCGTCGTCAAGTTCAAGGTCGGGCGCCGCATGCGAGAGCTCGTCGAAGTCGTCGACGAAGCACCCATGGCGAGCAAGAGCTCGCAGCTCACGAAGCCGCCGACGCCGGAGGCGCAAGCCGAGGCCTGAGGCTGAAGCCACCCCGGCTGCTGTCAATCGAGGGCGTGTTCGAGGTCGTCGATCAGGTCTTTGACGTCTTCGACGCCGACCGACAAGCGCACGAGACCGTCGCGCAGCCCCGCCGCTTCGCGTTCCTCGCGAGGTATGCTCGCGTGCGTCATCGATGCCGGGTGGTCGATGAGGCTCTCGACGCCGCCCAGGCTCTCGGCCAGCGAGAAGAGGCGCGTGCGCGACGCGAAGCGGCACCCCGCGTCGAGTCCACCGGCGAGTTCGAGCGAGATCATGCCTCCAAAGCGCTTCATCTGCTGCTTGGCGATGGCGTGCTGGGGGTGGGACTCGAGGCCTGGGTAGTAGACGCGCTCGACCTTCGGATGCGCGACCAGCCAAGCGGCGATCTGCTCGGCATTGTCGCAGTGCCGCTCCATGCGCAAGTGCAGGGTCTTGGTCGAGCGCAGCTGGAGGAAGCAGTCCATCGGGCTCGGCGTCGCACCGACCGAGTTCTGGAAGTGGTGGAGCCGGTCGCGCAGCTCTTGGTCCTGCAGGGCGAGGAAGCCGCCGACGACGTCGCTGTGGCCGCCGATGTACTTCGTCGTCGAGTGCACGACGATGTCGGCGCCGAGGTCGAGGGGGTTCTGGAGGTAGGGAGTTGCGAACGTGTTGTCGACGGCGACCAGGATGCCGGGGTGCTCGTGCACGAGGGCCGCGAGCGCCTGGATATCGCTGACGTTGAGCAGGGGGTTGGTCGGTGACTCGAGGAAGACGAGCTTGGTGCGCTTGGTGATCGCGCTCGCGACCGCGTCGACCTTCGTGGTGTCGACGAAGCTGACGTCGATCCCGAACTTGCCGTAGAGCGTCGTCAGGATGCGGTAGGTGCCGCCGTAAAGGTCGTTGCCCGCGACGACATGGTCGCCGGTGGCGAGCAGATTGAAGATGCAGTCGATCGCGCCCATGCCGGACGCGAAGCAGAGGCCGAAGCGCGCGTTCTCGAGGCTCGCGAGGTTGGCTTCGAGGGCGGAGCGCGTCGGGTTGCAAGTGCGCGAGTAGTCGAAGCCCTTCGTCTTCGCGGGCTCCTCCTGGACGTACGTGCTCGAGTAGAACACGGGTGTCATGATCGCCCCGGTCGTTGGATCCGGCCGTTGTCCAGCGTGGATCGCGCGCGTGCCGAAGCCTGAGTCCTTGCCTAGAGCCATGGTGTCCTGTGCCTCATGCGCCGGCTGGACCGGCCTCGTCGATCTGTCGGTCTAATGGCTGTCGGTCTATTGCAACAGTTGCGTAGAACCAGACTCCAACATGATCCGCCAAAGCGCGGAACTGTCGACCCGGAAATCTCCAGCGCTTGACGGCGCGCCCGGCGCACTCGATGTTCGTCCGCGTGACCCAGCCCGCGAGCCCCGATCGAAGCAGCACCGAGACCTCGGCTTCGCCGGACGCCGAGGCCTTTGCCCTCCACGCCCTCGAGTTTTCAGCCGTCCTGGAGCGCTTCGGGCGCTGGCTCATCTCGCCGCTTGCGCGCGCTCGAGTCCTTCAGCTGCGGCCCTTCCGCGACGAAGCGCGCATGGCGCGCGCGCTCGACCAGGTGCGTGAGATGGTCGCGTGGCTCGACGGCGGAGCGAGGCTGCCGCTCGTCGCCCTCTCGGATGTGCGTGAGCCGCTCGAGCGCTTCCTCGCGCACGGGACCGCGTTGACGGCGGTCGTCCTCAGCGAGCTGGCGCGAGCGCTGCGGGTCTCGACGCGTCTGCAGCGCGTGTTCTCGGAGGCCTTGGACTTGCCCGAGCTCGTGCGACTCGGCGCCCTCCTGCCAGACCTCGAAGAGCTCCGCACGAGGCTCGACGAGACGATCGACGACCAAGGCGAGGTCTTGAGTTCGGCCAGCCCGGCGCTGGCGCGCATTCGCGGCGAGATCGGCACGACCGAGCGCGAGATCACGCTGCGACTGGATCGCTTCCTCCGCAGCGGAGTCCAGAAGTACCTGCAGTCGACCCAGGTCGCGTGGCGCAACGATCGGCCCGTCCTCCAAGTCAAGCCCGAGCATCGCCGCCAGGTGCCGGGCATCGTGCACGACCGCAGCCAGAGCGGGCAGACGGTCTTCGTCGAGCCCGAAGCGGTCGTCGAGGTCGCCAACCGCCTGACCGAGCTGCGCGCCGATGAGCGCGCCGAGGTCCAGCGCGTCATCGCCGAACTGCTGCGTGTCCTCCACGCTCACGGGCAGGAGCTCGTGCGGACGCTCGAGGGCATCGCCTGGATCGACTCGGTTCACGCGCGCGCCCGGCTCGTGCGTGAGGCTGCTTTCGTTGTGCCGACGGTGGCGAGCGACGGTGCGCTTCACCTGCGCGAAGCGCGGCATCCACTGCTGCTGAACGAGATCTGGCTGCAGACCACGGAGCCCGCGCGCGTCTTCGAACGCGTCGTGCCCTTCGACCTCGAGCTCGGCGATCCCTACACGACCCTCGTGGTCACTGGGCCCAACACCGGCGGCAAGACCGTGGTGCTGAAGGCCACAGGTTTGATCGCGCTCATGGCGCAGTCGGGTCTGCCCGTGCCCTGCGCCAAGGCGAGCGTTCCTTGCCTCGATGGCGTTTGGGCCGACATCGGCGACGAGCAGGCGATCGAGCAGAGCTTGTCGACGTTCTCGTCGCACCTCGTGCGCATCCAGAAGGCGCTCGCGCACGCGACAGAGAAGAGCCTCGTCCTGCTCGACGAGCTCGGGGCGGGCACCGATCCCGAAGAGGGCAGCGCGCTCGGCTACGCGATCCTCGATGCCTTGCACGCGCGCGGTGTCCTCGTGATCGCGAGCACGCACCTCTCCAAGCTGAAGGACTTCGCCTACGAGCGCGACGGGGCCGAGAACGGCTCGATGGCCTTCGATCCCGACTTGCTGCGCCCGCTCTACCGGCTCGACGTCGGCATCCCCGGCGCGAGTCAGGCCCTGCACATCGCCAAAGTGGTGGGGCTCGACGAGAGCATTTTGGCCCAGGCGCGGTCGCTGCTCGTCGAGCGCGACACGCGCCTCGAGGAGATCATCGCGAACGTGCAGCGCACGCGGCGCGCTGCCGAAGAGCAGCGGCGCCGGGCCGAAGAGTCCGTCCGCCGCGCGGTCGGCGAGGCCAAGGAGCTCCAGCAAAAGACCGAAGAAGTCGAGCGGCGCGAGCACTGGATCCGCGAGGAGGCCGAGCACTTCGTCGACGAGGAGCTGCGCGCCGCGCGGGAACTCCTCGTCGAGCCGCTCCGTCAATTCGTGAACGCGCCGAGCCCCTACGACGAGCGGGCGCGCGGCATGCTGCGCCTCATCGAGGGGCTCTTGCAGCGCAGCTCGCTCGGCCGCCGCCGCGAGAAGTACCTCGAAGGCGTCAAGAAGGGGCACATGGTCTACGTGCCGCGCTTCCGGCGTCGCTGCGAGGCCAAGAAGATCGACCGCAAGCGGCGCACGATCGGCGTCGAGATCGGCGGCATCCGCATGGATTTGCCCTTCGACGACATCTCATGGCTGCAGCCGCTCGACTCGTGAGCCACACGCTGGCAAGGGGGAGCTGATGCGGCTCGTTTATCGATCTGGCGGTGAATCACACGGCCGCGGCATGGTCGCGATGCTCGAAGGGTTGCCGAAGGGGCTCGTCATCGACCTCGACTTCATCGACCGCCAGCTCGCGCGGCGCCAACGTGGCTATGGGCGCTCGGGGCGACAAAAGATCGAAGTCGACCGAGCCGAGGTCCTCGCGGGCGTGCGGCGCGGCGCGAGCATCGACGCGCCGCTCGTGCTCTTCATTCCGAATCGCGATACGAGCATCGAGTCCATGCCGGAGCCGACGCGGCCTCGTCCGGGGCACGCGGACCTCGCGGGTTGCTTGCGGCACGAAGATCGTGACATCCGGGCGAACATCGAGCGTGCTTCGGCGCGCGAGACTTGCGCGCGGGTTGCGGCTGGCGCGGTGGCTCAGCTCTTGTTGCGCGAGTTCGGCGTCGAAGTCCTGGGCCACGTCGTAGCGATCGGCGGCGTTCCTTCGCGCGACGCCGCCGCTGCGCCGGGGGAAGCCTTGCGGCAACTGGACTTCGCCGACGCGCGGCGGCGCGTCGAAGCGAGTCCCTTCGCTTTCCTCGACCAAGATCTCGAGCCGCGGCTCCGCGCGGTCGTCGATGCTG
The DNA here is from genome assembly GCA_937858895.1 of uncultured bacterium. Classification (GTDB taxonomy): domain Bacteria; phylum Planctomycetota; class UBA1135; order UBA1135; genus JACKHW01. The sequence goes on along the minus strand of CALLZN010000296.1, from coordinate 7,844 downwards.
CGATCGGCACGAAGGACAGCATCGGTGGCCTCGTCGAAGTGGTGGCGCGCGGCGTGCCCAGCGGGCTCGGTAGCTTCGCGCAATGGGACCAGCGCCTCGACGGCCGGCTCGCCCAAGCCCTCATGTCGGTGCCAGCCTTCAAGTCGGTCGAGATCGGTCTCGGAGCTCTGGTCGCCGAGCGTCCGGGCTCAGAGGTCCACGACCCGATCGCGCTCAGTGGCCGGGACATCGTGCGGACCACGAATCATGCGGGCGGGGTCGAGGGCGGGGTCAGCAACGGCGAAGCCATCGTCGTGCGCGCGGCGATGAAGCCGATCGCGACGCTGCGACGTCGCCTCGCTTCGATCGACCTCGCGAGCGGCGAAGCTTCGCCCGCGGCCTTCGAGCGCTCCGATGTCTGCGCCGTGCCGGCGGCGTCGATCATCGCCGAGGCCATGGTGGCCTTGGTGCTCGCCGACGCGCTGCTCGAGTACTACGGTGGCGCCACGATGGAGCAGGTGCGCGCGGCCCACGAGCGGCATCGAAGCCACCTCGACGAGATCGTGGGCACCGAGAGCGACCCGCAGCGCGGCGTCGGAGCGCAGGAACCATGACCTCCGAGGTCGCGCTGCGCGCAATGCCGCGCCAGCGCGGCAGAAAGGGGTTGACCTTACCGAGCCCGAGTCTATCGTCCTCGCTCCTCATTCCTCGGGTTCGCCCGGCTAGCGTAGCTCAATTGGCAGAGCTCCTGTCTTGTAAACAGGGGGTTATCGGTTCGAGTCCGATCGCTAGCTCCAGCCGCGCGAGGCGGTCGGGAGCTCCAGGAAGAAGGAAGTTTGGGCAGATTCCTGAGCGGCCAAAGGGGCCGGACTGTAAATCCGGTGGCAAAGCCTTCGCAGGTTCGAATCCTGCTCTGCCCACCAGCATGCCTGAGCGGTCCCTAGGGCCGACCAGGTTCGTTCTTTCTCGTCGTGACGCAGTGGAGCGGCTCGGATGCGCGGGCGTAGCTCAATGGTAGAGCTCCAGCCTTCCAAGCTGGTGGTGAGGGTTCGATTCCCTTCGCCCGCTCCACGGAGTCATCCGCTTTCGAGTATCGGAGGTCGCGCGTCGGTCCGCGGGTTCGTCCCGTGGCTTCGGTGTCGGTTCCCGATCCTTGCTGCTGTAGCTCAGTTGGTAGAGCACCTCCTTGGTAAGGAGGAGGTCATGGGTTCAAGTCCCATCAGCAGCTCCAACTTCCCTGGTTAGTCACAGAACTCGGATCCCAACAGACACGGAGTAGTCCCGTCGCGCGTGCGGCGGATACGACCACACGAGCCCAAAAACGCCTTCGCACGGTGCGAGCGCCAAGGGTTCAGGAGACCAAGAATGGCGAAGGAAACGTTTCAGCGTACGAAGCCCCACGTGAACGTGGGCACCATCGGCCACGTGGCTCACGGCAAGACCACCCTGACCGCGGCGATCTCGCGCACGCTGGAGTCCCAGGGCCTTGCCAAGGCGAAGGCCTATGCCGACATCGCGAAGGGCGGCACGGTTCGTGACGACACTCGAGTCGTGACGATCTCGTCCGCGCACATCGAGTATGAGTCGGACAACCGCCACTACGCCCACGTCGATTGCCCCGGGCACGCCGACTATGTCAAGAACATGATCACGGGTGCCGCCCAGATGGACGGCGCCATCCTCGTGGTCGCAGCGGACGACGGCCCGATGCCCCAGACGAAGGAGCACGTCCTCCTAGCTCGTCAGGTCAACGTGCCCGCGATCGTTGTCTTCTTGAACAAGTGCGACGAAGTCGACGACCCCGAGTTGTTGGACCTCGTCGAGCTCGAAGTCCGCGAGTTGCTCAGCAAGTACGACTTCCCTGGCGACGACATCCCGGTCGTGCGTGGCTCGGCCTACAAGGCCTTGCACACGGCGGCGCCGGCGCGCGACAACCCGGACAGCATGCCGATCTTCGAGCTCATGGATAAGCTCGACAACTACATCCCGGAGCCCGAGCGCGCGATCGACAAGCCCTTCCTCATGCCGATCGAAGACGTGTTCTCGATCGAAGGTCGTGGCACCGTCGGCACGGGTCGTATCGAGCAGGGCATCATCAAGGTTGGCGACAAGATCCAGATCGTTGGCCTTGGCGACACGACCGAGACGACCGTCACTGGCGTCGAAATGTTCCAGAAGAACCTCGACCAGGGTCAGGCCGGCGACAACGTCGGTCTCCTCCTGCGCGGCGTCAAGAAGAGCGACCTCTCGCGCGGCCAGGTCCTCTGCAAGCCAGGCAGCATCACCCCGCACAAGAAGTTCGAAGCTGAGATCTACGCTCTGACCAAGGAAGAAGGTGGCCGTCACACGCCCTTCTTCTCGGGCTACCGTCCTCAGTTCTACTTCCGCACGACGGACGTCACGGGCTCGCTCGACCTCAAGGGCGCCGAGATGTGCATGCCGGGTGACCACGTCACGGTGACGATCGAGCTCCACACGCCGATCGCCATGGAAGAGCAGTTGAAGTTCGCTATTCGTGAAGGTGGGCGCACCGTCGGTGCCGGCCAGGTCGTGAAGGTCCTCGAGTAGGTCGCACGCGAACGTGTTCCCCGAGGGGGTCGATCGGTTCGACCTGCTCGGGGTGTCAGATCGACGTCGAAGGCTGCCCCTCACGGGTTGTCTTCGCGAAGGCCAGTGGCGCAATCGGTAGCGCAACTGATTCCAAATCAGTAGGTTCGAGGTTCGAGTCCTCGCTGGCCTGCCAGACTTCGATCGGATCCTTGTTCGTGGATGGCCCGGCTCTGGGCTAAGCTGCCGTTCCGTTCGTCATTTTTCGAGGAAGCCCGCATCGGGCAGGACGCTCACTTGGGTTACAAACCAGCACAGGGTCGCCTCGCGCGCATGGCAGCCTTCTGGCTCCTCTGGGTGCTCTTCGTTTATGGCTGCTCGAGCTTCAGGTACATCCTCGATGGATGGACCGGGGCCGGCATGCGCGAGAAGCTCCTGACGCTGCCGTTGCTCGGCGAAGTCACGCCGAACATCCTGATTACGATGGTCGCGTTGCCCGCACTCGCGGCGTTTTTCTTGCAGCGATTGCTCAACCGGCCAAAGACCGCCGACTTCTTGATCGAGGTCGAGGACGAGCTGCGCAAGGTCCACTGGCCGACCTTTGCCGAGACGCGTGGGGCGGCAGTCGTCGTCATCGTCTGCGTCCTCGTGCTCATGGTCTACCTGGCGGGCTCGGATTGGTTGCTCGGACGCTTCTTTGACAATGTCTGGGCGTGGGGCAAACCCCAATGACCGAGTCGTCCTCGATGTCGCAGGGCCTGCAGTGGTACATCATCCGCGTCCAAGTCGGGCGTGAAGAGCGCATCCGGCAGAACCTCATCACTCGCATCAAGCAAGCGGGTCTCGAGGACAAGGTCCCCGAGGTTCTGCTTCCCGTCGAGAATGTCTCCGACATCAAGGCTGGCAAGCGCCGCGTCAGCAAGCGCAAGCTCTTTCCTGGCTACCTCCTGATCCACATGGAAGTCGATGACGGCGTGTGGTTCGTCTTGCGCGAGACGCCGGGGTTCGGCGACTTCGTCGGTGGCGGCGACACGCCTGTGCCGATGTCGGAAGACGAACTCCAGCGCATCCGCGGCAAGATGGAGGAGTCCAAGGAAAAGCCGAAGCTCTCGATCAGCTTCAAGCCGGGCGACCGCGTCAAGATCAAGCAGGGTCACTTCGAGAATTTCGATGGTGAGATCGAGGAAGTGAACGCTGAGAAGGGGGTCGTCAAAGTCAGCGTGACGATCTTCGGACGAGCGACGCAAGTCGAAGTCGAGTACTGGGAAGTCGAGCAGATCTGATCGCTGCGCAGGTGGCGCAGCATCGACTTTGTCGGCGCTTCGATTGACGGTGCGTCGATTGTCGGCGCGCCTGCGCCGGCGAAAACTTCGCGGTCGAAGTTTTCTGCGCTTGACGCTCACGCAGACGCTTGCCATATTTATCGCCCTTTTCGGCCAATGGACCCCGCGCATTGCGGGCAGCGGCCGAAGGCTTCGCACGCGAAGCACGGAAGCACGACCTAATGCGGGAGGAACGTCGATCCGACGTTCCGCTTGAACCGCGGAGACAAGATGGCTGCAAAGAAGAAAAAGCTCAGCGCCGTTCTCAAGCTGCAGTGCAAGGGGGGCCAGGCCACGCCTGCGCCGCCGGTTGGCACCGCGCTCGGTCCGCACGGGGTCAACATCGGTGACTTCGTGCGTCAGTTCAACGACGCGACCAAGGACAAGATCGGCTACATCATTCCGGTCCTCGTGTCGGTCTTCGAGGATCGGTCGTTCACCTTCGAGCTCAAGTCGCCGCCCGCATCGGTCTTGCTCCGCAAGGCTGCAGGCATCGAGAAGGGGCACGGTGAAGCCGGCTCGGGCTTCATCGGTACGGTGACGCGCGCCCAGATCAAAGAGATCGTCGAGACCAAGAAGAACGACCTCAACGCCTCGAGCGTCGAGGCGGCTTGTCGCGTCATCGAAGGCACGGCGAGGTCGATGGGCCTCAAGGTGGAGGGCTGATGGCCGACAACAACGAAACGAACCTCGAGCCCAAGGCGGCAACGGCCGCCGACGACTCGCTCGGTAACGAGAAGAAGGGCGACGGCAAGCGCTGGTACCGCGGTCGCTACGCCGAGAGCAAGCGCTACCGCAAGGCCCTCGCCGCCGTCGATCGCAGCAAGGACTACCCGACGGTCGAGGCCTTCGAGCTCCTGCTCAGTCTGCCCAAGGCCAAGTTCAACGAGGCCGTCGAGTGCGTCGTGCGACTCGGTATCGATCCCAAGAAGACCGACCAGCTCGTTCGCGGCGCCGTCAGTCTTCCTCACGGCATCGGTAAAGAAGTGCGCGTCGTCGTCTTCGCCGAAGGTGACAAGGCCGAAGACGCCAAGGCGGCCGGCGCGGATGCCGTCGGTTCCGCCGACCTCGCGCAGCGCATCGAAGGCGGCTGGCTCGACTTCGACGTCGCGATCGCCTCTCCGGACATGATGAAGCACGTCGGGCGCCTCGGTCGCGTCCTCGGCCCGCAGGGCAAGATGCCCTCGCCAAAGGCCGGGACCGTGACTGTCGACATCGTGACGGCCGTCAAGGAGTTCAAGGCGGGCAAGGTCGAGTTCCGGACGGACTCGGGTGCCAACGTTCACGCGGCGATCGGTCGTCGCAACTTCACGGCGCAGCAGCTCGCTGAAAATGCGGCTGCCTTCGTCTCCCATATCCGAACCCTGAAGCCTGCTCAGGCGCGCGGCATCTTCGTCCAGAAAGTCGTCGTTTCTTCGACGATGGGGCCTGGGATCCGTCTCCAGCTCGCTGAGGAAAGCAACAAGTAACTGCCATGCCGAACATCGTCAACAGACTGACCGTCAAAGAGTTTGCCGGCGAAGTCGAGCAGATGGGCTCGTGCATCGTCATCGGCTTCGACAAGATGACCGTGGCTCAGGCAGAGTCGCTGCGCGGCAAGTTCCGCGAAGTCGACGTCGAGCTCCGCGTCCTGAAGAATCGGCTCGCTGTCAAAGTCCTCGAGGGCGCTGGCTTCCGCATGCCGAAGCTGGTCGGCAAGTGCGGCATCGTCTTTGCGCCCGAAGAGCGGGCCATTACGGCAGCCAAGCTCGTGCGCGACTTCCAGGTCGAGCACAAGGAGCTTGCCTTGGAGGTGCTCGCGGGCATCGTCGAAGGCGAAGTCATCGCCGGCGCGGATGCCAAGATGATCGCCGACATGCCCGACAAGCAGACGGTACGCGGCCAGCTCGCTGGCCTCCTCATGGCTCCGGGTCGTGGCCTCGCGGTCTCGCTCTCGGGCCTCGGTAGCGGGCTCGCTCGCTGCCTGCAACAACGAGCGGATGGAGAGGGCGGCAAGGCCTGATCTCTCGGCTCACGCGGCTCCCCGCTGCGCACTCCAGAACGACATTCACACTTTCACGAAAACTACGCGAACCTGAGGCTTCGAAAACGATGAGCGACGACACACAGACCACGGTCACCCTCGAACCCGAACTCGAGAAGATCTTCGAGCAGCTCGACTCCCTCACCCTCGGCAATGCTGCCAAGCTCGTCAAGGCGCTCGAAGAGCGCTGGGGCGTCTCGGCCGCGGCGCCGGTCGCTGTCGCCGCAGTCGGCGGTGGCGCGGCAGCCGAGGCTCCCGAGGAGAAGGACAGCTTCGACGTCATCCTCAAGTCGGCAGGTGCCAACAAGATCCAGGTCATCAAGGTCGTGCGCGAGCTGACCTCCCTCGGCCTCAAGGAGGCCAAGGCCTTGGTCGACGGCTGCCCCGCACCGGTGAAGGAAGGCGCGTCGAAGGAAGAAGCCGAAGCCATGAAGGCCAAGCTCGTCGAGTCCGGAGCCGAAGTCGAACTCAAGTAGGTCCGGCCGTCAGGCCGCGGCAGGTAGGCAGGCCGCGGAAGGCAAGGGCTATGCCGAGTCCGGGGTTTTTTGACGAAACCCTGGATTCGCTGGTCTTCGGGTCTAGGCTCTTCGCGCACGGCGCGATCGTCGGCAGCGGTCTGCATCCAGGGTCGGTGATCGCGTGTGGGTTCCGCTTCGTTGCGTTCCCCTCCTGCGCGGGGTAGGGGGGCTTGCGAGGCTCGGAGGGCAAGTCAGTTATTTCCGCGTGATTCGCAGCGTGTTCCGCCGCGTGCAACTTCGTTCAGGCGCCACCTCGTTGAGGAACGACAAACAACCGACCCGGACGCAGCCTGGACCCTTCATGGGCATGGCTGCGCACGACGTCCCTGGCCCGTGGCCCGCCAGCCCTCTTCGCTTTTCGAGTCGCAGTCCTCTTCGCGGCTCTTCCTTCGCTCGTCCTCGAGCGCGAGTTCGCCTCGCGCAGTTCGAGGCGCCGCACGGCCGTGCTCGTGTCGCGGATAACTGGCGAGGCGCGCCAGGGTCCACGACGGAGCAGATCAACTAGGGATTCTCATGGAAACCGTACGTTACGGGCACAAGCGACCGCTCGTCGAAGTTCCTGATCTCGTCGAACTCCAGACGCGTTCGTATTCTGACTTCCTTTTGCTGGACGTGCCGCCTTCGAAGCGGCCGGGTGCCGGCCTGCAGGCGCTCTTAGCCGAGATCTTTCCGATCGAGTCGTACGACTCGTCGATGCGCCTCGAGTTCATCGACTACGAACTCGCGCAGCCGCGCTACGACATGGACGAGTGTCGCAAGCTGCGCCTGACCTACGGTTATCCCTTCAAGATTCGAGTCCGCCTCGTCGGGCCGACGACGGTCGAGGAGGAGGTCTACCTCGGCGAGATTCCGATCATGATCGGCGGTGGCGAGTTCATCGTGAACGGATCGGAGCGCGTCATCGTGAGCCAGTTGCACCGTTCGCCCGGTGTCGACTTCTCGGTCGAGACGATCACCGGGGACCGCAAGCTGCACTCGTGCTGGATCATCCCTGAGCGCGGCAGCTGGATCGAGGTCAGCGTCGGCAAGAAGGATACGGTCCAGGTCCGCATCGACCAGTCCGGCAAGTTCAGCGCGATGACCTTGCTGCGCGCGATGGACGAGAAGTTCTCGACAGACCGCGACATCCTGCGCGAGTTCTACAGCGAGAACGTCGAGGTCGTGAAGCGCAAGAAGAGCGAGCCCTCGGGGCGCTTCGGCGATCGTTTGCAGGGCACGTATGCCGTTGGTGACATCGTCAACCAGTCGACGGGTGAAGTCCTGGTCCAATCGGGCGACTTGATCACCGAAGAAGCGGCGCAGCACATCGCCGACGAGGAGATCGCGCAGGTCGAGGTGATCCGCGACCCGCATGACTTCCTCATCATGAACTCGCTACGCGAGGACATGACCACGAGCCATGAAGAGGCCCTGCTCAAGATCTACCAACGTTTGCGCCCGGGCAACCCGCCGAGC
>CALLZN010000295.1 GCA_937858895.1 uncultured bacterium | reverse complement strand
CTTCACGCGGTCGAGGCCGAGGCGCCGGATCGTGTACTTCCAGCGCGCCAGCTTGCGGTCGCGGCGTTCGCCGTGCTCCTTCTGGAGGATCGCGATCGCCTTCACCGCGCCGACGACTTGGTCGCGCGCGATGACGTCGACGCCGTCGACCTCTGCGTGCCCAACCGCCTGCACCGTGACTTCTGCGAACGCGCGGCCGCGCACAAGAAGCACGTGCTCTGCACGAAGCCGCTCGCGGCGTACTACGGCCAAGACCTTGGTCCTTCTCCCGAGGCCCGAGCTGTCGGCGAGCGCGATCGAGCGAGCATGGCGCGGGCGGCCATCGAGGACGCCGAGGCCATGCAGAGCGCCTGTGAAGGCAACGGCGTGCGGCTCTTCTATGGCGAGAACTGGGTCTACGCGCCGGCGCTGCAGCGCCTGCACGGACTCCTCGGCGAGCGCAGCGGCAAGATCCTCGAGCTGCGCGGCTACGAGGCGCACAAGGGATCGCACTCGCGCTTCTCGATGAGCTTCAAGGACGCCGGCGGCGGCGCCCTGCTGCGCCTCGGCGCGCACCCGATCGGCGCCATGCTCTGGCTGAAGCGCGAGGAAGGCCTACGCACGACGGGGCGCGCCATCGACTGTGTCGCAGTGACCGCGGCGGTCGCCAACTTGACCCATGGCCTCGACGCCAAAGCGACGCCGCTTGCGACTGCCTGGGTCGACGTCGAGAACTGGGGCACTTGCATCCTCGAGTTCGCGGACGGCTCGCGCGGCCTCGCCTGGGCCAGCGACAACCAGCTGGGCGGCATGCAGAGTCGTTTCGAGGTCAATACTTCACGTGCGCGCTTCGAGTGCACGCTGAGCCCGAGTGAAGCGCTCCGCGCCTACGCGCACGAGACGTCGACCTTCGATGGGCAGTACATCATGGAGAAGGTCGACGACGCCGTCGGCTGGATGACGCCGATCCCCTCCGAGGACGTGAACTCGGGCCAGCAGGGCATGATCGATGACTTCGTCGCCGCTTTGCGTGAAGGTCGAGAGGGAGCTAGCGACGGCGCTTTGGGGGTCGCGGTGACGCGGGTGATCTACAGCGCCTACGTCGCGGCGGCCGAAGGGCGGCGGGTCGTGCTCGACTAGGCAGGACTCGTTCGGGCTAGGATCAGGTGAGCTAGCATCAGGAGACCTGATGAGCGTAAAAGCTGAACTTCGTCGTTGGCTGCGTTGGACCCTTTGGGGTGCCGTGCTCGGTGCCCTCGTGGTCGGCGGAGCAGGCGCTTGGTTCTTTGGGGTCAAAGGGCTCGCGTATGGCGCCGCCGCTGGCGCCGCCGTCGGTGGCCTTGGAGCTTGGAGTTTCTTTTTATATGTAGAGACCGCGTGAACCGGGGCGCGTCAGCAATTTACATGTAGGCAGCGCGCGCTGCTTCGAGCGCCTCGCGATTGCCAATGTCGAAGAAGCGCCCTTCGATGAGCGTCGCGCCAACGACGCCGCTGTTCGCCAGCTCGACGAAGAAGTGCCCCGGCGCGTCGTGGCTGTTCGAAGGGCGATCGCCGCGAGCCAAGAACGCCGCCAGCCTCGAGGGTGCGTCTGGCGATACCATGTAAATGCCGGTCGCGACGAGGTCCGACTCGGGTTGTTCGGGCTTCTCTCGGAAGCGCGTGACGCGTCGCCAGGGCGCGTGACCACTCGCGCTAGCTGCTGCATCGAGGCTCGTCTCGAAGGGGCAGTCGACGAGGACCTCCCCATGCCTCGCGGGCGGCACCACTCCCGTCACCCGCCGCACGAGCAGGGTCGCGGGCACAGCCGCCGCCTCGTGCGCACGCAGATGCGGTGTGAGCTCGAAGTCGATCAGATTGTCGCCAGCCAGCACGAGGTAGCCTTCGGTCGAAGGGCCCGCGTGATCGAAGGCGAGCGCCAAGTCCACGAGCGCGCCGCGGGCGTCAGCGATGTCGAGGGCACCGTCATCGAAGACGTGGAGCTTCTCGGCGTCGGGACGCGCAGCGCGCCAGGCGTCGAAGTGACCGCGGAAGCGCGCGTTGCTGACCAGCGTCACGCCTTCGTTCTGGTGCAGCGCCTCGACCGCACGCAAGGCAAGATCGAGCAGATGGTCGAGCACGCTCCGACCGCCGACCTCGAGCAAGGGCTTGGGCAGGTCCTTGGTCAAGGGCCAGAGCCGCTTGGCGAAGCCCGCCGCGAGCACGATGGTCTTCATGTGCGTACCTGCGCGCGTTGGGGCGCGTCGACGAAGGTGGGGACGAGGCTTCGGTGTCCCTCGGCGGCGCAGGCACGGGCGAAGGCTTGGAGCCGCGCTTCGTCCCCGTCGAGGGCCGCCGCGACGAGGGCGCCGCCCGAGCCCGCGAGCGTCGCGCCGACGCCGTGCGCCTGCGCCAAGGCTGCGATCTCGAGGTCGCCAGCACCCAAGTCGTAGCAGGTCTGGCGCAAGGTAAAGGCCTCGCGGAAGAGCTCCGCGAAGCGTCGCGTTGTTGCCATGCCATCCTCGAAAGCAAGCGCCGCGCGCCCCTCGTCGGCGAGCTCAGCGAAGCGCAGCATCGCCGCGCGCGTCGCCGGGTCGGCCGCGTCGAAGCGCGCCCGCAACGAGGTATGGGCGACGCCCGAGCGCTGGCCACCGTCCCTTGCGAGGACCAGCAAGACGCGCGGCAGCCGTGCCGACGGCAGCACTTCGTGCCGCCAGGGCTCTGGTCCGAAGTCGAGGAAGGCCGTGCCGCCAAGCGCCTGGATCCAGCGATCCTGGGGCCCGGCCGCGATGCCGAGCAGGTCTCGCTCGGCGCGCAGCGCGAGGCGCGCGAGCTGCAGGGCGTCGCTAGCGCCGACCAGGGTGCGCAGAGCCGCGACGACGATGGCGCTCGACCCGCTGAGGCCGACCTCGCGCGGGATGTCGGTCTCGACCTCGAAGTGCAGACACGCGAGCCCCGCGACGAGCGAGGCGTCCTGGTCCACTACCGCGAGCACCGCAGCTGCGACCAAGGCCTCGATGCCATCGAGCGCCGCGATCTGAGCGCGGATATCTTCGAGCGAAGCGAAGCTGCAGCCCGCGACGACGAGGCGCAGTCCGTCGCTCGTCGCCGCTCTTTCGCGCCGACACGCAAGCTGCGCGCGAAAGTCCGTGAAGCACGCCGCGATCACCCGCCCGCCGTAGCCATCCGACGGATTGCCGACGAGCCCGATGCGCGGGTAGCAGATGGCAGTTCGAACCTCGATCTCTGGGTACATGCCTGGGGACACGGCGCACGAAGATACCGGAGCACCCCGCCACCCTGCTATTCTTCGCCCCATGAGCTCCGGTGCTGACCACGGCGACCTCGTCCCGCCCGCCGTACTCGAGCGCGTGCGGCGTGCCTGCTCGACCTTTGCGATCCCCGGGCGCCTCGTCGAGCTGAAGCGCTTCGAACGCGGCCACATCCACGACACGTGGGTCGGGACCTTCGAGGACGGGGACACGCGCATGCGCTACCTGCACCAAGGCCTGAACGGCGGAGTCTTCCCTGACATCGAAGCCGTCATGCACAACGTTGCGGTGGTCACGTCTTGGATCGCCGCGCGACCCGTGCGCAGCGGCGACCATGTGATGCGCAGCCTCGAGCTCGTGCCGACGCTCGACGGGACGCCGCTCTTCAGCGACGCCTTCGGCAAGGCTTGGCGCACCTACCGCTTCATCGAAGACACGAAGAGCTGCGACGAGTGCGAGGGGCCCGACCAGGCCTATGAGGCGGCGCGCGTCTTCGCGGCCTTCCAAGGCTCGTTGCGTGACCTTCCGGTCACAAGCTTGCGCGTGACCATCCCGCACTTCTTCAGCGCGCCCTATCGCTTGCAGCAGCTGCACGAGGCCGTCAAAGACGACCGCTACGGCCGGGTCGCCGAGGTCGCGGACGAGCTCGCCTTCGTCGAAGCGCGGACCGACCTCGTGCCGACCATCGCGCTCTTGCTGGAAGCCAAGAAGCTGCGGCCGTGCGTCGTGCATGGCGACACCAAGCTCAACAACATCCTCTTCGACGCCGCGCGGCGGAACGCGGTCGCGGTCGTCGACCTCGACACTTGCATGGAGGGGTGGTCGCTCTTCGACTTCGGCGACCTCGTGCGCTTCACGGCCGCGAGCTCGGCCGAAGACGAAGTCGAGCTCAGCCGCGCCGGCACGAAGCTCGACTACTTCGAGGCGATCGCGCGCGGTTGGATCGACGGTGGGGGCGCAGCGACGGCGATCGAGCGGGAGCTCATGCCGCTCGCGGCGCGCCTCGTCACGCTGACGCTCGGCATGCGCTTCCTCGCCGACTACTTGCGCGGGGACGTCTACTTCAAGTGCCAGCCGACGCGCCTCGCCCACAACCTCGAGCGCGCGCGCTGCCAGTTCGCCATGGTCGCCGACATGGAGCGGAAGGACGCCGCCATGCAGCAGCTCTGCCGCTGAGCGCGCGACGTTTTTTGTCGCCGCCGCTGCGCACGAGGCTCCACAATCTGGCTCCATGGTGGCGGGCGACTTCGAGCGACAGCAGGTGCGGTCCTTCCCGCAAGGCGGACGCTCGGCCTTCGATGTCCTGCGCGAGCTCGAGGCACGCACGGAGCGTGACTTCCACTATGGCGACGGCCGCATCGCGGGCTCGATGATCTCGGCCCCGCACCCGCTGACCTACGACGTCTTCCAGCGTGCCCTCGAAAAGAACGTCGGCGATCCGGGTCTCTTCCCGGGCTCGGTCGAGCTCGAACTCGAAGCGGTGCGCTACTTGGCCGACCTGCTGCATGGGCCTGCGACGGCCGGCGGTCACTTGGTCACGGGCGGGAACGAAGCCAACATCGTCGCCATGTGGGTCGCCCGCGGCGTCGCGCGCGCGCGCGGCGAGCGTGATCGTCGCCGCCTCCTGGTCCCTGACCACGCGCACATCTCGTGGGACAAGGCGGCCTCGCTCCTCGACCTCGAGCTCGAACGCGTCGCCCTCGACGACGACCACCGCGTGTCGCTGGCGGCTCTCGCGGAGCGCATCGACGACGACGTGCTCGCTGTCGTCGCGGCGGCTGGCTGCACGCCGCTCGGCTGCGTCGACCCGATCGCCGACATCGGTGCGCGCCTCGAAGGGAGGGGGATCTGGTTCCACGTCGACGCCGCCTATGGCGGCCTCGTCCTGCCCTTCTTGGAGCGTATCCCTAGCTTTGCGGCGTCGGTGCTGGCGCCCTTCGACTTCCGTGTCCAGGCCGTCGACTCGATCACGATCGATCCGCACAAGATGGGGCTCGCGGCCCAGCCGGCGGGCGGCCTCTTGTTCCGCGACGAGGCGACTTCGCGCAGCGTCGAAGTCGAGATCCCGTACCTGGCAGGCGGCAAGAGCTCGCAAGCGACGCTGACCGGCACGCGCTCGGGGGCCTCGGCGCTCTCGGTCTGGGCCTTGATCGAACACCTCGGCATCGAGGGCTACTGCAAGGTCGTGCAAGAAGCGATGGACAAGACGCTGCGCTTCGCGACCCGCGTCAAGCGTAGCTATCGCCTCGAACTCGTCGTCTGCCCGACCATGAACATCCTCGGCGTGCGGCCGGTGCGCGGCGACGTCCCGTCCTTCGTCCAGCGCCTGCGCAAGCACGGTTGGGCCATCGGCGAGTTCAAGACACACGCGCGCATCGTGTTCTTGCCGCACTTGACCGACGACCGCCTCGAAGCGCTCTTCGACACGCTCGAAGAAGTCGCGACGCTCTGAGCCTTCTCGGCCTGTCTCAGAAAAGCGCCGGCAGCGCGGGCCAGCTGCGCTTCGGCGGCGCCGCCCGCAGCACGCCGGCCATGCGGCCCGCGCCGGGGCGCAGCCAGACCATGGAGAGCGCTTCGCCGGGCTCGGTCTCCAGTAGGACGCGCCAGTGCGGCGAGTAGAACCAGCGCTCGCCCGGCCGCACGGGCGTGCCGTTCATCGACAGAACTTCGTCGCCTTCGAGGAGGGCCTCGCCCTCGAAGCGGTCGCTCGGCGGCACGCGCAAGGCAACGCCGTCGCGCGCGCGCAACTCGAAGCCAAGCTGGGCCGGCAAGAGGCGCCAAGCGATGAGCTCGGCCGCTCGCGCGTAGATGCGGCGCTCGGTGGCGAGGCCGTTGCCCCAGAACTGCGAGACGCTGCCGGTCTCGTAAGTGCCGAGGTCATGGAAGGTCGTGAAGTCCGGCGCGGTCTCCTCGTGCAGGGAGCGGCTGAGCCGCTTCGCTGTGACGACGAGGTCGCCATCGAAGCTGTCGCTCACGATGGCATAGGGAACGGCGTCGGGGAGCTCGCTCGCGTCGACGCGGTTCTGGTCGAAGCATGGCGCCAGGCGCGCTTCGCCAGCGGAGCTCGTCGTCGGGTTCGTGACTGCGCTCGCGGCAAGGCCAGCGTGGGCCGCGTCCCACGTCGGCAGGCGCTCGACTGGCAGGCTCGTCGTGCAGGCAGCGGTTGCTACCACGAGAACGAGCGCGGTCGCGTGCAGCGTGAGTTCTTGGATGCCGCGCCGCCTCATCAGGCACCGCCCTTCGCGACTTCTTTGGCCCAGCTGTCGCGCAGCGCGACGCTGCGATTGAAAACGAGGGCACCGGGCTGTGAGTCTTTGCCATCGAGGACGAAGTAGCCCTTGCGCTCGAACTGCAGCGGTTCCTCGGGGCGCGCCTCAAGGAGGGCTCGCTCGAGCTTGGCGCCGTGCAGGACCTGCAGCGACTTCGGATTGAGTCCCTTCTCCCAGGCTTCGCCCGTGCCGCCGTCGTCGTCGTCTTCGAGCTCGGCCGGATCGCGCACCGAGAAGAGATGGTCGTAGAGGCGCAGCGTCGCGTCGATGGCATGCTCGGCGCTGACCCAGTGGATCGTGCCCTTGACTTTGGGGCCGTCGATGGCGTTGCCGCCGCGCGACGAGGGGTCATGGCTCGGGGGCACGAGGGTGACCCTGCCGCTCTCGTCGGTCTCGTAGCCCGTGCACGTGACGAGGTAGCCGTAGCGCAGCCGCACTTCGCGACCCGGCGCGAGGCGGAAGAACTTCTTGGGCGCATCGACCTCGAAGTCGTCGCGCTCGATGTAGAGCTCGCGCGAGAAGGCGACGCGTCGCGTGCCCGCGCTCGCGTCCTCGGGGTTGTTGACGGCCTCGACTTCGTCGACGACGCCGACCGGCCAGTCTTCGATGACGAGGCGCAGTGGATCGAGGACGGCCATGCGACGCGAAGCGACCTGGTTCAGGTGCTCGCGCAGCGAGAACTCGAGGAGCTCGAACTCGTGGAGGCTGTTGTACTTGGCGACGCCGACGCGCGCGCAGAAGTCGCGGATCGCCTTCGCCGTGAAGCCCCGGCGCCGCATGCCGCGCAGGGTCGGCATGCGCGGGTCGTCCCAGCCGTCGACATGGCCACGTTCGACGAGGGCGCGGAGCTTGCGCTTCTGGGTCACGGTGTGGGTGACGTTGAGGCGCGCGAACTCGATGTGGCGTGGTCGGTGCACGTCGCCGATCTGCTCGAGATACCAGTCATAGAGGGGGCGGTGGATCTCGAACTCGAGCGAGCAGAGCGAGTGCGTGATGCCCTCGATCGCGTCCGACTGCCCGTGCGCCCAGTCATAGGTCGGATAGATGCACCACGTGTTGCCCGTGCGGTTGTGGGGGATCTTCTTGATGCGATACATGACCGGGTCGCGCAGGTGCATGTTGGGCGAGGCCATGTCGATCTTGGCGCGGAGGACGGCGGCGCCCTCGTCGAAGGCGCCGTTCTTCATGAGTTCGAAGCGATCGAGGTTCTCCTCGACGCTGCGGTCGCGGAAGGGGCTCGCCGTTCCCGCCTCGAGGACCGTGCCGCGCTGGGCACGGATCGTCGCGACGTCCTGCTCGTCGACGTAGGCCTTGCCCTTGCGGATCAAATCCTGGGCCCAGCGATAGAGCTGTTCGAAGTAGTCGGAGGCGTAGTAGAGGCGGTCGTCCCAGTCGTAGCCGAGCCAACGCACGTCCTCTTGGAGCGCGTCGACATACTCTTGCTTCTCGTTGCCTGGGTCGGTGTCGTCGAGGCGCAGGTTGCACTTGCCGCCAAACTCCTCGGCGATGCCGAAGTCGACGCAGATGGCCTTGGCGTGGCCGAGGTGCATGAAGCCGGTGGGTGCGGGCGGGAAGCGCGTGTGGACGCGGCCGCCGTGCTTACCGGAGCGAACGTCGTCGCGCACGATGGCGCGCACGAAGTCGAGAGGGGCGTCGGAGGCCTCGGCACCGCTCGGATCGTGACCTGTTCCTGAGTTCATCGCGAGCGATTGTCGCGCACCGCAGCGCGGTTCCAAGGCGAAATACGGGGGCCGATGAAGCGGCGCCAGAATGTCCCGGTGTATCGTCGCGCGCGATGCCGGACCTTCCCTCGACGAACTTCCCCTATCCCTACCACGCGGCCTTCGTCGTCTTCTACCTGCTCGTGCTCGTGGGGCTCGGCGCTGCGAAGTCGGGCAAGATCAAGAACCAGGAGGAGTTCAGCCTCGCGGGGCGCAACTTGGGCCTCGTCGTCCTCGTTGGCACGCTGCTCGCGACCTGGATCGGCACGGGCAGCATCTTCGGCAATGCCCAGCAGACGTACCGGCTCGGGCTCGGCGCCTTCATCATCCCGCTCGGCGGCGTCCTCGGCATCCTCGTGCTATCGACACTCGCCGGCAAGATCCGCCGCATCGAGGGCATGTGGATCCAGGACATCCTCGATGCGCGCTTCGGCAAGGTCGTGCGCTTGCTCGCGACGCTCACGCTCGTCTTGGCCTACGTCATCATCGTCAGCTATCAATATCGAGCTGGCGCCTCGGTCGTCGAGCGCCTCGTGCCAGGCATTGGCTCCGGGCAAGCGACCTGCATCGTTGCGGCCTTCGTCATCGCCTACACCGCGCTCGCGGGCATGATCTCGGTGGCCTACACCGACCTCGCGAACGGCATCCTCATCACGGTGGGCATCTTGATCGCGCTGCCGCTGCTCTACTTCCAGGCTGGAGCCATGAGCGGCATCGAAGCGACGTTGCAGAAGCCCGAGCTCGCCGCGGTCGCAGACTTCGGTCATGCGTTGTCTGCCATCAACGTCATCAACTGGTGCCTTCCGCCCTTCCTGCTCATCCTTGGCGACGCGAACATGTACCAGCGCTTCTTCTCGGCGCGGTCGCCGAGCGTCGCCAAGCGTGGAGCCATCTTGCTCATCGCCGGGATCGCCGTGCTCGAGACCGCGATCATCGCGGTCGCCTTCCTCGGCCGCGTCCTCGTCGAACAGGGGGCGCTGCCGGCGCCGGCCAACCAGGCCCACATCGTCGTGGCCTTGGCCTTCGATGTCCTGCCGCCCTTCCTCGGCGCGGTCTTGATGGGAACGATCATCGCGGTCGTCGTCTCGACGGCCGATTCGTTCTTGCTGGCACCAGCGACCGCGATCGTCCGCGACGTCACCCTGACGCGCGCTGCCGAAACGGGCGATGGGGTGGCGACGGGTCGGCGCGATGTCCTGCTATCGCGGATCATCGTCGTCGTCTTCGGCTTGGCGGCACTCAGCCTCGCCTTTGCCTCCGACGAGTTCTTCGGGATCGCGCTCTTCGCCTACACGGTGTACGGCGCGAGTGTCACGCCAGTCTTGATCGCGGTCTTCTTTTGGAAGCGCGCGACGAAGGCCGGGGCCATCGCATCGATGTGCTCCGGCCTAGTCGTCGCGCTCTGGTGGCAGTGGATGCAGCACACGAAGAGTTTCGTCCAAGGCAGCATGGCTGCTGAGGTCGATGCCGTCCTACCGGCACTGCTCGCGGCGTGCATCGCCCTCGTAGGTGTCAGCCTCCTCACGGCTGACACCGGACGACGGACCAATCCAAGAGCGCACTGACGCCACTAGTCCCCGAAGGTCTTCACGCAGGTCGTGCAGTAGATGCGATAGTCGCCGAGTTCCGCCGGAAGCCCGTTGACCACGGCCGTGACGACGATGCGGATGTAGTTGGCCCCCGGGCCGCTGCACGGTGTATCGATCGGCGTATTCTGCATGATGTAGGAGACGCCGTTCGTTTTCAGGGCGTGAGTTCCTCCCAGGCCGCCTCCTGGTTCCGTCACGACTCCTTGGGGATTCAAGTAGGTTCCGTTCGTCGTGAACTTGAGCCAGAACGAACTCGAGCAAGGTCTCGTAGCCTCACAGTAAGACGGTGCAGTCAAGTCGCACTTGCCGTTCGGTTCCGTACCGGGGATCGGAATGAACTCGACGGCGATGTCCGAGTTGGACGTGTGAACCGAGAAGGTCATCTTGCAACCTACGCACGGGTCCGGGCCTGCGGTCAAGTCGGGCGACGGGAGGGCGAAGGGAAGAATGGCTGCACAGAGTGCTGATGCGATGATTTTCATGGGAACCTAGTCAACTGTCGAAGTTGCGTGAACGGACTTCCAGCCTCAGACCTCTCTCACGCAAAGAGATCTTGGCACTTCACACGCGAGCCTGGCCTTCAGTCGGACGGCGACCCGCTTGTATGGACGATATTCAGCCCTTCGAAACGAGCACGGCGTTGCCGTGTGCACGCAAGGACTCTACGTACTGGAGCAAGAGCTCCAGACGTAGTGCGCGTGCCTCGTATTCGAGGAACCAGAGCTTGGGTGCCTGCTCGAAGGTCCAACTCCAGTATCGAAAGCGTTGCTGTCCATCACTGTCTCTGAATAGCACAACGGAGCTGTGCGGGTTCTCGCTCGTCTGGCCGGCGTAGGCCGCGACATCGACATAGTCCTTGGCGCGCAACTTTGCGGCATAGAGGTCGGAGCGCAGTTCGGTTGTGGCGAGCATCGCGTCACGTATCTGCGCGTTCATGTCGGTCGCAGTGGCTGCGAGCTCTGCCCAGGTCGTCGGTGGCAAGAGTGGATGCTTGGGAAGCACGATCCCCAGACCGTCTGCGACCTTTTCGGTCGTGCCCAGGAATGATAAGCCTGGAGGCGCAGTGGTGAGCGCCGGGGCGATGGGCGTCGGCGTCAAGGGTGGTGCCGCGCACACCTGACGGATCAGAGTTTCGAGCTGGCGCAAGTCCGACGCCCACCCTTCCTTGGTCTCGTAGTCGCTTGCGGTGGCGATGTGCGGGACACGATTGCGTTCCGCTTCGGCGCCTTGCAACGACGCCTTGATCGTCATGGAGATCGAGAACGCAGCAGTCACTACAAAGATAAGCGTCCACGCGCTTTGGCGCTTGGTATTCATCATATGCACTCCAACACTGTCGACGAAAATCCCCGCACCCGTCGGATTGGGGTTCAAGCTGATTCTGATCGTCAAGTCGTGTCGGTAGTTGGGCGGCACGGATCCTGACTTGGTAATGGTTGAGACCATTGGGATTTGACGCTGCCGAAGGCTCGATGTCAAGAGCCAGTGGCACTTTCCCTTCACTGCTGCAAGTGCTTTGTATGTATGAGTGTAGATATTTTCATCGCATCGATTTGAGGCCGCGAGCCCTTCGAATCGCGCCTGTGGGACGTCGTTCGACGCCCGCCATCCGAGGACACCGAATCACCCTTCCACGAACGCTCGAGTTGCGTCATCGTGGTGTCATGAAACGCGAACTCTGGTCGATCCTCGGGAATGGACAGCTCCTCGATGGCGGAGCCATGTTCGGCAACGCACCAAAGGCTCTGTGGTCCCGATGGTCGCCCGCTGATACCGAGAATCGGATCGAGCTGGCGTGTCGCTGCCTCTTCGTCCGCGAGGTCACGACGGACGCGCTCGGAAACGAGACCGAGCGGCGCCTGCTCTTCGAGACCGGCATCGGCGCCTTCTTCGACGAGGAGCTGCGGCAGCGCTTCGGCGTCACGAGCGCGCGCCATCTCTTGGTCGAGCGCCTCGCTGCCCTCGGTTTTCCGGCGGACACGATCGATGTCGTCGTGCTGTCGCACCTTCACTTCGATCACGCCGGAGGGCTCTTGAGCGCCAGGGGTGACGGCGAAGCCCGCCTCGTCTTCGAGAACGCCGTCCACATCGTCGGCCGTGAAGCTTTCGAGCGCGCATGCCGTCCACACCCACGTGATCGCGCGAGCTATATCGAAGTCCTGCAGCCCTTGCTCGAGAAGAGCGGCCGCCTCGAACTCGTCGACAGCCAGGGCGCGCGCGACCGCGTCACCTGTGACCTACTCGGCCCCGACTGGAGCTTCTTCGTTTCGCACGGTCACAGCCCCGGCATGCTGCTCGCGCGCCTGTCCCGGAAGGACGGGCCGATCGTCTTTGCCGCCGACCTCGTTCCCGGCCTGCCGTGGGTGCGACGCGCGATCACGATGGGCTACGACCGCTATCCGGAACTCCTCATCGATGAGAAGACCGCGGTCCTCGAAGCACTCGTGGCCGAAGGCGGGCAGCTCTTTTTTACCCACGATCCCGAGGCCGCACTCAGCTCGCTCGGCCGCGACGCCAAGGGGCAGATCGTGCCGGCCGCGACTATGGGCGAGCTCGTCGGCTTCGTCGCCTGAGCTGCAGCGCTGCCGGCGTTTCACCGCGACGCTGGAAAGATTTGGCCTCCGGCACCACGATGCTGGGATGGAGCCGCTCGAAGGGGTCCCCGATATTCACTATCCGACGATCTGGTCGTACACCCTGATCGGTTGGCGCGAGGTCGATATGCGCGAAGCCGTGCACAGCTACCTCGGTGACGATGCCGCCTACAAGCTGACCTTCTCGCACTTCTCGCGCAAGGGGACCTACATCTCCCTACACCTCGAGATCGAGGTTCAGTCCGAAGAAGAACGGAACGCCACCTACCGCGACCTCAAGGCCATGGATGCCATGCGTCTCGTGATGTGAGGCTGCGACGGGCAGGTACTGAGCTTCTTCAGTCGCAGTGCAGCTCGTAGTGCCGGCCAACGACGAGCTCGACTTCGATCACTTGTCCAGCGCGCGCATGCGCCGGGCCCACCTGGCTGTCGCGGGCTCGTCGTAGAAGAGCTGGCTGCGCGCCGTTTCACGCGTGCTCGGCGGAGTCCTTGCCGGAGCTGACTCCGTAGCTACCGGTGGCACAGCGACACGGGTTGCTGGCCTTCCCTGAGCGGCGAGCCGCGCAGGCTCGTGGACCCAGAGCAAGCCGTTACCGACCAGCAAGCAACCGAAGAGCGACGCTGTGCGGCTCATGAACGAGCCCGAGACTTCTTGGCGTGTCACGAAGAGTGCGTCCTTTGAAGAGCGAGAGCGTGGCCCGTATTGTGCAACCCATGAAGAACCTTGCACTATCGGCGCCGATCGCCTTGTCTTGTGGCATCGCGTTCCTCTTACTCGGAGCTTGCACGTCGTCGATGCGCGGACGCTTGCCGATGGCCGAAGACTTCGGACAGAACCGTGATTCGAGGGCCGTCAAGGTCTGGACCCTCGAGAACGATGGCGTCCGCGTCCGCGTCAGCGACCATGGCGCGACCCTGGTTTCTTTCGAGTGCAAGGACCGCGACGGCAAGATGGGGGACGTCGTCCTCGGCTTCGACTCGGTCGTCGGCTACGAGTCCAAGGACAACCAATACTTCGGCTGCACGACCGGACGCATCGCGAATCGCATCGACGGCGCGAGCTTCGTCGTCAATGGCAAGGTCTACGAACTCCAAGCCAACGACGGCCGCAACCAGCTACACGGCGGCGTCGAGCGCAGCCTCGACAAAGTGCTCTGGCGCCTCGTCGGTCGCGGCGCCGACGAAGCCGGGCCCTGGGTCGAGTTCAGCTACCGCAGTCCGGACGGAGAAGAAGGCTATCCAGGCAACGTCGATTTCTTCGTGCGCTACCAACTGCACGATGGCGGCGCCCTCGAGATCCGCTCTCGCGCCGCGACGGACCAGCCGACCCCGATCGCGCTCACGAACCATGCCTACTGGAACCTCGCTGGCGCCGGCAACGGCAGCATCCTCGACCACCGTCTGCGCATTCCCGCTTCGTCGTACACGCCGACCGATGACACGATGATCCCGACCGGGGACATCGCGACGGTGGCCGGGACTGCCCTCGACTTCCGGACCGAGACGCGCATCGGCGACCGCATCGCTTCCCTGGAGTCGACGCCGACGCGCGGCTACGACCACAACTATGTGGTCCCTGGTGGCGGCAAGACCGTCATCGAAGTCGCACGCCTCTACAGCCCCGAGAGCGGGCGCGAGCTCATCGTCGAAGCGGACGACGTCGGCCTGCAGTTCTACTCAGGCAACTTCCTGCGCGGTCAGCTCGGTAAGGACGGCCAGCACTACCAAAAGAACGGCGGCCTCTGCCTCGAGCCCCAGGCCTTCCCGAACTCGGTCAACGAACCCAACTTCGCGTCCATCCAGCTCCAGCCGGACGAAGAGTACACGCAGCGCATCATCTACCAAGTGCGCGTGCGAGGCTAAGCGGCGCGCTCGCGGCGCTCAGCTCTGGCTGAGCCAGTCGACGACCACCGCGGCCATCGCCGCATCGCTGCCGTTCGAGAAGACGTGGTCGACGCCTTCGAGCTCGACGAGGCGGGCGCGCCGGCCTTGGACCGCGTAGACCGTGTGGCTGGCGGCGGGGGGGCCGACGCTGTCGTCGGTGGCGTGGACCAAGAGCCAGGGGCCCACGACGGCTTCCGCCCCCCCGACCACCGAGCCCAACGCGACCATGTCGCTCTCGTAGGCGGCGCTGAGCGGACACTCGGGCTTGTCCCACATCAGGTCACGGCCCGGGACGAGGTCTCCGAACTTACGTTCGAAGAACTGCGCGGTCCGCACCATGCCCGCGAGCGAGACCAGCTTTTTGATGCGGCGGTCGCGCGCGGCAGCCAGCACGCCGACGGCGCCTCCTTGGCTGTGGCCGACGTAGACGAGGCGGGCGCTCTTGTTGGCAACCGAGAGCTGCTCGAGGACCGCGCGCAGCTCGGCGACTTCCTTCGAGATCGTCGAATCGACGAAGGCGCCTTCGGACGCCCCGTTGCCCGCGAAGCTCATGCGCACCGAAGAGTAGCCAGCTTCGCTGAGGGCTGACTGCAAGGTCACGGCCCAAGGCCTGTCCTTGTTGCCGGTCACCCCGTGACCGATCACGACGAGCCAGGGATTGTCCGCTTCGCCTTCTTCGAAGCTCGCGTCGAGGCGCTCGCCGAGGTGGTTGCGCAGTCCGTCTGCGGGGAAGCGCATCAGCGTGCGAAGCTCAACACGGTGCGAATGCCTTCTTGGCGTTCCATGAGCTCGAAGCCTTCGTTCACGCGCTCGAGTGGCAGGCGCTGCGAGATGAAGTCATCGAGCGGCAGCTTGCCCTCGAGGTAGAGCTCGACGAGCTGCGGCACGTGTGTGCGACCGCGCGCGCCACCGAAGGACGCCCCTTGGACGCGACGCCCGGTGATCAGGTAGCGCGGCACGACCTCGAGCTTCTGGCCCTTGCCAGCCACGCCAAGGATGGTGCAAAGCCCCCAGCCCATGCGCGCGGCTTCGACGGCCTGGCCCATGACGCTGACGAGCCCGGTCGCTTCGAAGCAGTAGTCGGCACCAAAGCCCTCCGTCGCATCGAGGATGGCCTGGACCGCGTTCTCGCCGCCCTCGAAGGCCTCGGTCGCGCCGACGCGCAGCGCGAAGTCGCGCCGCTCGCGCGAGGGGTCGACGATGAAGATGCGCTCAGCGCCGCGGAGCTTGGCCCCAACGACAGCGCCGAGGCCAACGAGTCCGGCGCCGAAGACCGCGACCGTCGACCCGGCTTCGACCTCGGCCTTGTAGAGAGCGGCCGCAATGCCGGTCGTCGCGCCGCAAGCCAGCATGCACGTCGCCTCTGGATTGGCCGCCGGATTGACCTTGGCGAGCGCGATCTCCGGCATGACCGTGAACTCGGCGAAGGTGCTCGTACCCATGAAGTGACGCAGCTCTTGGCCACCGCGCTGCAAGCGCGTGGTGCCATCCGGCAGGTAACCCTTGTTCTGTTGCTCGCGGATGGCTGTGCAAATGTTGGTCTTGCCGCTCTTGCAGTGGGCGCAGGTCCCGCACTGCGGCGAGAAGAGGGTCACGACGCGGTCCCCGACCGCGAGCGAGCGGACCCCGGGCCCGACTTCGGCCACGACGCCGCCGCCCTCGTGTCCGAGCACGCAGGGCGCGTACCCCCTCGGATCCGCGCCGCTCGCTGGGTAGAGGTCCGTATGGCAGACGCCACAGGCCTCGAGCTGGACCAGGCACTCGCCCTCGCGGGGCGGCGCGAGTTCGACTTCTTCGATGCTCAATGGTTTGCCGAAGTCGACGAGGACGGCAGCGCGGATCTTCATTTGGACCTCCGCTAGCGAGCTTAGCGTTCGCTTTTGCCGGGCGCGAAGGCTCAGTGCGTCGACTTCAAAGCGTTGCCGAGGCGAACCGTCAGGGTCGCAGGGTCAACGACGACCACCTGCCAAGTCAGCTCACCACGCAGCCAGCTCGGCAGCGTCGGGGCGACGACGCCCGTCGCGCGTCCGGCTTGCACGAGCCTCGCGTCGTAGACACCCGGCAGTAGGGCATGGAGGCGCAGCCAGAAGCGCGAGCCGAAGATCGGCAGCGCCAAGACATCGAAGTCGCTCACCGCCAAGAAGAGCAAGGCGATGGAGCCGTCCTGGCCGCTCGCGTGCACGCGGTAGGCGAGACCTTGACCGACGTCCGGGAAGAGACCGCCGCTTCCGAAACGCGGCGCCTCGTTCGGCAAGAAGTTGCCGAACTGCAACACCGGCGCTTCGGTCTCGAAGCCGAGGCACCACGTGCGCTTGCCGCTTGGCTGCGAGAGCGTGGCGGGGCTGCCGTGGATTTGCCACGCGTGGTCTGGGGCGGTCGTCGCCGCGAGGTTGTCGTCGCTGCTGCCGAGCTTGGCGCCGATCCACACCGACAAGCCGTCGGTGTTATTGCCTGCGCCCGCGTTGGCATCAACGCGTACACCGACAGCGAGGAAGGAGGCGGCCGGGATGTCGAGCGGGGTCAGGAGGCTCGTTGTCACGTTCCAAGCGACGCTGCCGCCGCCGAGCGCCGGGCCGAGCTGCTGCCGGCTGCTCACGAAGACCTCGCCGACGCTACCGAGCACCGGGCCCGCGCCGTCCGAACCCGTGCGCACGATCCAGCGAAAGCCCTCGGGCGTGCGCCGGTCCGCGTCTTGGAGGCTCGCCGCCCGAAACGCCGTGATGCGTGCGCCGCTGCCATGGCCCCCGAGGCCACGCCAGTGACCGACGGTGAAACCCTGGAGCAGCTCGCCGCTTCCCGCTCCGACGTCACCGCGACTCGAGTAGCGCACGACGCCTGGCGCCAGCATGACCTCGTTTTGAGCGAGGGCGGGCAGCACGGTGAGGACGAGCATGGCGGCGACTGCCCGCCCAGCGTTGAAAAGAGAGCTCAGCGCGTGAGCATCCGCAACGACCTGGAACGACATGGGCATGCCATCGAGAGCAGCCTTCTTTGGACTGTAGCTTTGCGCTGTCGCCACCTTGACAAGGCTGATGTTCTGACGAGGCACCGCGCCGCTTTGCACGCGCGCAGCCGCTTCGTCCTGGAGCCGCGGCGATCGCCGCAGTCTAATCGCGCCATGTTCGACCTCTCCTCGATTCGCTGGGCCCCAGTCCTCACCATGGTGGTCGCGAGCTTCGTCCTCGGCGGCGTTTGGTATGGACCGCTCTTCGGCAAGGCTTGGTTGTCGGCGCTCGGCAAGAACGCTAGCGACCTGCGACGGCCAGTCCTGCCCTTCATCGTGAGCATCGCGAGTGGCTTCGTCACATCGGTCGTGATGGCGCTCTTCGTCGATGAGATCGGCGCGCGAACGCTCATCGATGGCGCGGTCACGGGCTTCGCCGCGGGCTTTGGCCTCGTCGCGATGAGCACGGCGTCGGACATGGCCTTCTGCCGCTTCTCGGCGCGGCTCTGGGCGATCCAGAGCGCCTATCGCGTGGTCCTCTTCGTGGCCATGGGCGCCACCTTCGCGATCTGGCGATGAGACCACGGCTCATCGGCTTGGCAGGAGGGTCGTGCAGCGGCAAAGGCGCCCTCGCGCGCTCGTTGATGGCGCAGTTCGGTGACGAGCTCTGCGTGCTCGAGCTCGACGACTACTACCGCGACCTCGAGGACTACAGTGAAGCGAGCATCATCGCCCACAACTACGATGAGCCGGCAGCCTTCGACATCGAGACCCTGAGCTTGCACCTCGACGCTCTCATGGACGGCGTGGCGGTCGAACAGCCGATCTACGATTTCTCCGCACACCGGCGCCGCGCCACGACGCGGACCTGCGAGCCCCGTCCCTTCCTTTTGCTCGAAGGCATCCTGGTGCTCGCGATCGAGGTGTTGCGCACGCGCTGCGACCTGCGCATCTACGTCGACGCGCCTGAAGACACGCGCCTCGCGCGCCGCATCGAGCGCGACGCGCGGCAGCGCGGGCGGGATGAAGGCGAAGTGCGGCAGCGCTTCTTGCAGCACGTGGCGGCCATGCACGCGACCTGGGTCGAACCGAGCCGACGCTTCGCCGACCTCGTGATCGACGGAAGCGCCGACGTCGAGCACAACAGCAAGACCGTCGTCCAACGCCTGGCTTCGCTCTGAGCCGTCGCAGCTGCGGTGGGCTACATCCGCTCGGTTCGACCCGTCACCGCGAAGCCGTTGTCGGTCGCCGTGAAGTACGAAGCGTTGCCGCGATCGAGGATCACGAAGGATCCGCGCGCGACCCGATTCAGATGGGGGAGCTGGATCATGATGTTGCCCGTGCCATCGTCGTTGACCGTGTAGGTGCCGACCCAGGTGCCGCGGAAGGCGATGCCGTTCACACTCGTCGTGTAGCTCGCGTGGCAATTGCCGCGACCATCGAAGTCGATGCGACCACTGCTCGCGACGGGGCCGGTGCCAATCCACGTGCCGTCGTAGGTGAAGCCATGCCGCCCGCGCAGCGTGCGCACCGAGTAGCTGTGACGGTCATCTTGTGGCGCCTGCGTCGGAGTCCAGGCCGGCGTCCCCGACCAAAGTCCGAGGCCGGCGAGGAGGGAGATTGCGAGGATCTTGGTCTGCATCTGTCGGGGTCCTTCGTGCTGTTGCGCGGCGACAGCCGCTGAATACGACCCAGAAGAGCCGCTCGTGGCGGCGGCCTTACTCACGCCCGCAGATTTGTTGGCGAGCTCCGTGGCGTCGCGCTGCCGCTCTCGACAGAAATTTCCTGCGCACCTGGCATACTCGCAGCCAATGCAGCCCTCGATCCGGAGTCTTCGTCTCGGAGTTCTTGCGCTCGGAGTTCTTGCGCTCGTGCCCGTGAGTCTGTCTTGCCAAGGGGCAAGCCAAAGTTCGGGCGGCGTCTTGCGCAGCGACCAAGCTTGGTTCGACGTCCAACACGTTCTCTTGGCGCTGCGCGTCGACGCCGAGACCAAGAGCATCGATGGCACCATGGCACTGCGCGCGCGCGTCGTGGAGCCTTCGCGCGCGCTAACCCGACAGATGGCCTTGCACCTCGATGCGGCGCTCGAGGTCTACGCCGTGCACGTTGGGGCGCACGACGTGGCGTTCGTGCGCGACGAAGGGCTGCTGCGCTTCGAGGTCCAGGCGAGCGACATCGCTGACATGGAGTTCCGCGTCGCTGTCTCCTACGGCGGTCGTCCACGCGTCGCACCGAACCCACCGTGGAAGGGAGGCTTCACCTGGAGTCGGACCGAGGCGGGCCTGCCTTGGATAGCGACCTCGTGCCAGGGCGAAGGCGCCGATCTTTGGTGGCCGTGCAAGGACCATCCCTCCGACGAGGCCGAGAGCTTCGATCTCGCGATCACGGTTCCAAAGCCGCTCTATGTCGCGACGAACGGCGTACTCGAGGGCATCGACGAGCTCGGCGAGTGGCGGCGCTTCCGCTGGCATGCGAAGAACCCGATCAACAACTACTGTGTCGCGCTCAACATCGCGCCCTACGTCGTCATCGAAGAGCCCTATCGCAGCGTCGATGGGACGACGTTCCCCGCGTACTTCTATGCGCTGCCCGAGAGCGCGGCGCGCGCGCGCAAGGTCTTCCCCGACTTCCTCGCGCATGTGCGGCACATGGAGGAGACCTGCGGTCCCTATCCGTGGCGCAACGAAAAGTACGGCGTCGTCGAGACGCCGCACCTCGGCATGGAGCACCAGACGATCATCGCCTACGGCAACCAGTTCCGGAAGCAGACCTTCGACTACGACTGGTTGCACCACCATGAGATGTGTCACGAGTGGTGGGCCAACCTCGTCACGTGCCGCGACTGGAAGGACATGTGGATCCACGAGGGGATCGGCACCTACATGCAGGCGTTGTGGATCGAGCGCACGCACGGCAAGGCGGGGCTGCGCACGGAGATGCTGACCAAGCGACGCATGCTGCGCAACCAGCGTGCAGTCGCGCCGCGCGTCGACGCCATGGACAGCCAAGAGATCTACTTCGGCGCCATCGGCAACGACATCTACTACAAGGGTTCTTGGATCGTGCACACGCTGCGCCACGTGCTCGGCGACGAGAAATTCTTCCGTGTCTTGCGGCGCTGGGCCTATCCGACCGAGGCCGCTGAGCGCCGTCTCGACGGCAAGCAAGCGCGCTTCGTCGACACGGACCAGCTCCTGGCCATCGCCGAGGACGTGAGCGGCGACGACCTCGATTGGTTCTTCGAGGTCTATCTGCGGCGCGCGGCCCTACCCCGCCTGGTCGTCCAACGCGCCGGCAAGCGCGTTTCGCTAGCCTGGGAAGTCGAAGAGGGTCTGTCCTTCGATGTCAACGTGACCCTGCGCGTCGACGGCACGGACCACGTAGTGAAGATGGAGAAGAAGCGCGGCCACTTCGACCTGCCTGCGCCGGACAGCGCCTTCGAAGTCGACCCCGAAGCGCGCATCCTCATGGACCTCGTGACCAAGGAGCAGTGATCGATGAGCGAGCGCGACCTACCACCGGATCCAGGCGATGTCGCGTCCTGGCATTCCTACATCGGACCGCCGTATCCGGCCGACGTCACAGAGGCTTTGCTCAGCATGGCCGACCGGGCGGTCGAACTGCATCCAGGTGCAGCCGTCCTCTGGGTCGCGCGCGGCGACTTGATTCAACTGCAGAGTGAGCCCGCTGCGCGCTGGCCGCTCGCCGAGGTCGAGCGCAGCTACGCGCGCGCCATCGAAGCCGAACCCGAGAATGCGATCGGCTACGAAGAGCTCGGGATCTGGCTCGACATCGCGAGCGGCCCCGAGAACCTGGTCGGCGCGAGCGCCGACCAGAGCCCCAATGACCGTCGCGACGAAGCCGCGCGCCTGCTCGACGAAGCGCTCTTACTCGGGGCAGGACCACACGCCTTCAGCGCACGCGCCCGCATCTTCGCCGAGACAGGCGAAGCCGAGCGGGGACTCGCCCTCTTGCGCGATTGCCCCTTTGCTGACCACGAAGCCGTGATCACGATGATCGAGGAGATCGCTCGCGGCGATTGGAACCCCGAGTGAGTTCCGGCACGCAGGCGAGTGGTACACCCGGAGAGGCTCGAACTCCCAACCCTCAGATCCGAAGTCTGATGCTCTATCCAATTGAGCTACGGGTGCTTCCATCACGTCGATGATCGTGATCCTGCACGATTCGTCGGCCGGATCAAGACGCTCGTGATCAAGCTCGCCGATGCGCGCTCAGTCGGCAACTTCGAAGATGCCGAGGGCAGTCGGCACCTTGCGTTCGACCCCGCCTTCGGACACACGGTTGATGACGCGCGAGCGCCAGACAAGGGTCGAACTGCCGCCACCGTCGAGATTGAGTGCGTCGTTGGCACCGAGTTCACGCAGCATGGCTGCGACCTCGTCGAGGGTCGCGCCAAGCGAAGCGGCTTGGCGTCCGTCGATGCAGATGAGCCAAACGACGCTGCCGCGGGTTGCGACAACACTGCGCGGGTGGCGCTTGTCGTGGACGAACATGCGCTCGCCGAGCGCGCTTGCGCGCGCGATGTCTTTGCCGCGCGCGAGCAACATGGGGCCAGCGCCGATGACATGCTCTGGCACGAGCAGACGACACGACGGCGGGGCGGCGCTCGCAGCCCCGCTCTCACCGTGCGCGTAGGCGTGGA
>CALLZN010000294.1 GCA_937858895.1 uncultured bacterium | reverse complement strand
GTCGCGACCGACGACGATCTCCTGCGCCTCGTCGACCTGACCTCGATGACGGCCCTGCGGACGTGGGACGAGCACGTCACGCAGCCCTCGGCGGTGAGCTTCGCGCCGGGCTCCGCGCTCATCTACAGCGGGGCATGGGGCTCGAGTGTACGCTTCTGGGATCCGGCGTCCGAGCAGGGCCTCGGCTACACGACGATCCCGGGCATGGTCCTCTGCCTCGACCCGAGCCCCGATGGACGCTTCGTGGCCGTCGCCGGCATTCAAGGGAAGGTGGAGCTACTTTGGGGCACGAGGAAGCGATGAAGCACGACGAAGGCAAGAGTGCCGGAGAGCTCTCGGACGAGGAGCCTGTCGATGGCTCGAGTTCGACCGAGGACTTGCTCGCGCAGTGTTTCAACGCCGAAGACGTCGATAGCGCGGTCGCTCGAGCTTGCGAAGAGCACCCCGAAGTCGCCACCAAGTTGCGACAAGTCTACCGGCGCATGCAGCGCTTCGGCCTGACCCCCGCAAGCGATACGGGAACGACCACGAGCCTACTCCCAAGCGGCGCCATGCCGCAGCGCATCGGTCCCTTCGCGATTCGAGAGCGCATCGGCGAGGGCGGCATGGGTGTCGTCTACCGAGCCTGGCACGAGCGACTCGAGCGTGACGTCGCGATCAAAGTCGTGCGCCCCGAGTTCGTGCACATGGTCGGCAAGCGCGCGCGCTTCGAACGTGAAGCCCTCGCGATCGCGCGCCTCTCCCACCCGAGCATCGTGCCCATCCTCGAAGTCGGCGAAAGCGAAGGCATGCCGTGGTTCGCGATGGAGTATGTGCGTGGCTTGTCCCTCGCCGATGTCCTCAAGTGTCTGCGCGATCGTGATTTCTCGAGCCTCGATGGCGGGAACCTGCACGCGATCCAGAGCGCTGACCGCGTGCTACGCGACGCCACGACGAGCGAGACCACGCTCCGGCCTTCTTGGATCCACAAGTCCTGGGTCGACCTCTGCATCGACATCGTCGCGCAGATCGCGAGTGCCCTCGACCACGCCCACGCGCGAGGAGTCCTGCACCGCGACCTCAAGCCCTCGAACATCATGATCACGCCAGATGGCCGAGCCATGCTGCTCGACTTCGGACTCGCACGCACCGAAGAAGAGGACCAGCGACTGACCAAGTCGAGCTCCGAGATCGGTTCGCTGCCCTACATGGCGCCCGAGCTCCTGCGCGGCGACGCGATCCCCAACCCGCGCCTCGACGTCTACGGCCTCGGCGTCACGTTCTACGAAGCGCTGACCGGCACCAATCCCTTCCTCGACACGACGGCTGAACGCACGCGCAACCGCGTCCTCGACGCGACACCGCTCGCGCCCCGCCGCCGCAACAGCCAAGTCCGTTGGGACGTGGAGACGGTCTGCTTGACGGCAATGGCGCCCGAGAGCGAGCAGCGCTATCCGACGGCCAGCGCCTTCTTCGCCGACCTCGATCGCTTGCAGCGCCGCCTGCCGATCCTCGCGAAGCGCCCGGGTGTCTTGCTACGCACGCGCCGCTGGCAACAGCGCCATCCGGTCTTCTCGGCCGGGCTCTTGACGGCCTTGTTGACGATCGCGATCGGCGCAACCGTGCTGCTGATGCGAGAGCGCAGCGCGCGCGACGAGGCCCAGCGCCTCCAGCGCTACGCGACCGAGCAGCGTGACCTCGCCGAGCGCGTCCTCAGCGGTACGCGCCTCGCGTTCGCACGCTCCTTGCTCCTCTCGGGCAATCCGCGTGACGCGCGCCTCGCCTTGCACCGCATCACGGAAGACAAGCGCGCCTTTACCTGGCGGCACCTCGAGCTCATGACCGACATGTCGGAGCGCAGGATCGAGCTCTTCGCTCCGGACACACACTTCGACTGCGACGCCAGCAAGAAGCTCTTGGTCGCGACCAGCGAGACAGGACAGACGTTCGCCGTCGACCTCGAGACTCTCGAGAAGCGCGAGTGGCGGCTCGGCGCCGTGCGCCGCCCATCGATCTCGATTCATGAGACCCTCGTCGCCTTCAGCGGGCCTGGCGCGCGCATCACGATCGTCGACGCCAAGGATGGCAGCGTGCGCCGATCCTTTCCGTGCGGCGATGCCGTGTTGGATCCGCGCTTCGGACCCGATGAGCGCACCCTCGTCAGTGTGACGAAGAAGAGCGACATCGTCGTCTGGGACTTAGCGCCAGAGAACGACACGGCGGTCGAGCGCACGCGCTTTCACGCCCACGACTTGAGCCCGAAGAACGACAAGACCGGCGTGGTCTGGGTCGGACAGGATCGCAACATCCTGCTGACCCACGACCGCCTACGCACGATGCGGCTGTGGAAGCTCGACGGCAGCCTCGTAACGCAGATCGACAGCGGGCAGGTTCCGATGCTGCAAGCGGTCGCCGCGTCGAGCGATGGCCAGCACATCCTCGCTTCTTGCTACTCGTTCTTCACGGACAAGTCGCGGCGCATCGTGTGCTGGAACCGCGCAGGCCAGCGCCTCTGGGACTACCGCCCGACGAGCCGGGGAAGCGCTATCGCCATTCACCCCGACTTCGAGAGCTTCGTTTGCGCCAACCAAGCCCTCGAGATCATCGACCTCGACGAACGCGAGGTCCTCGGCAAGCTCATGGGGCAACAGAGCGTCACGATCGACCTCTTGTGGACGACGCCCGAGCAGCTCATCTCGACATCGCGCGACGGCATCGTGCGCCTGTGGCGCATCGACCGCATGCGGCACCGATCCTCGTACTTGGTCCACGACAGCACGGTCACGTCCGTGACCATCCTCGAGCCGTCGTCGCTCGTCGTATCGGGGGCGCGCAACGGCGTGATCGTAGTCAGCGAGCCGGAGAGCGGAACCGTGCGTCAGCGCTTGACCGTCGGCAGCACGCGTATTCAGGGCATGGCCCAGCTTGGACCCGAGCGCTTGGTCGTCGCGGGCGAAGACGGCTCGCTGCGTTTCGTGACGCTCGGCGCCGAGCCGCGCGTCGAAGGCCAGATCGACGTCTCGAATACGATCACTGCGCTCGCCAAGGTCGGCGACCGGCACTGCGTCGTCTGCGATGGGACCTCGACCGTCTTCTGGGTCGACCTCGTGGCTCGCACATGCACGGCGCTCCGCCTGCAAGTCGAAGGTGAAGAGGACAGCGTCGCTTGGCAGGCCTGCGCCGCCACCGGCGACCTCATCTGCCTAGGCTCTTTGGACGGCAGGGTCGTCACCTTGACCTTGGACCCGAAGAGCAGCCAAGAGCCGCTTCGAGTGCAGCGCGAGCTGCGGGTCGACGGCCGCGTCCAGCTCGTCGCGCTGACCCACGACAAGCAACGCGTGATCGCGTGCACTGAGGAAGGGCCGTTCTACCGCTTCGACCTCACGAGCGGCGCCTTGCTGCGGCGCTACGACGGCCATGGTGCCCGGCCGAGCGGCATCGCGGTCGCGCGCCAGAACGGTGAATTCTTCACCTGCGCCTGGAACCAGTCGTTCATGTCTTGGGACGCCGACATCGAAGAGTCCCTGCTCTTCAGCCCCGAGGCCCGCACGATGCTGCTCTGCTTGGCCCTGAGTCCGACCGAGGACTTCATCGCCCTCGGCGGGCTCGATGGACGCGTCCACGTATTGTGGGCAACGAGAACGCGATGAAAGAAGGTCGCCCCCCAGACCGAGACAACGAGCACGAAGCGGCGTCGTCTCACGACGTGAGCATCCTGCTCGGGAAGGCAGCCACCGGCGACGCGGCGGCAAGCGACAGCCTCATGCCCCTCGTGTATGGCCAGCTCCATCGCATCGCCGAAGCGCGCATGCGCTCGCTCGCGCCGGGCCAAACACTGCAGGCCACGGCACTCGTCCACGAGGCCTACGTCCGCATCCTGGGCAAGGAAGAACTCGATGGCCTCAGTCGTCGCCACTTCTTCTTCCTCGCCGCGCGCGCGATGCGCGACATCCTCGTCGAACGCGCGCGCAGCCGCCTCAGCAAGAAGCGCGGCGGCGAGCTGCGGCGCGTCGAAATGGAGGACGTCGTCGAGGTGGAAGGCATGGCACGCGAGAACTTGCTCGACCTCGAAGCGGTCTTGCAGCGCCTCGAGGTCGAGGATGCAGAAGGCCACCGCATCGTCATGCTGCGCTTCTATGCGGGGCTCACCCATGACGAGATCGCCGACCTGCTCGACGTCACGACGCGCACGGTCGAACGTCGTTGGCGCTTTCTGCGCTCGTGGCTGGCGAGCGAACTCGAGTCATGAGCAGCGCCGACTACCGCGCCGTCGCCGAGCACTTCGATCGCTTGCTCGACATGGACCTGGACGAGCGCCGCGTCTACCTCGCCGACCTGCGACGTTCGGCTCCCCACCTCGCGCTCGCAGTCGAGCGCCTGCTCGAACACGACTCTGAGCCCGAGGGACCTCTGGAGCGCATGGTCTTGGACGACAGCGCGACCGTCGCCTCGGCCTCAGCAAGCGCGCCCCACGACGATGATCCGATCCGCATCGGCAAGTACAGCGTCGTCCGACGTCTGGGCCGCGGCGGCATGGGCGTCGTCTTCGAGTGCGAACAAGAGCAACCGCGCCGTCGCGTCGCGATCAAGGTCCTGCACGCGGCCTTGACCACGCCAGGGCTGCGTCGTCGCTTCGTCCGAGAAGCCGAGCTCCTCGCCCGTGTCCAACATGACGGCATAGCCCACGTCTACGAGGCTGGCGACGCGGACATCGTCTACGCCGATACATCGACGACGCGGCAGCCCTTCCTCGCGATGGAGTTCGTCGACGGCATGGAACTCGTCGACCACGCGATGCACCACGGCCTCGACCTAAAGGCACGCCTGCGGCTGATCGCGAGCGTTTGCGACGCGGTCGAAGCGGCGCACCGAAGCGGCGTCGTGCACCGCGATCTCAAACCTTCGAACATCCTCGTGACCGCCGACGGCAAGCCCAAGGTCCTCGACTTCGGCATCGCGCGCGAGAGTGCGAACCACGAAGCGACGCTCGTGACCGAGCCGGGTCAGATCCTCGGCACTCTGGCCTACATGAGCCCAGAGCAGATCCTCGGGCACAGCGACGAAGTCGGCCCGCGCAGCGACGTCTACGCACTCGGCGTCATCGGCTACGAGCTACTCGCCGGCGTCCTGCCGAAGGACGTGCGCCGACTCTCGATCGTCGAAGCTGCGCGCGTCGTGACCAAGGAAGACGCGACGCGTCTCGGGCTGCGCAGCCCGGCGCTGGCAGGCGACATCGAGACGGTCATCGAGAAGGCACTCGAGAAGGCCCCCGCGCGGCGCTACGCCTCGGCGGGCGAAGTCGCCGACGAACTGCGCCGCATCCTCGCCAATGAACCGATCCACGCACGCGCAGCGTCGCGCCTCTATCGCGCCAAGAAGTTCGTTCGGCGGCACAAGGCCCTCGTCGTCGCGACGACGACGACGATCGCCGCCCTCGTGGCGCTCGTGATCGGCGTGACCATCTTCGGCCTGCGCGCGGCCGACGACCGGGACGAAACGCGCCTGGCCCTCGATCGCGCACGACTCGAGACGCGCAAGGCCGAGGATGTGCGAGCCTTCCTCGATCGCTTGCTCAGCGCTGCGAACCCCGACGTCAGCAAAGGACGGCCGGTCACGGTCGCGGAGCTCGTCGACGGCGCCGCGCGCGAACTCGAGTTGCGACCACCCGAGGACCCCGAAGTCGAGGTCGCGATTCGGCGCACGCTCGCCAACACCTACCGCAGCCTCGCGCGCTACGACGACGCGACCGCGCAGCTCGCGCGTTGCATCGAGATCGACCAGCGCATCTTCGGCGCAGCGGGGCGCGAGACCCTGGTCGATCGCTTGCGCCTCGCGCGAATCCACTGCGAAATCGACCGCGTCGACCAAGCCAAAGCCGAGCTCGAAGAACTCGCACCTCGCTTCGAGGCCTTCGGAGAGTCGGGGCGGCCCGAGCTGGCCGAAGTCTGGTTGCAGCACAGCAGCCTCGCGACGTCGCAGCGGCGCTTCGAAGAAGCTGTTGCCTTCGCCCGCCGCGCGCTCGGGGTCGAGGCGGAGATCGCCCGTCATCTCGACCAGGCATCGCCACGAGTGCTGGAGCGCCTGTCGGCTGGCACGGGTGTCTCCCTCGACCGGCTCGAGGCCATGCGAGGCGATCGGTTGTGGGCACGTCTCCTCGACGAGATCGAGCGCCTGCTGGCGACCGAGGAGGGCCGCGAGGTGCTCGCGCGCTTCC
>CALLZN010000293.1 GCA_937858895.1 uncultured bacterium | reverse complement strand
CGAAACAGTGAAGGCCCCGCCGTTGGCAGAAAAACACCGTCCGCCGTTTCGGGCAAGGGCGCGGGCAAGTCGCGCGCCTTAAGGGTCGCCACTTCGATCGCGAAGGTACCGCTCGCCTGCGCGTCGCGCAGGGGCACGGTGCCGGCCTCGATGCGCAGCGTCGGCCCAATACCATTCGTGCGGCCATCGAGGTCGATCTGGGCAGTGGGCGTGCCGATCGTCACTTCGGCGCGCGCGGCCCCCGCGAGGTCCGGCAACACGAAGGGCAGGGCATACTCACTCCACGGCACGCTGGTCGTTGCGCCGTTCGGCACCGGCAGCGTCAGGACCGTCGTCCCGAAGCGCTCGGTCCCGGTCGCGGTCGCGCGCGTCGCGTCGATCGTGATCTGGCGTTGGCCCGTCGGCGGCTCACCGAACTCGAAGCGGCCATGCGCGTCGGTCGTCACCGCGCCGGCGCCTTCGAGCGTGACCGTGGCCGACACGACGGCCTTGCCGTTGCCATCGAGGACGGTGCCAGCGAGGACGCGACTCGGCCGGTCCGTGAAGAAGGGCGCCAACCGCGAACCACGGCCCGTGTCGCAGCTCGCGACGACGAGAAGTAGCGCTACGAGCACGGATCGATGCCGAAGACCTTTGGCGCTGTGGCAGCGAGACTTCATACCACCACGATCGAGTGCGGCGTCGGCATTTGCAACGCCGGGATCGCGGCCTTCGTCAACGCCGCTGCAAAGCGCCGGGCTCGGGCGCCGACACGCTGCGACTGCGCGCACCGTCCCTTCCGACGCTGCGCAGGCCGATCACGACGTCGTCGACGAGGACGCCACCTAGCTGCACGCGATAGCTCCCGTCGCGTGCAGCGTCGCGATCTACGAAGCGTCTGTCCGTCCAATCCGCAGCCCGCGTGTCGCGCCACAGCACTTCGAAACCCGCGACTTCGGCTGCCACGTCGCTGATGCGCCAGGTCACGACGGTGTCGAGGGTCGGCGTGCCGGCGACGCGCGGCGCAGGGGGCGGCGGTGGCGCATCGGCGACCTCGACCGCCAAGGCTGCCGTGAGGCGCGCGACGCGAGTCAGGTACTCGAAGTCCATGTAGTCCGCGTAGTCGCCGTAGGGCTTGCCGTCCTTGTCGATCTTGTCTTTGTGCTGGCGCGAGAAGTCCTCGAAGGGCTCGGTCATGCGCACCGCCGGGTAGCCCGCCTCGGCGAAGGGCCGGTGGTCGCCGCCACGACCGTAGCGATCGCCGCGCAAGATGAGCTTGACTGCGAAGTCGCTACCGAAGTAGCGCTGCGCGACATCGCTGAGCGAACGCGCGAGGTTGCGCCCGTTGGAATCCCGCGAGCCTTCCTGGTAGCTGAAGACGCGCACGTACGAGCGCTCGACGCGGCCGTCGGCGGCGCGCGTGTTGCCGACGATGTCGAGGGTCACCATGCCATCGATGACGGCTTCGGCCTCTTCGAGCGCCTTGGCGTCGGCGCGCGAGCCGAGGAGGCCGAGCTCTTCGCCGTCGTAGCAGACGAGGCGCACGGTCGAGCGCAGCTCGAGCTTCGCGAGCGCGCCCGCAAGCTCGCCGAGGACCGCCGTGCCCGAACCGTCGTCGTTCGCCCCAGGCGCGTCGCTCGTCGTGTCGTTGCGCCCCGTCGCGCGGCTGTCGTAGTGACCCGAGAACACGTAGACGCGGTCCGACGCAGCGCTGCCCTTGCATGTCGCGATGAGGTTCGTGAAGCGCGCCTTCTGTCCATCGCACACGCCGACCTCGTGCGGCTCGCTCGTGACCGTCATGCGCCCTTGGCTCGTGGCGGCCGCGGCTTCGAGCTCGGCCAACAACCACCGACGGGCAGCGCCGATGCCACGGGCCGGGTCCGTTGTCGACGAGAACGAGTGGCGCGTGCCGAAGCCTTCGAGGCGACGCACGCTGGCCTCGAGCGCAGCGGCGTCGATGGCGCGCATGGCGGCTTCGGCCTTGGCGCTGCGCGTTGGCGGCACGTTCGGCGACGCATTCTGCGAGGCGCCTTGCGGTGCCGTGGCTGCCACGACGGAAGTGAAGCAGGCGAGGGCAAGGGCGGAGGAAGCAAGCACCGTCATCACGAGTAACCAAACACAGGTTTCGGGAATGCAAGGACGACGCCAGCGCCGCGATCGCATCGGAGACCGAAGCCCGCGGAAGTCAGCGCCCAGACCATGAGCAGAACATCTGCGGCGATTGGTCTCAAGGCTCGAAGCGCGGTCGGACGACGATGCCGATGCCGACCCGGGCTCCGGGCTCGGTGACTGACTTTCGCGAACTTCGGCTCCGAGCCCGCCCCGCAAGGCGCTGCGCCCTGCCACTGTCGGCAGGCGCTCGATTCCACGACGGAGGGAGGGAATGATGCGAAAGTCGACGATCTGTGTCGCGCTGTTGTCCGCACGAGTCCTCGCCCAAGGGCTTCCATTCGAAGCGCCGCGGGCGGTCAAGGGAGAGCTCTTCTTCCCCTCTGTGGTGGCAGCGGTGGACGTCGACCTCGATGGTCACCGCGACTTGATCATCGCGAACGGCATTGCGATCGATGCCCGCGGCCCCTTCGAAACCGTGGTCCTCGACGCGGACTGGAAGGTGCGAGCGCGGGTGACCGCGCCAGCGACCGGCGAAGTCGGCCTCAATGCCCACCCTGCCATGGTCAGCGGCACCCTCGGCTCGGACTCGCTCGAGGACGTCGTCGTGCTCAGCGACAGCGGGTCGATCGCGGCCTACGAGAACCCTGGTCCCGGACGCGCGCCTTTGTACGCACCCGCCTTCGGCAAGCCGCGCACGCTCGCGCGCCTCCACACGATGATCGGCCAGACCAACCCGCTCGCGCGCTGCCGCTACCACCGCGTCGAGGCGGTCGACATCGACGGCGATGGCGCCATCGAGGTCGTGCAGAGCCATACGGTCTGGACCCTCTTCGAGACCCTCGGCCAGAGCGGCCTGACCTTCTTCCACGACCTCGATGTCCCTGCACGAGTCGGCGAGGGCCTGCTCATGCATGGCGTCGTGCGCGACTTTGTTTCTGGCGACTTCGACGGTGACGGTGACGTCGACTTCGTCGCGCTGGTCGGCGACAACGACGTCGCCCAAGTGTGGCAGCGCAGCAACAAGTTCGAGCACACGAGCGCGGCGGCCCTCCAACCGACGAGTCCGCGCCGCATTGCGCGCATCGACGTCGATTCCGACGGCCGCGACGAGTACCTGCTGAGCGCCGAGCACGGGGCTGTCTTTTGGTTGCATAGCTATGAGCCAACGAGCCGCGTGATTGGTCGGCATCGACACGATCTCGACGATGTCGCTGTGCTTCGCGTCGAGCAGATGATCGCGATCGACCACGACGCCGACGGCGACGAAGACCTCGTCGTCCAGGCCCTCGAGACGGGTAATGGTTCGAGCCTCTTCTGCTTCGAGAACCAGCACGGGGTCCTCGTTCGCATACCGGGCAAGATCACGACACCGTGGGAAGTCGGTATGTCCGAATACCCGGTGCACGCGACGCGTCCCGCTGTCTGCGATGTCGACCAGGATGGACGCCTCGACATCGTCTTTGGTGGCATGCGGGACCGCGCCACTGGCAACATCCCTTGCTGGATCGTGCGCGGGACGCACGCTTCACGCCGCGAGGTCACGCGCCTCGTGCGCGGTAGCAAGCCTGCGCGCGGTGACATTGCGACCCTGAGCTTCGCCAATTCGGCCCGCCTCGGCCACCCACGCTTCGGCATCCGCCTCGCGCGCGTCGAGGCCGGACGGCACGCAGCTCTCCTGCATGCTTGGCGTCCGCTGCTCTACGAGTTGGCCGGGAACACCGTGGTCGCGGGCCTCTGGAACTGCGTCGTTCGGAAGACCCAAGGCCAGGCCGAGAGTGGCTGGTCCGAGGTCCTCTTCGACGTGCCCGACGACAGGACGCTGCTGGACTTCAAGTTTCGTTTCCAGTGGCTCTACGAAGACGCCAGCACGCCCGGTGGCTTCGGCACGAGCGACGGCTGGGCGCTGCAAGTACGACGCTGAGCGGCCGCGCAATCCGACAAGCAGCCAGAACTGTCGTGCATGAGGGAGCTCGTGAGGCCAGGCTGCCTGGACCGGATCGGATCCCATGCCAGCTTCACGACGCTACTCCACGCTGCTCTTCTTGCTCTTCGCGTTGTGTGCGTGGAGCGTGTGGAGCGCCGCGATCTGGAGTCACTTCAGCAACATTCCCTTCTTCGACGAGTGGTTCTTCCTGAAGGACCTCGACGCCTATGTCGACGGCAGGGCGTCCTTGCTGCAGGTGGCGCTAGCGCCTCATTGCGAACACCGCATGGTCGCGTCGAAGCTGCTGCTTTGCTTGCTCGGGCCAGCGATCGACCTCGACCTGAGGCTTGTCTGCCTCGCTTCGTTCCTGGTTGCGGGCGCGTCCCTCACGATCCTCCTCGTGAAGTGTCGAGCTGACATTTGTACGGGCATAGTGATCCTGTCCGCCTTCATGTCCCTCGATGCTTGGGAGAACTGGGTCTGGGCCTGGCAGCTTCAGGTGCACTCGGCGCTCTTCTTGGGCATCACCGGCCTCTGGCTCCACAGCCGCGCCGGAGAAGAACAGGCGGCAGCGATCGGAACTGTGAGCCTCATGCTCAGCGGTCTCTCGTACGCCGCCGGCTTCGGCTTCGCGTGCGCCGCCATCCTGTTGCGGCTCTCGCGACGACAGTGGCGCAGCGCATGCATCGTCGCTTGCGTTGCGGTCGTCGTCGTCGTTGCTCACTACCTGAGTTTGCCTGCCAAGGCCTTCCAGGTCGGCATCGTGCCCCCGGAGCGCGCTTCGAGCGCCATCGCCTTCCTCGTCGATTTCATGGCCAACCCGCTCGTGGCGACTGGCGCAGGAAATGCGGTGACACAGGTCATCGGCATGGTCGGCCTCGCCGCTGGAGCGACCTTCATGGTCGCGTGCTTGCTCGGCAAGCTCGACCTTCGCCTTCACTTTTCGGCGAGCCTTTGTGTCGCCGGGCTCGCTGCCGGCTGCGCGATCGCGCTCGGCCGCGGCTTGGACAGCAACGCAGGCATGGTCAGTCGCTATGCGAACTTCAGCAACCTGGCGTGGATCGGCATCATCGTCACGCTCATCCAAGTGCTCGCCACCCGCTCCAAGGTGGTGACCACGACTGCTTTTGTAGGTCTCGTGACCTGGTCTTCGGTCGCTGCCTACCCCGACTTGCTGCATCGTTCGAAGGTCCTGCGAGCCTCTCGCGCTGCTCTGGCCACGGGTGAAGGCCTGACCTTCGAGCTCGTCCGAGCAACGACACCCGACATCGCAGCCTTGTCGCTAGGGCTCAGCATCGCGCGCAAACACGGTTGGTGCGACCTGCAAGCGCTACCCCTTGATTTGGCGACCCAAGCAAGCCTTCGCATCGACAAGCGGACCGATCCATGGCGATTCGAAGTCGAAGGGGTGCCAAGCGGCAACGTCGCTCAACTCATCGCGCGCCTCGAGGAAAGCGAAGTCGTGTTGTGGACAGGACCCGTCGACGAGCACGGCAATACGACCACGCAGGTCGCAGCGGACAAGGCACGCCTCGCTCGAAGCTTCGTCCTGCGCTGGCTCGACCACGACGCCGCGCTACGCGAAGTCGAGGCCGTCGATGACTGAAACCGAGGCGTGTGACAACATACGCGCCATCACAGTATGAAATCCGGAACTTGCATCAAAACCACTTCCCGTCGAATCGCATTGGTGATGGCGGGCCTCGCCGTTGTCGCGGCATGGCACTTCGTATTCGCCAGCCAGGATAGGACATTTCTAGACGAGGCTCCAGGTCGCCAAGAAGTCGGGCCAACTCTTACGTCGCGTGGAATCTCTGAAACAAGCAAAGCCGGATCCGCTATCGACGCTCCTGAACGAAGTAATGGCGCGAGCAAAGTCCCCATTTCTTTGGCAGTTTACAGCGAGGCGGGATGGCCTATTCGTGATCCCTACAAAGTCACCCTCTCGAGACTGGAGAAACCGGACCACAAGATCATCGCACCATTCGGTGAAAACGGAAGCGTCGACGCTCTTTGGCCGCTACCAATATCAACCGTCACGATAACGATCGTCGATCCAACTGGAGCAACGGTCACCCGGCAGTATACTCGCAGCGCGGAACAAGCAGCATCGCCTTGGCAGCTTGGCAGAATCGTCGTGCCGAATCTGTACAGACTGGATTGCGTACTCATGATCGACTTGGATGACAACTCCGCTCGGGCTCTAGGGAAGTGCGAAGCGGTAGTTGCAGCGTCGAGGACTCAAGCACCCGCAATCGCGAAGACCGGCATACGATCGGTATTC
Organism: uncultured bacterium; assembly: GCA_937858895.1. GTDB lineage: Bacteria > Planctomycetota > UBA1135 > UBA1135 > JACKHW01. The sequence goes on along the minus strand of CALLZN010000293.1, from coordinate 2,949 downwards.
CCTGTCGACCCAGCGCAGGATAAGGAAATCGTCAAGACTCTATGGCTAACAGAACCAGGGCCATCCTACGTTCGATGGAGCCTGCGAACAGAGTCTTCGATCTATCCGATCTCATTCTCTTCGTCAGTTACGCATAGCTCTACGTCGGGCAAATTTGAGGCTGCAATTGCCAAAATCAACAAATTGAACCTCATTAGAGGCAGAGTTCGAAACCAAGACCACACGGCGCTGCCGCAGATTACAGTTACACTAGACTATCCTACATCAAATAGACAGATTAAGACAAGAACTGACAGCTATGGGTGCTTTCTCGTCCCAGCGGAGCTAGGGCCTGTTGCGCTAGCAAAGGCCAGCCTTGGCAAGCAGACAAGTCAAGAGATGCAATGTCGCACCGGTGAACAGTGCGAGCTCATCGTCGACACGAGTCGCTGCTTACGATTCAGAGTTTGCCTGCACGACGCGACACCGCTCCCGACATTTGCTTTGACTACATACCGATTGTCCTTGAAGCGCGATGGTCAGTTTAGCAACGGAATCTGGAGAACCATGTCGCGCGCTCGACCCGACGGAATTGCATGGGTTGACCTGGATTCCCTAAACTCGGAGCGTACCGTGTGCATCTACAATCCGCGGTTCGGCGAACACGTACATTGGCTGCGCGAGCCATCAAATAGCACCACTTCATCTGTAGTTGACATCGTGGTAGCACAACCAGAGGAGCTAGGATCGCTCAGCTTTGATCCTAGCCATCCGGCAATCACGTGGACCGACTTGAACCTCTGGGAAGTGAATCCGCCTGCTCATTGCGCTCCTCTCGAGTACTCGGTCGCATCGCCCAGTGGCTTGCCACTTCGCATCTGGCCAGGTGAATACCGATACTCGTGCTCATGGAAGGGCCAGGTCCGAACGGGAGCCGTCCGGATAGAACGGGGCAGAACTAGCACCTTGAGCGTGAACGAATAGTTGCGTCGCTTTCCGTCACGAGCGCTCCCTCCCCCCGACGAGCTGCGCATAGTCGCGCCGCAAGAACTCATACTGGTCCTCGATCGAAGCGATGCTCTCGTCCGGCTCGAGGCGCGGGCCGTGGCTGCGCACTTCGTCCACGAGGATGCGCAGCTCGCGCGCCAGCGATTGCGGGTCGCCGGCGCGGAAGGACCGGCCGCGGCCCGCAGGCACCGCTTCGGTCATGCCCGGTAGATCGGCGACCAAGAGACGCAAACCAGCGATGCGCGCCTCGAGGCAGACGAAGGGCGTGTTCTCGCGCCAGCGTGAGGGCACGACGACGATGTCGAGCCCTTCGAGGACGTGGCCGAGCTCTTCGCGGCCGAAGGGGCCCGCGAAGCGGATGCGCGCGTCGCCGGAGGCGAGACCTTGCAAGCGCTGGTCGAAGACCGGGTCGTCGCCGAAGCGCCCGTGCAGGGACAAGACCAAGTCCTCGTCTTCGAGCTGGCAAAAGCCCTCGATGAGGACGTCGACGCCTTTGTGCGGCGCAAAGGTGCCGAGGAAGCCGATGCTCGGTGCAGCGGCCTGGCGCGCGCGTGCCGCTTGGAAGCGGCTGCGGTCGACGCCGTAGGGCAGGTGGACGACGGACCCGAGTTCGTGGCCGTTCGCGACCAAGCGCTCGGCGACGATGCGTGATGGAGCGTAGACCTTGGCCGCCAAAGCGAGACCACGGCGCAGCGCAGTGAGGCGGTAGGTCGTCCCGCGAGCGAGCTCTTCGTCGCCACCACGATGCTGCGGCACCTCGTGCGCGCGCGCGCGCACGGCCGCGACCTGGCCGTCTCGCTCGAAGCGCTCCATGAGCTCCGGCGTCATACAAGCGACACAGCCGAAACCTTGGTCGGGTGGCCCATCGCAGTTGCGCCCGTCGCGGTGCAGCAGCAAAAAGTTCGGACAGACGAACCAGAAGTCCATCACGTGGACCACGAAGGGCAGGCCACGGGCGCGCAAGTCGAGCAAGCGGTCGACCCCGAAGAAGCGCAAGTGGAAGACGTGCACGACTTCGGGCTCGAAGGCGTCGAGGACGCGCGCGAAGGGTTCGGCCAAGTCCGGCGCGTCGTAGTCGCGCAGCGTCCAGTTGGCCATGTCCTTGTCGAAGGACAAGATGGTCGTGGGCACGCCTTCCCAGCTGAGCTCGCGGACGCCGACCGGCGCGCGATCCCGAAAGTCGGGATCGAGGGCCAGGACGCGCACGTCGTCGCCGCGTGCGCGGCCCGCGCGCGCGAGCGCGAGCACGAACTGCTCGGTCCCCGAGTGGTACTTGGGGAAGAACTGGTGCAAGACGTAGAGCACGCGCATGGCCGCATTGCAGACGACAGAGCGCGGCCGGGCCAGCGCTCACTTCGAGAAGTGCAGCGCTTGGTGGCGGTCGAGAGCGATCGAGCGCGACTCGCGCCGGGCCGGCCTCGATCGCCGCTTCGCCGGATCTGCGACCGGTTCGATCTATTGCAACAGTGTGGTTGACCGCCCAGCGCGCGCCCAGCAGACTCCCCGTCGTGAAGATCCTGCACGCCGTCCACGGCTTCCTGCCCGAGCATGACGGCGGGACCGAGCGCTATGTCGACGCCGTCGCGCGCCACCAAGTCGAAGGCGGCGACGAGGTCGTCTTGGCAGTTGGCAGCTACAGCGATCGCTACGACGGCTTCGTCGAGACGAAGAGCCCGGTTGCCTCCGTGGCGGCAGCGGCGCCAGCGGCGCCGCCGGCCTTGCGCATCTACCGCATCTCGCAGCTCGGCTCCTACGCCGAGCGCTGGGACCACGGTGACCAGCCCGAGATCGAAGTCGCCTTCGCGCGCCTCGTGCACGACTTCGCGCCCGACGTCGTGCACGTCCACCACTGGCTGCGCCTCTCGCGCGGCATCGTGCGCGCGCCGCGCTCGTGCGGCGTCCCGGTCGCCTGGACCGCCCACGACCTGACCGTGACCTGCCCCCGCCTCTTTCGTGCGCGCG
>CALLZN010000292.1 GCA_937858895.1 uncultured bacterium | reverse complement strand
GGATCCATCCGGGCACTGCTCCGCCTCCACGCCGGGTGCGACGACGCAGGCCACGCGTTCCTCGCTCGCAAGCTGCTTCCGTCGCTCGCCACAGCCAGCGAAGATCGCCAGCAGCTCGTGGTCTTGCCGAACGGCGGCGCCGCGCTGGTCTTCGAGCGAGGGTATGGCCGCCTCGTCGGGGGAAAATGGGAGAAGAAGCCTGCGCCCTGGTCAGAGCGACCGGAACGCGTCGTCGCGCTCGAGGACGGGAGCTTCGTGACCGCCTCGAAGGACGGTGTCCACCTCGTCTCCAAGAACGACCAGGTCGTCAGCGTCGACCTGGTCGAGTCGGGCGGACCGGAGGCGACGCTGATCAAGGGGGCGACCGAGACGTCGATTCTGCCGGTGGGCGACGAGCTGTGGGTCCGCTTCGTCGACGGCGACAACCTGAAGCTCGCAGCCGTGGACGAGGCCGCCAGGTGGAAGCGCTACCTGCCGCCCGTGCCGAAAGAGGAAGCGAAGGCAGCGGAGGTGGAGCTGCCAGTCCCCGTCAAGCTCACCGACTCGTGCACGACGCCGTTCGTCATGCTCGCCTCGAACAACGACCCCCATTACACGTTCCGCGCCTCGACCGAGGTGTTCTTTGGGCACGACGAGCTGCAAGGTGCGCTCACCTTCGTCCAGCTCACCCGCGACAAGACGACGTTCTTCGGCGTGCAGACGAAGACCCGCGAGCAGGCCGAGAAGGCCGTCGAGATCGGAAAGGGCATGAAGCTGAGCCCCCAGCTCACCTGCCTCGACGCCCTCGGGCACATCCCCGATCTCACGCGCCCGCCCGCTGGTGTCAGGGTCTACTTCGCCAACCTGATCCACAAGCAGCTCTTGTGGCCGTGAGGCGCGCGCTCGCGCCGGTCCTGGCCGCTGCGGCGGGGCTCGCCGCGGCGGCAGCGCTCGACCCGTCGATCGCGGACGCGCTCCCCCCGATCCTTCGCTGGCCGGGCCCAGGGCCTCAGGTCCGCGCTCGCGGGGTGACGCCCAAGGACGTGGTGGCCTGGAACACCGGCTGCGAGCACTGCCACCAGGCGATCGCGTCGGAGTGGCGAACGTCGCGTCATCACGCGGCGTTCACGAATCCTTCCTTCCAGGCCGCGCTCTCGCGAGAGCCTTCGTCGACGCGCGGCTTCTGCGTTCGGTGTCACGCGCCAGAGTCGCAGGCCAAGCGGCCGGGGGAGGTCGACGAAGCGTCGAGCCTCGGCGTGGCCTGTCTCACGTGTCACGTCCCGCTCGGCCCCGTGCTCGCGTCCACACGCGGCGGTCGACCTGCTCCCCACGCGACGACGGCCTCGGTGGAGTTCCGCTCGGTCGAGGCCTGTCGGGGTTGTCACGAGTTCGCGTTCCCCAACCACCGCGAAGAGCGCGAGCTCATGCAACGCACGATCTCGGAGCACCAGGAGTCCGGGCGCGAGGCCGCTTGCACCGCGTGTCACATGCCGTCCAATGACGGACACCGAGGCCACTCGTTTCCGGGCGGATACGACGAGGCGCTCGTCCGCTCGTCGCTCGTCGTGAAGGCGGAGCGCCAACCCGGCGTCGCGCGCGTGATCCTGGCGACGAAGAACGTGACTCACGCCGTTCCGACCGGGGATCTGTTCCGTCGCCTCGCCGTCGAGGTCGTGCCCCTCTCGCGCGAGGGCGCGCGCCTCGGGCCCGAGACGCGATACCTGACGCGGCACTATGAGGTCGTCGCGGGGGAGCGCAGGGAGCTCGGCGATGACAGGCCGCACCTGACCCCGCGCGAGGTCGCGTTCTCTCTCCCCGTCGAGGCGACGGGCTTCGAGTGGCGGGTTCGATACGAGCGCGTGGGCTTCCCCCCCACAGAGGCCGGCGGGGGGGGCGGAGATGTGCCCGCCGGTTACCCGCCACAAGATCGGCGGGCGCGCGAAGGCGATGGTGGTGACGGGCTCACGCCTCGAGGCCGTTCGCTACAAACAGAGCTTCGACAAATACATCAAGGAGAAGGGCTACCCGATCAAGTCGCTGGTGGCCTTCTCCGGCGCCGTGCAGGACGACAAGCTCGCCGACGTCTCGTACACCGAGGAGGCAATGAACGGCGGGCTCCGCGAGAAGGAGCTACCGGAGAAGTTCGCCACGCAGGAATACAAGGTCTTGCTTGTGGCCGAGAAGTATCAGACTGGCTTTGACCAACCGCTCCTCCACACGATGTACGTCGACAAGCGGCTCGCCGGAATTCAGGCCGTGCAGACACTCTCGCGCCTGAACCGCATCCACCCGCTCAAGGAGGATACGTTCGTTCTCGATTTCGTGAACGACCGTGAAGAGATCCGCGAGGCCTTCAAGACCTACTACGAGGGTGCGGAGATCGGTGACGAGGTCGACCCGGCGCGGCTCTATGCGATCAAGGGCGAGCTTGACGCGGCGGGCATCTACCTCGACGAGGAGATCGCGCGCTTCTGTGACGTTTACTTCAAGTCCAAGCAGAAGCAGAGCGCCCTCGATCACCAGGCGATGAACGCCGCGCTCGATCCTGCAGTCTCGCGATTCAAGGCGCGCTCCGAGGAGAGCCCCGACGAGGCCGAGCTGTGGCGCGGGAAGCTGCAGGCGTTCCTGAACCTGTACGGCTTTCTCAGCCAGGTGATCCCGTACCAGGACTCCGACCTCGAGCGCCTCTACGTGTTCGTGCGTCATCTCATGACGAAGCTGCCGCGCCGTGCCAGCGGAGCCGCCTACCATTTCGATGACGAGGTCAAGCTCGAGTACTACCGGCTGCAGAAGATCAGCGAGGGTTCCATTGCGCTGAAAGACGGCGAGGCGCGCAAGCTCGACGGGCCGGCTGAGGTGGGGAGTGGCCAGCTCCGCGAAGACGCAGTGCCGCTCTCGCAGCTCATCGACGTCGTCAACGAGCGCTTCGGGACCGACTTCAACCAGGCCGATCAGCTCTTCTTCGATCAGATCGTCGAGGCGGCGATGGGCGACGACGACCTGCGTCGCGCGGCGGCTGTGAACCCGGGCGACAAGTTCGAGCTGCTCTTCAAGAACGTGCTCGAGCGACTCTTCGTCGATCGCATGGACCAGAACGAGGACATCTTCGTTCGCTTCATGAACGACGCGCCCTTCCAGAGGGTGGTGACGTCGTGGATGGCCGAGGAGGCGTACCGCCGCATGCGCGCCAAGGATGGCTCGTCGCAGAGTGCGGCCCCGCCGAAGCTCCGGCTGGTCGAAGGAGCCGCGCAGCACCGGTACGTGAAGTGCGTGCCGCTCGTGCCTCTCAAGGCGGCGGCCGGCGCGTTCAGCGATCCCCAGCACGTCGCCGATGACGACTTCGAGTGGGTCGAGGTGGAGAGCGATCGCCGGCTACGCCCCGGCATGTTCGTCGCGCAGGTCGTCGGGCATTCGATGGCGCCGGGCATCGAAGACGGCGCGTACTGCCTCTTCGCTGCCCCCGTCACGGGATCGCGACAGGGACGCACCGTGCTCGTCCAGCTTCGCGATGCCACCGACCCCGAGACCGGGCACCGCTACACGGTGAAGCGCTACGAGAGCGAGAAGGCCCGCGCCGGCGACTCATGGCGACACACGAAGATCACGCTGAAGCCAACCAACCCCGAGTACGCGCCCATCGTGCTCGAGGACGTAGAGGAGGATGCGGTCCATGTGATCGCCGAACTCGTCGAGGTTCTGGGCACGGAAAGTCCGGTGCGGTCATGAGGATGCATGCGGCCGGCGCCCAAACGAAGGCAGGAGTGAGCGCGAATGCGGCCGTTATGCGCGCGCGCGTCCTGAAATGCGCGACCTATGCGCGGATCCTCCGCGGCGCGCATCCATCAGGGTATGTGGCCGACTTTACTGGCTCCTTTCAGGCGCCCGACCGACGGAAGCTGGAGACTTCGCCATGACTGAACCGACCAAGGACCAGGAGGTGGCCGAAGGCCAGCCCCCGTTGCCAGAGGGCGTCGAGCCGCCGACCCCCGGGGGCTGGGGCGACTACCCCATCGACGAGCTGGCGATCCGCGACGAACCGCGCACGGCCGTCGACGTCGTGCGCCGCATCGAGAAGGGGCGCTTCGTCCTCGACCCCGACTTCCAGCGCGAGTTCGTCTGGGACGAGAAGAAGCAGAGCCGACTCATCGAGTCGATCCTCATGCGCATCCCGTTGCCGGTCTTCTACGTCGCTGAGGACGCCGAGGGTCGGCTCATCGTGGTCGACGGGCGCCAACGCGTCACGACGCTCAAGCGGTTCATCAACGGCGAGCTCAAGCTCGACCTCGAAGACCGCAAGGACCTGCACGGGAAGAAGTTCGATCAGCTCGAGGCCCGGCTGCAGAACCGCGTCGAGGACTGCCAGCTCCGCTTCTACATCATTGACCACAAGGTCCCCGAGCGCGCGCGCCTTGACATCTTCGAGCGCGTCAACGGCGGTGAGGTTCTGACCCGGCAGCAGATGCGCAATGCCATCTACAACGGGTCGGCTACGCAATTTCTCAAGGAGGAGGCCGGCACGAAGTTGTTTCGCGAGGCCACCGGCGACAGTCTCGACGCCAAGAAGATGCAGGACCGGGAGTTCGTGAACCGGTTCTGCTCGTTCTCGCTGCTTTCGCTCGACACCTACAAGGGCGACATGGACGACTGGCTTGCCCGCGGCCTAAGGGAGCTCGAGAAGCTGCCTGATGCCGACAAACAGGCACTCCGCGCGAAGCTGCAACTCGGCCTCAAGAACAACTTCACCGTGTTCGCGAAGCACGCCTTCCGCAAGCATCGCGAACCTGAGCAACGCCGGAGCATCATCAACGCCTCCATCTTCGACGTGATGATGAGTGAGCTATCGAGGCGCGACGAGGCGAGCGTCGCCGCCAAAGCGGACGCCCTGCGATCGGCCTTCATCAAGCGGATGGACGACAAGGAGTTCGAGCGTGCGGTCACCTACGGACCGAACACGCCGAAGGAGGTCCGCAAACGCTTCGAGATCGCCGCAGCGATGATGAAGGAGGTGTTCGATGCTGCGTAACCTGCACATCGCGAGCTTCAAGTGCTTCCAGCGGCTCGACCTTGAGCTTCGCCCGTTGACGCTCCTCTCCGGCGTGAACGGAGGGGGCAAGTCGACGGTCATCCAATCGCTGGTGCTCCTGTCGCAGACAATCTCAGAGCGCGAGTGGGGACGCACATTGCTCCTCGAAGGGCCTGAGCTGGCGCTCGGCAGCGCCGCCGACGTCTTGAACCAGAACGCCCGCGATCGTTTCTCCTTCGGCGCGGCAACGAGCGCTGAGCGCCTCCAATGGTCCTTCAAAGCAGCCGACCGCCGCGCGCTCTCCGTGGAGCTCGAGAGCGTTCAGCGCGACGGGCAGGACGTGCCGCTCACCGACCCCGTCAGGTGGTTGCTTCCTGCCGCCCAGGCCGAGGCATCGAGCGTCGTCTCCACGCTTCGCCGGCTCTCTTGGATAACGGCCGAGCGCACGGGCCCCCGCGAGCTGCTCCCGCTGCGCGACGAACATGGTCACCAACATGTGGGCGCACGCGGAGAGCTCGCAGCCGGGTTGCTACACTGGCGGAAGGATGATCCGGTACGCCCGGTCCTGTGCATCGCCGACCGCCCACCCACGTTGCTGCACCAGCTCAAGGCGCGCATGCAGGAGTTCTTCCCTGGCTGCGACCTGCGCGTCGTTCCCATCGACGGTGCGAGCGCGGTAAGCCTCCAGTTGAAGTCCGACCATCGCTCGGACTTCCAGCGCCCCCAGAACGTCGGCTTCGGCTTGACGCAGCTCTTCCCCATCCTCGTCGGCGTACTGGCTGCGAATGACGGCGATTTGCTCGTCATTGAGAACCCCGAGGTTCACCTGCATCCGAAGGCTCAGCAGGACATCGGCATGCTGCTCGCGAAGGTCGCCGCGAGCGGCGTGCAGGTCATCGTCGAGACCCACGCCGACCATGTGCTGAACGGCGTGCGGCTCGCAGCGAAGACGCAAGCCATCAGCCACGCTGACGTCGCGGTCCACTTCTTCGGCAACAGCGACGGCACCTTTGCGCCAACGTCGCCGAAGTTGGACGCCGACGGCCGCCTCGATTCCTGGCCCGAGGGCTTCTTCGACCAGTTCGATCAAGCCCTGTCTCAGCTGCTGTAGGTGAGGCGCGTGGAACCGATCCTCGACGAGAGCAGCCTCGTCCGCTGTTCGAAGCGTACGCCTGCGACACGCATCGAGGCGCTAGCGAAGACGCTCAGGGCGCTCGACAGGCTTGGCGTAGTACGCGTGCTACGATCCGTGCGTGACGCTGCAGATCGCGATCTCGAAGGGTGGCGCGGCCTCCGAAGCTGGTGCTTCGACAAGACGACGTCGAGGGACGCCGGACGGCTGGTCGCAGCTCGCCTCAACAAGCAGCCGTACATCGACGGCGACGGCGGGCTGTTCGCTGTCGTCGAAGGGCGATGCGCTGTCGAAGCTGAAGTGAGCGGCCAACGTGTCGTAGGGCTCGGGCTCGCCGCCCTGACTAACGGCCTCGTCGTCGCGCTGACGGCTGAGGAACGAAGCGCGGGGGCAATCCTTAAAGTCCAGCTTACTTACCTCGACGACGATGGCCAACGCGACGAACAGGTACCAGTGATTACGTTCACCTCCGAGCAGGAGGTGGACGCCGCTCGTCAGTCGGTCGTCGACCACGTGGATCGCGCCGTCCCGAATGGGGCGGCGATCATCGAGCGGGCCGGCGAGCTGTTCCCACGACTGCGATTCGGACAGAACGCTCTGAAGCCCATCGGGGCGATGACTGGCAGCGAGACGGTGTTCAACCAGCTCGTGCGTCACCTCAGAGCGCTCGACGAGGGTGCGCGAACTTGGGCCGATGGTGTGTATGAGCCGCTTGCTGTTAGTTACAGTGTCGAATCGTCGGCGACGCTCAACCACCGAACGTACGGCCCGATGCGGGACTTCGGTATGCCCGACGGGTTTGCCTTCGAGCGGTGGTCGCTGCACACCAAACTGACGGGCGGCAACAGCGCGCGCATTTACTTCCGGCCCGAACGCGTCGATGGTCAGGCCTTGGTGCTGGTCGGCTACTTCGGTCCACACCTTCCTACGGTGCGGCATGTTTGATAGCGCATGGGTGCTGAACCTCCAACGAGTGAGGGCGCTTGACCAAGCTTGAGGACGAAGATGCACCGTGGACATCCGTCGTCACGCGAATACGCTTCGAGAGGTCATTGACCCCGCTTCACTCACACGCTCATGTCCAAGCGCCCCAAAGCTCCGAAGTCCTACGCCTCGCTCTTCAACAAACCTCAGCCGATCGCAGACAAGATTCGGCGCCGCATCCAACGCGACATGGAGAGCGGGGTCGTCGACATGAAGGCTTTTCGGGACAACCGGCAGCAAATGGCGGAGTGGGCCGCGGATGCGCTCTATGACGACCTCCATCCGGCCCACGCCATCTACGCCTACGTCTACAACGCCTGCAACGTCTTCATCGAGCAGCTGAGCCAGGTGGCGGACTTGGAGCGCTTCGCGGACATCATCAACGCTGCCGAGGATGAATACCTGCCGAGCGGACCGCCGATGAGTCCGCTGACCAAGTCCTACTTCAGTTCCTGGGCCTACTTCGATCTTGGCATCGGCATCGGGCGCGAGACCTTGGCGACGACGGCCTTGGCGTTGGGCGAGGCCTTTGGCATGGACGCCAAGTTCGCCCGCGTGCTCGAGGACCTCCAAGGATCGCGCATGGGCGTGCACGTTCACGAAGGCGTAGAGAACGAGCACGTGGTCTTGCGCGAACTCGTCGATGGGACGACCCGCGTTTGCCACTGTCCTTCGGGCTACGCCGGCAAGGCCGGTGAAGTCTGGTTGGTGCGCGTCCTTCAGCCCTCGCTGCCGCAGTCGGACCTGCATGTCGTCTTCACGACGCCCTACGTCTTCCTCGAAACCGATGAAGCGGCGTGGCTCGCCTACTTCGACCGCGTGCTCGTCCAAGCGCCGCGCGAGCGGCGCGTCGAGGCCTACGCCAAGCTCATGAAGTGGGGCCAGACCCGCGACACTTGGAATCGCTTCGTCTTCGAGGCCTATGCGGGGTCTGGCGCTGGCGCAGTCTACTTGCGCGGGCTGCCCGACGTGGCCGCGAGTCGGCCGCACTCGGACATCAACATGGAACGCGATCGTCGCTCGCGCGCAGACGGCGAACGAGACGGTCCCCAGATGACGAACGAAGCGTGACCATGGCGACTCTACGCTGCGCACACGCGGACGACCGCGCCTTGCTCCACGCCTGGAACAGCCAAGCCCACGTCGCCGACGCCGCCGGCATCTGGGACTGGGACGCCGAGCTCGTCATCTATGAAGCCCAGGGACGGCCGCTCGGCTTCGTCCAGATCCTCGACCCGGAACTCGAGCCGACGCGCTACTGGGGCGACCTGTGCCACGCGCGGGCCCTCGACCTGTGGATCGGACCCGAGGATCAGCTGCGACGTGGGCACGGCTCCAAGCTGCTCGAACTCGCGCTCGCGCGCTGCTTCGCGGACCCACGCGTCGACCACGTTTGGGTCGATCCGCTCGCGAGCAACGTGCGTGCGCGCGCCTTCTTCGAGAAGCACGGCTTCACCTTCGTCGAGCAGCGCGTCATGGACGGCGACGACACGGCGGTCTACGTCCTCGCGCGGCCCTGAGCGCTGGCTTCACTGCAAGATCGCGGCGAGCTTGTCGACGAAGGCCTGGTCGAACAGCTTGAAGAGCTGCTCATCGCTCACCCCACTCGCCTCGACCGTGATCGCGTGCTTGTCGGCGAGGACGATCGTCAGTTTGAGGCGGTCCTTACCCTGCTCTTCGAGGAGCCCCTTGTGGGCACCGTATTTGATCACCTCGAGCTTGGGATTGAGGCCGGCGGTCGAAAAGGCCATGGCCAGCATCTTGACGAGCGGCGAGTCGATGAGGACCTGGGCGTCGAAGTGCGCGCGGCCCTCCTTGGCCTTGTACTTCACTTCGATCGGCAGAGTGGTGCCTGTCAGTGCCGCGAAGGGATTGGCCGCCGCGGCCTCGTCCTGCTTCTTTGCTTCGAGGCGCGTGAAGCCATCGGGCGCTGCGGGCATGGCCTCGAGGACCTTGGTCTGCAAGACGCGGCGCGCGAGGACCATGGCGTGCTGGAGGTGGGCCAAGGCAGCTCCAGCCTTGCCGGCAGCCATCGCGGCCTTGGCGGCATCGAGGCTCTCGGCGAAGCCGAGCTCCTGCTCGGCGGGCTTCTTGGTGCGCTCTTGGGCC
>CALLZN010000291.1 GCA_937858895.1 uncultured bacterium | reverse complement strand
CTCAGTGACGAGCGCGGCGCCGTCATCCGCGAAGTCGACGCACCGGCGAAGTAGCGAGCGCCGACTCGCGCGCGCGCGCGCTCACAGCCCGACCTCAGTCTTTCTGGATCGAAACCGTGTGACAGAGGCTCGCGGCTGGAATCGTCGTCGCGTTGAATGTCCCGGTCGCCGTGTCGAAGACGTGGACGGCGGCTGGATTGGCCGCGTTCTCGACCATGGTCACATAAACCGTGGCTCCGTCGGCCGTCACGTCGACGCCGCTCGGGCCGCTGCCGACCTGGAAGCTGCCGTTGCCAAGCGCGTAGTGCTGCACTTGCCCGAAGCGCGTTGGGCTACGGACGTCGACGTCGAAGCGCGCGAGGTCTCCATTGCCGTTCGCGTCGACTTGGGCGACCCAGAGCTTGCGGCCCATGCGGTCGATTGCGATCTGTTCCTGGTAGAAGCCCCCCGTCGTGAGCGTCGCGACCTCGCGGTCGAGAGCCGTGTCGATGACGTTGATCAAGCTGCCGTTGGTAAAGCCCAAGATGAAGCCCTGCAGGTTGGTTCCGGTCTCGAGGACATAGACATTGCGACCATCAGGTGACATTTCGATGTAGCTGCGCGTGGCGAGGGTGATACCGAAGGCTGACAGAATGCCGCCGTTTGTGACGGAGATTTGCTTCTCGACGGGGTTGCTCACCCTGAGATCGAACATCAACACCGAGCCTTGAGACGGCCAGTTGGGTTGGTTCTCACCGCATGCGACGTAGAGCTTGCTTCCATCGGGCGTGACGGCTGTGTGCGTCGGGCCGGTGAAGATCGACCCCGTCGCCCCAGTGATGCTCGTCGGCAACTTGCGCACGACGCTGTGGTAGGTGGGGCTCGTGGGGTCCGTGTCGATGACCTCGACGCCGTCATGAATCGGAACATAGAGGCGCTTGCCATCGCGCGGCATGGAGCCGCCATAGCGGATGCCGCCGTTGACGGGAATCGTCGCGAGGACCGTGATCGGGTTGCGGCGCAGGTCGTAGCAGACGACACGGTTGCGGCCAGCGCCGGGTTCACAGACATAGGCGCGCGTGCGGTCAGGACTGAACTCGATGTAGCCGTTCTCGCTGTTCGTGAGCGTTTGGCTCACGCTGTTGGACTTGACGTCGATCACGGTCAATGAGTTGGCCGTCTGCCGCGAGTTGCCAGCAATGGCCTTTGGTGAAAAGAGGCTCGCTCGCGTCCCATCGGTCAAGGCTAGCCCCGTGCGCGCCTCGAACCACACGCCTTGGAAGAAGATCTCCGCGCCTTCGAGGCTCAGCGGTAACGGGTTGATCGTCAAGCCCGCAGTCGGCACCGGCAAGATCGTGAAAGCCGGGCTCAGCAGGTCGATGCGCAGCGTGCCAGCCGTCCCGAAAGGGATGTTCGCAGCACCCGACGAGAGGGCCATGAGGGTGAAGACCGTGTTGTTCGGCAGCTTCTCGAAGCGAAACGTCGAGGCCTTGCCCGGGATCCAGTTGTCGAGGGTCAGCAGCGGAAACTCTCCGGTCGCTGCAGCGCGTCCGCCGCCGAGGTTCTCAGCCGGCAGCGTGTTGGCGAGCAAGGACGACAAGAGGAGAGCGGTCAGGCTTGGTAACGTGGCGCGAGTGAAGTTCATGAGCGTGAAGTTCCTGGTTGGCGAGAAGGGCCAGATCGTGCGACGCATCCTAGCACCAGGGACTCGTGGCATCAGGGCGACCGCTTCAGGGTGACCACAGAAGAGCATGGCGGCTCGTCGACTGCGCAGTATTCTGATCCGCCATGCAGATCCGCGCTGCCACCGTCGACGATTACCTCGCCGCCCTTCCCGATGATCGCCGTCGCAGCGTCGAGGTGCTTCGCGCGACGATTCGAAAGCACCTTGGGAAGGGTTTCGAGGAGGGGATGCAGTATGGAGCGATCGGCTACTACGTGCCCCATGCGCTCTACCCGAGCGGCTACCACTGCGATCCCAAGCAGCCGTTGCCGTTCGCGGGCATCGGCGTGCAGAAGCATCACATCGGTCTCTATTTTTTTTGCATCTACATTTCGCCAGAGCTCCAAGAGCGCTTCGTCGAGGGCTGGAAGGCGAGCGGCAAGCGCCTCGACATGGGAAAGAGCTGCGTGCGCGTGAAGAGCAGTGACGACGTGCCGCTCGACGTGCTAGGTGCCGTCTTCGAGTCTGTCAGCGTCGACGACTTCGTAGCCTACTACGAGGCGTCGCGCGCGAAGCCGAGTGGCACGCGTGCCAAGAAAGGCGTCAAGAAAGCGACTCCAAGGAAAGCCAGCACAAAGAAGTCCAGCCGCAAGCAGAGCTCCTAGCAGCGCATGTCTCAAACCGCCTTCCAACGCATCGCCCAGCGCATCGAACGCATCGGCGCCCCCATCGTCCTCGGACTCGATCCGCGGCCCGACAGAATGCCGGCCGCCTTTCGAGGGGAACACGATGGCGTGCGTCGCTTCCACCGCCGCTTGCTCGAGCTCACCCAAGATCTCGTCGTCGCAGTCAAACCACAAATAGCCTTCTTCGAAGCCTTCGGCGAAGACGGGCTTCGCATGTGGGCTGACACTTGCGAGCTCGTCAAGCAGCAGGACCTCGTCGTCATCGGTGATGTCAAGCGCGGCGACATTGGCACGACGGCGGCGGCCTACGCCGAGGCCCATTTTCGCTGGGCCGACATTCTCACCCTGCACCCGCTGCTCGGGGACGATTCGGTTGCACCCTTCCTCGATGCCTGCCGGGACGAGGGCAAGGGCGTCTTCGTGCTCTGTGCCACGAGCAATCCCGGCTGGGCGCGCTTCCAAGCGACCGAGGATCGGGCCGGCGTAAAGCTCTTCGAGCGCATCGCCGAGGCCATCGAAGAGTGGAACGCTGGCTGCCCGCACCACGATGGCTATGGTCCCGTCGGCGCTGTCGTCGGCGCGACGCACCCTGACATCCTCACGCGCGTTAGGGCCCGCGCGCCACACGCGTGGTTCCTCTTGCCGGGAGTCGGCGCGCAAGGCGCGACCATCGCCGACGTCGCAACGGCCTTCGACGCACGCGGCCTAGGCGCCTTGGTGCCCGTCTCGCGTGGCCTCGCGAGTTGCTTCGAACCAGACGACGAGGACTGGGAAGCCAAGGTTCGCGCGAGCGCCGAAGCCCTCGTCGCAGCAGCACGGCGACGGGGCGATGCAGCTTCATCGGCTCATTGACCACGGGGCGCAGCCCCTCTCTTCGATCTACTCGGCGTGGTTCGAGCGAGCCGAGCATCTTTGTCGCTACTTGCCCGAGCGCTGCTCGCGGGTCGATGAGCTCGCGCGCCAAGTCGACAGCGTTCGCCAAGTGCACGGCCACAGCACGCAGCGCAACAACGTCGTCGACGCCATCCGCACGAGCTTGGAGGCGAGTGGTCAGCCGCTCATGCCAGCGCAATCGCGCGCCCTCGAGACCCTCGCGCGGCCCGACGCGGTGGCCGTCGTCACAGGCCAGCAGCCCTGCCTCTTCGGCGGGCCGATCTTCGTCGTGCACAAGGTCGCGACCGCGCTGCGCCTTACAGACGAGCTGCGAGCGCAGGGCGTCGAGCATGTCGTCACGGTCTTTTGGAACCACGACGAGGACCACGACTGGGGCGAGGCCAACCATGTGGCCTTCGTCAACCCGGCTCTCGACATTCAGAGCGTGCGTTTGCGCCTGCCGTCGAGCGGGCTCGCCCTAGGTGCCTTCGAGGTGCCAGGCGCACTCGAGCGGGCGGTGCACGAAGCGCGCGACCTCATCGTACAAACGCCATGGGGCCTCGCCGAACTCGAAGCGTTCTTGCCGAAGTCGCCGCGTGAGACGGTCGCGACGACAACGACGCGCATGCTCTCGCGTCACTTCGGCGCCGAAGGTCTCCTTGTCCTCGAAGCGACGCGGCTGCCGCCAGCCACACGCGAGGTGCTGCGCGCGTGGCACGGCGGGGCTGGCGAATTGCGGCAGCGCACGTCGACGACCGCGCGTGAGCTCGAGGCTCACGGCCATGTCGCGACGGTCGATGCGGCGGCGCCGCTGCTCTTTTCCATCGATGCAACAGGAAGGCGGCGCGCCGTCGAGGATGGCCGCGCTTGTCCGCTGGACCACGCGCCGAGCGCTGCCGTGCTCCTGCGCCCCGTATGGCAGGACTGGCTGCTGCCGACCCTGAGCTACGTCGCGGGCCCGGGAGAGATCGCCTACAACGCCCTTCTTGGCCCGATCTACGAAGCGTGTTCGGTGCGACGGCCACAGCTCGTGCCCCGCGCTTCGCTCGTGCTCGTCGATCCGCGCGCCCTCGACTTGCTCGACCGCTTTGACTTGTCCGTAGCCGAGCTCCGCCAAGGTGCAGAGGCGATCGAAGCGCGCATTGTCGCGAGCCACGGCACGCCGGACGAAGGTGGCGCCGCCAAGGGCATCGCCGCTCGCGTGCGCGCGGAGGCGCGAGAACTCAAGTCGCGCCTCGCAGCACTCGAAGACGATGTCGCAAAGATCGACCACTACCTCGTGCACCCCTTGCACCGCATCGCGACCAAGACGGCCGCCGAGCTCGGGCGCTACGCTGACAAAGTCGAGCGGCAGCGCCGGAATCGTACGGGCCTCTTCCGCCAGCATGCGCGACGGCTCTGCGCCGAACTCGCGCCGCGCGGCGCTTGCCAAGAACGCGTCCTGCCGCTCCTACCCTTCGTCGCGCGTGGCGGCCCGGCCTTCGCGCGTCGACTCATCGACGTCGCGAGTCCCTTCGACAGCGGCGGTCACGGCCTCGATGACGGCCGCCCTCGGCAACGCCTCGTGCTCTGGCAGCCCGAAGGCGAGTTCGACGAGTCATGACGCAGCGTTGGCGCATCCTCTGCTTCGGCGCGCATCCCGACGACCTCGAGACCTACGTCGGTGCAAGCCTCATGGAGCTCGCGCGCCTGGGCCACGAGCTCGTCTTCGTGCTCGCGAGCGACGGCGAAGCCGGCACGCTGCAACCGGCGACTGGCACCCGCATCGACGAGCAGTTGGCAGCGCTTTCATACTTCGAACAGCAAACCGGACAGCGTCCATCGCTCGAGCGACTTCGTCGCGCCGATGCGAAGCTCGTCGACGATTGTGACTTGCCGCGCGTCTGTGCAGCCGCTGTGACCGCATGGGACCCTGACTGCGTCATCGCACCGAGTGAAGGTGACGCGCACGCGGATCACCGAGCCGTCGCGCGCGCGCTCGCGGGCATCGACTTGCCGGTCCTGCAATGGCTCGACGCAGCGGCGAACGGCGCGACTCACGTGCTGCCGCTGTCGAGCGCCGCGCATGAACTCAAGCGCGCGTGGATTCGACAGCACGCTTCGCAGCTGCCGAAACCGTCCGCATCGCGCGAGCACTTGCCCGGCGGCCTCGACCTCGTCGAACGGATCGTGCTGCGCGACCGTCGCTTCGGGCTGCGCAGCGGTCATGACTACGCTGAGCCGCTTCGGGTCGAAGTATCGTCAGCGCACGCGCTGCAATCTGTGCTGGACGAGCTTGGCTTGCAGGTATGTGCGTGACGACCGGTGACCTGTGCTTCAGAGCGGCAAACCGTTCTCGTCGACAGCACCCATCTCGTGCGCACTCAACGCGATCGCGAGAATGCGCGACGTCGGTAGCACGATGCCTGGGTAGTAGAGCTGACGCTTGGTAAGCAGGCTGTAGAAGGAGCGCAGGTGGTTGCGCGAACCGAGTTGGAGGTTTTGGTAGAGGACGTCCAAGTCACGGTTGTCGCTGCGCTGGAGAGCGCCGTCCAGGTCTGCGATGTCGAGGTCTTCGATGAAGGCCCCGACGACGAGCGCGTGGTCTTGGGACTGGATCCCGAAGAGCACGAGGGCCTGAAAGAGCTGCGTGAACTGCGCATCGCGGAAGACGCCGATTGCGTCCGACGGATTGGGATCGGGCAGGGCGTAGCGGTCGAGCAGGAACTTGGTGAGGTCCATGTGGGCCTGCTCCGACTGGGCGATGTTGTCGAAGGCCGGCAGCTTCCAGTAGCCGTAGAGCACGGTGTAGACATCGCGAGCGAGCTTCTCCTCCTGTCGCATCAGGACGAGGTCCGCGGTCTCGGCGGCGCTCAGCGCCTGCCGGGGAAGCGTATCGATGTAGGCCTTGACCTTGCCGTTGCTCTGGGTCAGTCCTCGAGGACTCAGAGCGGCGAGGGCGAGCAGCGTGGGAAGAACGAGCATAGCGGCTTTCATGGGACCTCCTGGTTTCGAGTTGCAGGGGCACGCGCGTGCCCCGTGTCGCGAGAGGCCGCTTGTGGGCAAGCGGTTCCCGCCTGCGACAGCTCGTTTGCGAAACGCGCGCGTGCCCTGCATGGGCTTTCGTTTATGGTGCTGCCGTGCAGCGCATCGCGATCATCAATCAGAAGGGCGGCGTCGCGAAGACGACGACGGCCGCCAACCTCGGGGCCGCCTTTGCGCGCGGGGGCCTGCGCGTCCTGCTCGTCGACCTCGATTCGCAGGCCAATCTCAGCCTCCACGTCTCGGGTGAGGCGGGTCTGACCGAGGACCCCTCGACCTTCGAACTCCTCGTCGACGCGGTCAGCATCAAGGACGCCGCGCGAGCCCTGCCCGAAGAGATGCTCGCGCTCGTGCAGGCATCCACCGACCTGGCCGGCATCGAACAAGCGCTCGCCAACACGATTGGCCGCGAGCTCTTGCTCCGCGACGCGCTCGACAAGGTCGAGGGCGACTA
>CALLZN010000290.1 GCA_937858895.1 uncultured bacterium | reverse complement strand
GCGCTCGCCAGCGGCTTCCTGCTCTACGGCCTGTCGATGATGTACGGCGCCACCGGCTCGCTCGACATCCCCGAGGTCTTCAAGGCGATCGCGACCGGCCAGATCAACAAGACGGTGCTCGCCTTCGGCCTTGCAACGCTTTGCGGCGTCTATTTGATCGTGCGCGGCGGACCCGTCATCCTCGGCGTGGGCGTCCTGTCCATTCTCTCGGGCGTCCTCTACACGGGTGGGCCCAAGCCGCTCGGCTACTTGGGGCTCGGCGATGTCTTCGTGCTCGTCTTCTTTGGTCCGGTCGCGGTCGCCGGGACCTACTGGGTGCAGGCGCGCAGCCTGTCGACTCCGGCCATCGTCGCGGGCTTCGCGACCGGGGCGCTCGCGACCGCGATCCTCGTCGTCAACAACCTGCGCGACCGTGTCGGCGACGCGCGGTCCGGAAAGCGAACCCTCGTCGTGCGCTTCGGTGAAGCCTTCGGCCGCGTGCAGTATGCGGCGTGCTTCGTCCTCGCGGCGGGCCTGACCGCGTTGCTCGCCTTGCTGCGGCCGGACAAGGCGCAGGTGCTCTTCGCCCTCGTGTTCTTGGTGCCGGCCACGGTCGCGGTCTGGGCGATGCGGCGCTGCGACGGGCGCGCGCTCAATCCATGGCTCGGTCGCAGCGCGGCGATCCAGGTCTTCCACGCGCTCATGGTCGGAGTGCTCTGGTGTTGGCCGAGCGATGCGCCTGTCTGATGCTCGCTTCCTTGCGCTGCTATCGCTTCTCGTTGCGCCTGCGCTCGGCGGTCGCCGGGGTGACTCGACGCGATGGCCTTTTTGTCGTGGTCGGCGAGGGCGCGCAGACCGGCATCGGTGAAGTCGCGGTTTGGCCATCCTTCGACGGTGTCAGCATCGAGGACGTCCTGGCTGCCCTGCACGCTTGGGACGGCACGACGGATGCAAGAAACAAGCTACCGCGAGCGCTCCTCTGGGCCCTCGAGTGCGCGAGTCGTCCCTTCGCTCGCTCCCGTGTCGCCGTGCGCTCGGCGGTCTTGATCGCGTCCGACGACGATGCGCACTTCGATGCACGGCTGCGCGAGGCGACAGTCAGGCGCGCGCCGGCGGTCAAGCTCAAGGTCGGACGCGGAGCGCGGGACATCGAGCACATCGCACGCTTGCGCAGCGCGCTGCCCACGACCGAGCTTCGACTCGACGCCAATCGCGCCCTCGACGTCGAAGCGGCCTACCGACTGCACGAAGCCTGCCGTGACTTCGACGTCGCCTACTTCGAGGAGCCATGCGCGACACTCGCAGACTTGGCCGAGCTCGCGCGCCGCGGCGTCAAGCTCGCGCTCGACGAGTCCCTCCTTGACGCCGTGCGCGAGAGCAGCGACGCCGTGCGAGAGGGCAGCGACGCCGTGCGCGAGGGCAGCCTGGAACTGCTCGAGGTGTTCCCGACACCCGAGGCCTTCGTCATCAAGCCGTCCTTGCTGGGTCCAAGCGGACTGCAGGAGATCGTCGAGTTCGCGCAGCGACGCGGCGTGCCCTGCATCGTGAGCTCAACCTTCGAATCGCGGCTCGGGCGCGAAGCGCTGGCCGAAGTCGCGGCGCGCATCGCGCCAGCGGCCATCCATGGACTCGGGACTGCGGACTTCTTCGCCGAGGACTTCGACACCGACGCCCTGCAGACGGCTAACGACATCGACGCTTGGCTCGACGCGCTCCAAGCCGCTGGCCGGATCACGCACCCTCCTCGCTGGTGATGCATGACTTCGATCTCGCTACGGCGCGCTACGGCGTGCCAATTTTTCAAACATACCTCTTGACAGGAGAGGGGGGGGCTGTCCCCTGCAACCGTCCCAGAAAACCTCTTACCCTACGGAGGGTAACCGCATGAAGCTAGCAAGCATCCTGCTCATGACCTTGATCGCCACACTCTCGGCCTACGGCCGGACCATGCCCACCCAGGCTTACTGCGCATGCGCTGTACAGGTCACGGTTCTTGCCGGAGGCGCGATTACATATCACTGCAGCGCACCGAATACGTGCCCAGGCAATTCTTGCACGGAGTTCGAAGATCACCAAGGTTGGCGGTACTGCGTTTGCGCACAAGGGGCCAATCCCGACTGCGTGTGCTACGGCATCATAAAGAACTTCGAGGGGACTCGCTATGCGGACTGCAATGAAGTCGCTTGCCCTATAGAGTTTGGCCTTCCCAGCGAATGCACGCCGGACGACGGCATTGTCGTTGGCACGCGCGACTACTGTCAGTGCAAGTAGCTCGACAGCGATACGCACACGACCTGGCAGCCCTCATCCGCCACTGCAATCAACCCAGCTCGGTGTCCACATGACTCACAGAGCAATTATCGTATGCGCTCTCGGCATAGCAGTGCTGATCGTAGCATATTGCGCAGCAACATGGTCACCGCGAAATGAGATCGGTGGACCTTCGGACTTTCCTCCCGCTGAAGCATATGACCTGGCGGTAAGTAGCCCTGAGAACCAGCCCGATGGAGACATAAGATCATCCACGAACTCGGCCTCAACGTCACTCCTTGTAGTGGACGAACGCTCGCGACCGATCCCTCGCGCGCTCGTGATTCCGATGTTTCAAGATTGCGTCGTTGTTAAAAGCGACTCAGATTCGACTATGAGCGTCGCAGACAATCGCGGGCTCGTCAACCTTCCGAACGAACGCCGTGGCGAAACTGTAACGGTCTGGCGTGCCGGATTTGCTCCACGCGATATCCGACTCGATAATGCCAAGAACAGGATAACGCTACCCCGAGCGAATGAACTACTCGTGAACGTCGCCAGTGACTCGCGATGCCCCTTCGCGATTACGCTCCACAGGGACGTGCTCGATCAAGTTGACGCCAATGCACCCGAAGTCAGCGCGAGACAGGAATTCGCAGTTCTGCGACGCGGAACAGATGGCCTCCCGTATGTCTCCAGCATCCGAGCCCTGTCAGATGGCACTTCCATTTCCGTGGGAGGACTATCTCATGGATTGCACATCTGCAGCATTGATCCGCTAGAGATCGGCTTTCTCGTTGACAGCGACTGCGAATGGCACCTCCTTGGCGTCACGATTCCGTCGGCCCCACTGCAGATCGGATTCTGCGAAGCGGTCGCTGCGATTGTCAATACTGGAGGAGCGCGCTTTGCAAGCTGGTCTTTGGCTTCTCAATCTCGGATCACCGATTACACCTATATTCAGCGCATGAAGCGCCATCTCCAAGCGGCTCATCCCACCTGCGAGATCGTCGTTGCGCGCAAAGTGCTGCAAACCAAAGACCCGGAAACCGGCGATTCACGCGGCGCAGTTCTACAAGTATATCATGATTCATCTGGCTGGTCGAGAACCCTTTTTGACGCGATTCCGTTCCGTAGCGCCAAAGTACAACATCTCGCCCCGCCCGACGCTGAAACATCGCGAGTCAGCAAGGTTGTCACAGTTCTGCTACAGTGCGTGCAACCCAGCGGCGAGGATATTCGCGGCGTGAGACTCGCCGTCCACGGAAAGACGCGCCCAGGGATCAAAAAGAACGACTTCTCGGTTTCAGCCCGATCGGGAGGCACACTTGCTCTGCCTCCTGGGAAATACACGGTCGAAACGCCCGACGCGCTGACCCGCGACGCATTCTCGCCCATGAATTTTGAGGTTCGCGCCGCCGATGCCAGCACGACGGTCGCCATGTTGGCCAAGTATCCCATCTGGACATTCTCACTCGATGTCGTCGACAAGAGATCAGGCAACAAAGTTGCCGGTGGCAGCTTGGTCATGAGACATCCATCAGCGAAGTATCGCGTCCTACGAGATTTGCGAGACTTGGACGAGATGACATGCCTAGCAACGGCTCCGGTTGTCGACGTAGTCGTACGTGCCTTCGGATACGGAACGAAGCAGTGCAGCCTCAGACAATCAGATGTGGGCAATGATGGCCGATTATCACTCGTTCTCACGAGGTCTCGTGCGCAATAGCCTAATTCGCATTGTACTAGGTGGACTCTTCGTGTCGTTCGCGATATTGAAGATCACAACGGAAAGCGATGATTCCGGCCTGCTCCCGAGGAGCGTACTCATTCTTGTTGCCGCCTTTGAGCTCGCAGCCGGCTCATGCCTCATTGCTGCGAAGTGGGTCGTTCCTATTTCATTTTTCTCGGCGCTCTTCTTTGTCGCTGGTTTGGCGATAGGCGTTCTCGCGTATCCGAAAGGCGGTTGCGGTTGCCTTGGCTCAGTGACGATATCGCGTACTCAGCACAATGTCGCGACCGCCCTACTGGGCACACTCGCGGTGCTATGCATGTCTATGCACGCAAAGCCGCAGCAGGCAGCGCGTGATGTTGGATGAGCTTGAGGCGCTAGTTCGTACCAACTTCTGGCTTGTGCCCTGAGTCGCCGATTCGCGCACTTCAACACCTAGTCGGTTGCGCCGCTGCCAAGGCGCGCTGATGCAGGCAGACCAGGCGATCACCAGAGCCCTGACACGTCGTCGCGGCGCCAGCCTTGAGCCAGCTGGCTAGATCGAGCTGTGTCCGCGATGCTGATGCCCGATGGACTTCGATCTCTTTGCCGCCTTGAGCATGGGAGTGGCCGGCGCAGCAGACGCGCCGGCGCTCGAGGACGACGCGGGGCAGGTCACGCATAGCGAGCTGCGTCGCCTCGCGCTCGCGCGCAGCGTGGAGCTTCTCGACGAGGAAGCTCTTGGGCTCTGCAGCCTCGATGCCTTCGAGGAACGCCACACATGCATCGAGTTCTGCGCTCACATCTGCGCGGGCGCGACCGTCGCGCTCTTCGCCGCCAACGAGGCGCCGGCGCGGCGTGAACGCCTGCTAGCGAGCATCGCCGCTTGGCGGCCGAAGCGGCGCGCGCCCGGCACCAGCTTCGATGGCCGCCTGCCGATCGATGTCGTCTTCACGAGCGGCAGCAGCGGTGAGCCGCGGCCGGTCGTGCATGGGCTCATGAACCACGCTATGAGCGCCGACGGGGCAGCGGCGCTCGTGCCCTTCGGCCCGGGGCATCGCTGGCTCTCGAGTCTGCCGCTCCACCACATCGGTGGACTCGCGATTTGGATGCGCGCCTTGCGCTCGGGCGGCGCGGTCGTGCTGCGAAGACAGGGCGAGCGCATCGCGGAGGCGATCGCGCGCACGCGACCGACGCACTGCTCGCTCGTCGCGAGGCAGGTGAGCGAGGTGCTCGACGGTCTCGAGTCCGGCGACGAAGAGCGAGGTGACGCGCTCCAAGACGCCGTGCGCGGCTTGCAGGCGGTCCTCGTCGGCGGTGGCCCGGTGCCGCGCGACCTTGTGTTGCGAGCGCGCGCGCACGGCTTGCCGGTGCACGCGACCTACGGCATGACGGAGACCACAGCCCAGGTCGCGACAGCAGCGCGCTTCGATGCGACGAGCGTCGGTGCTGTCCTGCCCTTCCGTGAGGTCCGCTTGCGCGACGGCGAGATCCTCGTGCGTGGCCCGACGGTCGCGCTCGGCCAAGTCGTCGGCGCCGACTTGCTGCCCTTGTGCGACGACGACGCTTGGTTCGCGACCGGCGACCTCGGCGAGCTCGACGCTGAGGGACGCCTGCGCGTCCTTGGGCGCAAGGACCGGCGCTTCGTCTCGGGTGGCGAGAACGTGAGCCCCGAGGAGATCGAAGCCGCGCTGCGCGAACTCACGAAGGACAGCGAAGCCTACGTCGTCGCGCGTAGCGACGCGCGCTGGGGTGCCCGCCCCATCGCGTTCGTGCGTGACGCCGTTCCGGCCCCCGAGGGCAGCCTCATCGCACACAGCGACGAAGGCGCCCTGCGCCGCGCTTTGACGGCGCGCCTGCCGCGCTACCTCGTGCCCGACCGCATCTTCGCGCTGCCGCCTCGGTCGACCCTCAAGCAGGACCTCGCAGCCCTCGCGAGGCTCGGCGAGCTTGCCGCCGAGCTTGCTGGCGAGACGAAAGGCGGCGATGACGCTGCCGGGGACGCCGACCTCAGGCCTGCGGATCGACGAGAGCCTTGATGACGCTACCTTGCTCGACCGCGGCGAGCGCCTCGTTGCACTCTTCGAGCGAGAAGCGCTGCAGCACAATCGCATCCCAAGGCGCGCCGCGCGCGTCGTCTGCGAGCCAGCGCGCGCCACGGTAGAAGTGCGAGTAGTCCGAACCCCAGCACCCCCGTACGTCGAGGTGCTTCTTGTTGAGGTCGAGGTGGGGATTCCACGGTGTCGAACCATGGTCGGTGTATTGACCGACGACGACGACGCGCCCAGCGTCCCGCGTGAACTGCTGGGCTTCGACGGCAGCATTCGGTGCACCAGCCGCCTCGATCGTGATGTCGGCGCCGCGCCCTTCGGTCTGCTCGAGGACGAAGGCGAGCCGCGCGGCGACGTCACCCGCTGCGAGATCGAAGACAGCATCGGCACCGACCGCTAGCGCAGCCTCGAGGCGCAGCGCCGGTCCACCGATCGCGAGCACGCGACCGGCACCAGCGGCGCGCGCGAAAGCGATGGCGCTGAGGCCAACCGGGCCGACACCGAGCACGAGGACCGTGTCCCCGATGCGCGGCTCGGCGCGGTCGACCAGCACCTCCCGGTAGCCCGCCGCGACCGCCGGCGGCCCGCGGCCCCGGCGCACCTCCAGCCAGCCGTCGCCGAAAGCCGGGAAGTCCCGCCAGGCGTCCCCGACCCGGACCGCGTCGCCGAGCTCGACCCAGATCTCGCGC
>CALLZN010000289.1 GCA_937858895.1 uncultured bacterium | reverse complement strand
ACGGTGGCGGTGCTCAACTAACCGAGTCTCTGAAGAACCCGGGGCTGTTCAATGGCCCGACACCCACCGAGCTCGCGTCGATCACGTCGGCTGCCAAGCTCGACGATTGGATCAAGAACCAGGTCTTTCAGGTCCATGCTCAACCGGCAGCGCTGACGAATGCCATTGCAGCGCTCGGGCTCGATACACCGTCGGCAAACTGGGGCATCAACGAATTGACCTTCAAGCGCATCTTGAAGGCAACGTGGCACCCCAATCAACTCGAGCAGCGCATGGCCAACTTCTGGCGTGTACTGCTGAACACGAGCCACGGTCGAACAACCCAAGCCCTCGGCCAGCAGAACGGCCCGCTCGTTGAGTGGCAGCAGTATGAAGACTTCCGCGCGAATGCCCTTGGCGACTTCCGCGATCTGCTCCAGATCAGCATCGATTGCGTTTCGATGCGGCTCTTCCTCGATCTCCATATCAACAACAATCTCAGTGCGCCAAACGAGAACTACGCGCGCGAGCTCTTAGAGCTGCACACGATGGGAGTCGAAGAGGCCGGTGTCCCCAACTACACGGACAACGACATCAAACTGCTCGGCCAGGCCTTGGTCGGTTTGGGCTTCAACCAAGCGACGGCAACTCCGACTACGACACTGCAGTCTCCGACCCCGCCGGCAGTCACCTTGTTCTCGACGATTCCGCACGTCGTCAATCTGACCTTGCAGCCGTCCAACAATCCGGCCATCAAGGCAGGATTGGTTCTCGATCACTTAGCGAGTCAACGACAAACTGCTCTCTATATCTGCCGACGTCTCATCATGGAGTTCGTCACCGATGAGGAAGCTGACTTCGCGACGCCAGAAATCCAGGCCTTGCTCGCGACCTGCATGTCGAAGTGGGGAACTCGCGGCAACATTCGCGAAGTCCTGAATGCGCTCTTCAAGGAGAAGGTATTCCGGACGGAAAAGAAGTACCGGCGCAACAAGATCGAGCAGCCCTCGGACAGCGTCGCTTCCGGGCTTCGCGCGGTGGGAAGCCCGATTCCGCCATCTGCGACGACGACCGAGATCACGAACCTCACGACTGGACTGACCATTCTCCGCAATCGACTCAATGCCATGGGTCAGGAACTGTTCTTGTTTCCGTCGCCGGATGGTTATCCCTTGTCGAGTTATCAGCAAGCGGGATCGTCGCGGGCGCGCCTGCGCTACCAAACGGCTGCGGAACAGACGAACGCTTCAATCCCGACGATCTTCTACCCGCTGCCGCACGTCTTCGTAGCTGGCCCCGGTGTGATGGCGAATCTCAGCGACCCGAACGACATTGTCTTGAAGGTCTTCAACCACCTCTATCCGAACGACTCAACGATCAACGATCGTCGCCGCGCACTCCTCTACTTAGTCACGGACATCAACGGCGCACCGAGCGGATACTCCACGGCTTCCCCCGCGGAGCAGCGAGCGCGCATCGCGCGCATGACTGCCTACGTGACGGGAATGACGCAAGCCTTCATCAAATGAGCCAAGGAAATAGAACCATGAACAACATCGAACGTCGTGATTTCCTGCGCTATGGCGCTGCGTCGGCGGCCTTCTCCATGCTCGGTACGCGGCTGGCATCGGCGGCGCCCAAGCGTGGCCGCCCACAAAAGCTGATCGTCATCTTCGGCCGTGGTGGGAACGACAGCCTCAACACCTTCATCCCGCACGGGGATGCAGACTATGCAAACTACCGAAGCGCAGCAGGCTTGGGCGGAAGCACAATCGCAATTGCGCCGACGCAGAGCATCGCGATGCCGACGACGAGCTACGTGCGTGCGCATCCTGCCCTACAACCCATCGTCGATCGCATGAACCTCGGCCGTGGCGCTGTGCTCGGCCGCGTCGGCAACGACGATTGCAAGCGATCGCACTTCACCGAGATGCGCATCATCGAAACGGGTCGTCCCGGGTCGCTCGCCACGTTGCTCTCTGAGGGCTGGGGGGCGCGCTTTGTCGATGGCCTTGGCTTGACGACCGACCTGAAGGGCGTTTCGCACACGACTCGCGGCCAGCGCCTGCTCTTCTCGCAGCAGCCCGATGCACAGATGCCAGCGATCAACCGCATTTATGACGACGCGGGAGTGTTTCTCTACAACATCCCCCCAAGCGGGCTCACGGTGGCGCAGCTCGAAGGAGCTGGCACCCAAGGGTGGCGAGGGCATGGTGTCGACACGTTGACGAACCTGGGTGCGCAATCGAATTTCACCCAGGTCTCGGGCGCGAGCTACTTCGCGAGCAGGGACGTGCTTGCGCCTCCGGGCCTGCCAGTCTTGACGCATGATGCTGCACGCTTTCCACGCACGGGCCCTGAGGTCACCGGAAGCACCAATGCCGCGCTTGCGGCCGTAGGACCCTTCAACCTCGGCATGAATCTGCTCGCGCAACTCGAAGAGTCGATGCACGTCCTCAAGAACACGGACGCCGTCGTCTGTGGACTCGACCTCGGCGCCTTCGATACGCACGGCAACCAGCTGACGGATCAAGAACGACTACTGGCCTACTTGGCGCACGGGATGGCAAGTTGTGACGAGCTGGCTCAGCTCGACACAGCGGCCGACTACATGATTCTCTTCGTCACCGAGTTCGGACGCACCGTGCGTTCCAACGGCAACAACGGGACCGATCACGGCGTCGGAACAGCCTACATCGCGCTCGGCGATCGCATTCGCGCAGGTGTCTACAACATGACTGATCCTGCCTTGCCCCTCAACGGCTATGGACAACACTGGAAGCCGTTGCGCGACTCCTTCGTCAATCCGACGCAACCGACCAACCTGGACTACAACGCGGTCTATCCGGCGAGCGACTTCCGGGTGGTCTTCGTCGAGATCCTTGCGGGCATGTTCGGGCTGAGCAACACGCAGCTTGAAGCGGTCTTCCCGGGCTTGAACGCGGCGATCGCCGCGAATCCGGCGCTCTTCGCGCGGCTGGGTTTCGTCGTCTGACGGGTGCGGCGTGCGTCGCACCCGGCGCACACTGCACCGCGATTGTCACGTGCGCGATCTTCGCCATCGCGCCGCCGCGCGTGCTCCATACGCTCGGACAAGTCCTGGCCGACTTGGTCCACGAAGCGGATCGCCGGATAGGGCTCGTGCAGCTCCTTGCTCAGGCCACTCGGATCGGGCCAGACCGCGAAGATCGTCTCGACTCGGTCGGCCTCGCGCTGGGCTGCCGCCAAGATGTCGGGCAAGAAGGCCATGTAGAGCTCCGCCGCCTCGCTCGGCGTGAGCGGCGGGCAGAGCCGGGTCTTGACCGCGCCGGGCAGTGGGACCTTTCCGAAGAGCAAGCGACGACCGCGACGACTCGTCATGAACCGCGCTACCATGCCGACGTTGGGCTCGCGCCGCCAGCTTGGCTTATGGAAGGCCGACCCTAGTCCAAACACTGCACGACGCCCGCCACGAAGCCCTCGACAACTCCTGAACACACGATGCGTACGATCTCCGCCCTTCCTCAGCGCGCGCGCGCTCTCGCAAGCCTCGCCGTCATCGCGACCCTCGCAATAGCCGCCTCGCCCCCCGGCATCCGAGCCCAAGCATCCCTCGACGGGCGCGTCGATGGCTTGGTCCGTGCCGCCCGCAAGGTCGACGACATGAGCGCCAAGGAGGCCGCGGTTCTCCTCGTCGCCCTGACCCACTGCCACCGCGGCTACGACAAGAGTGATGGTCCGATCGTGCGCGAGCCCCTGCGGGTGCTCTTCGCGCAGCGCCGCGCCGACGGGCTGATCGGACAGGGCAGCCTCAGCGAGGACGAGGTCCGGGACACGACGGCCTGGGCGCACATGGCGCTCGCTTCGCTCGATGCCAAGGGTCACGCCGCGGACCTCGCGGCCATCGAGAAGAGCTTCGCTGGCCGCTTCCACCTCACTGGCAACGCGCTCGCGGCCGCACTGCAGCCCTTCGGCGCGGCCAAGGCCGAAGGCATCGCCGGCGTGCGCGAGCCCTTCGCCGAGCTCATCCAAGCCGTCGCGAGCCAGCAAGCCGAGAAGCAGCAAGACGCCAAACCCGCACGAGCGGCCAAGACCTGGGCGCCCTTCATGCAGAAGGCGCTCGACTGGCTCCTCGCCCAGCAATCTTCTCCGGGCATCTGGTCCATGCCGACGCCGGACGGCAAGACGCGCCCCGAGACCGGCCTCACGTCGCTGGCCCTCGCGGCGCTCGGCGGCAAGCCCGCAGCCAGCCGCAGTGAAGCGGAGACCAAGGCTCTGACGACCGGCGTGCGCTACCTCCTCGATGAGCAGAAGAAGCGCGAGAACGGCGCCTTCGCCGACAACGTGCCCAACTACGTGACCTGCGCCGCGGTCCTCGCCCTGTCGCGCGCGCGAGACATCGACATCGAAGCGAGCGAAATCGCCGAGGCCCTCGCCAAGGCCCAGAAGTACCTGCTCACGATCCAGAACATCGAGCGCAACGGCTACAGCCCGAGCGACCGCGACTACGGTTCGATCGGCTACGGCGGCGACGAGCGCGGCGACCTCTCGAACACGCAGATGGCGGTCGAAGCGCTGCGCGCGACCGGCCTCGACGCGAGCAACGACGCCTTCGCCAAGGCCCTCGTCTACTTGCGGCGCGTGCAGAACCTGCCAGGCCAAGGCTCGTGGTCGGGGCAAGGCTCGAACGAGAAGGGCGAAAAGATCGAGGTCGTCGCCGGTGACGACGGTGGCGCCCAGTACTACCCGGGCGTCAGCTACGCCGGTTACGACGAAACGGCTTCCGGCGGCTTCGTGCCTCGCAGCTACGGCTCGATGACCTACGCCCTGCTCAAGTGCTATGTCCTCGCCGGCCTCGACCGCAAGGACGAGCGCCTCGAAAAGGCGCTCCAATGGTGCTTCCGCAACTTCACCGTCGACGTCAACCCGGGCGCCAAGGCGAGCCTCGGCGAGAAGGTGCGCTACCAGGGTCTCTTCTACTACTACGTGACGCTCGCGCGCGCCCTTTCGCTCGCCGGCGTCAAGGAGATCCCCGCCCGCGAAGAAGGCGCAGCGCCAATCGACTGGAAGCAGGTGCTCGCGAAGAAGCTCGAGCAGCTCCAGCTCCCCGATGGCTCATGGGTCAACGCCAAGAACGGCCGCTGGTGGGAAGCAAGCCCGCTGCTCTGCACGGCCTACGCGTTGCTGGCGCTGAGCGAAGACTGACCCTAGCCCCGAACGAATCGTGAACACCTAGTGGTATGACCAAGGCCTGCCTCAGCGCGGCGGCCTGCGATCGTCGCGCAGCTTCGACCAATCGACGTGGTAGAGGTCGGGTCCGAGGCGCACGCCGCTAACCTCGCGGCGGCGCAGGACGCTGCGCTGCGGAACGTAGAGCGGCGTCACGAGGACCTGCTCGAGCACGTAGTCTTGGATCGCGCGGTAGGTCGCGATGCGGCGCTCTTCGTGCGGCTCGCGCAGGGCCGTGGCGACGAGTTCGACGAGCTTCGGGTGCGCCTTGGCGAGCGGCGCACCGGCCTTGGCGAAACGTCGGGCAAGCGCGTCGATCGGGTCGTAGGGCAAGCCGAGCGTGACGTTGACATGCACGTCAGCGTCCTTCGCATTGCTCGGAACGAGGACAGCGCGCATGCCTGCTTGCTGCAGTTGGTCGACGACGGCGCGCGCTGCGCGTTCACTGCGCGCGCGTCGACCCGGGCGCACTCTCACATCGACTTGGAGAGCTGGAGCTGCGCTACCCCCCGTGCTCACTGCGGCTAGAACGGACGCTTCGTTGCGCGGCCACCAAGTCAAGGTGTTCGCCATCAGCTGCGACGTCGGGTCGGCGCGCCCACCTTCGACGAGGTCGACCAAGCGCGCCCGGTCGATCGCGTCCCGAATCGCAGTCCGCACCTCGCGCTTGCCCGTGCAACCCTCGCCGCGGTAGTCGAGCAGGACGACGGACGAACCCGGTGCCGTCTCGACCACGAAGCGTCGATCGCGCGCGAGCGCATCGACGCCATGCTGCGCGAGGTCCTCGTCCCAGCCACCGACGAAGACGTCGATGTCGCCGCGCTCGAGCGCCGCGATCGGCTCCGGACCTTCGCGCGAGAAGGCCACGACCTCGAGCTCGACTCCGTCCGCCGAAGCGACCCGCCAAGATCGACCGTCGATGTCTTCCACGAAACGGAAGGGACCGCTACCGATGGGCCGCACGAAGCGCCCTTCGCGGTCTCGCGCCGCCGGACCGACGATCGCGCAAGGGTTGATCGCACAGAGCGAATCGAGCAAAGCGTGCGGCTCCGCAAGCTCGAAGCGCACACAAGTCGGCGACACGGCCTTCACTTCCGTGACGAGGCGGTTGGCAGGGAGCCAATCGTGCTCGGGTAAGCCGAGGCAGCGTCGAAAGTGCAAGCGCACGTCCTCGGCCGTCACGAGGGAGCCATCGTGGAAGCGCGCGCCCTCGCGCAAGAAGAAGTCGAAGCGCCGACCGTCGGCCGAGACTTGCCACCGGGCTGCCAGAGAGGGACCGATGCGTCCGCTCGCGTCGCGCTTGACGAGCGTCTCGTAGAGCATCGACTTGGTCGCGAAGCCGCCAACGTAAGACAGCGGGCTCAGGTCTTTGCCGATGCCATCGCGCGCGCGCAGGCCGACGCGCAGAGGCGCTTTCTCGCCCCTTGCCGTAGCCGCGGCGATCCGCTTCGAGGGACGCGGCGCGACGAAGGGAATCCCCTTTTGCAGGCCGTAGCCA